>JAKSAW010000719.1 GCA_022361455.1 Pseudomonadales bacterium | reverse complement strand
TTTAATTGCTTTAACCGGGGTGCAGCTAACAAAAATACCGACCGGCTTTATTCCTTCCCAGGATCAAGGCTTCGCCATCATTATTATCAATTTACCGTCGGGAGCGTCTCTGGATAGAACCGATGAGGTAGTTAAAGAAGTCACCTCGACTTTGCTCGCGATTCCAGACATTGAAGACACATTAGGCTTTACAGGATTCTCTGCGGCTACGAATACTATTTCTAGCAGTGCTGGAGCCATATTTGCTGTTTTCAAACCGATGTCCGAACGCCGTGATATCAATATCATTATTGATGAAATGAGTGCGGCGCTATTTGCAATTGATGAGGCGTTTGTTATTGCTGTGCCGCCACCGCCAGTCAGAGGCATGGGTAGTGCTGGTGGTTTTAAAATGATGGTACAGGACCGCTCTGGCAAAAGTGCTCAAGAACTCGAAGAAGCGGCTTGGGCATTGGTAATGGCTGCTAACCAAGCTGCGGAAACCACATCGGCTTACACCTTCTTTGAAACCCAAACCCCTCGAATCTATTTGGATATTGATCGAGAAAAGGCGCGTCGTTTAAAAGTACAGATGCAGGATGTATTTACAACGCTGGAAAATAATCTTGGTACAGCCTACGTGAATGATTTTAATTTCCTTGGTCGTTCCTTTCGCGTGTTGGCTCAGGCAGATGCACCTTACCGATTAACGAAGGAGGATATTCTTCGCCTAAGGGTAAGAAGCTCTACCGGCCATATGGTGCCTTTGGGTTCCATTGCTTCGATTCAAGATACGTCCGGGCCTTCACGCATGCCGCGTTATAATTTATACCCCGCAGCCTCTGTGAGTGGTAACACGGCGGTAGGTTATAGCTCAGGCCAAGCTTTGGATCGAATGGAACAACTTGCGGATGAAATTCTTCCGGAGGGATTTGATTTTGAATGGACTGAATTAGCATTCCAAGAAAAAGCCACCGGCGATACCGCCATCGTTATTTTTATCATGGCAGTTTTGTTTGTGTTTCTTTTACTATCGGCTCAATACGAAAGCTGGACCTTACCATTGGCAATTATATTAATCGTGCCCATGTGCTTGCTCTCCGCGGGTGCCGGACTCTTGATTGCTGGTATGGATAATAACGTTCTTACCCAGATTGGTTTTGTTGTTCTCATTGGTCTGGCTTCTAAGAGTGCGATTCTTATTGTTGAGTTTGCAAAGCAGTATGAAGACGATGCGGGTATGGATCGTTTCCAGGCAGCTGTTGAAGCCTGCAAAACACGATTGCGTCCGATTCTAATGACGTCATTTTCTTTTATCCTCGGTGTTATTCCTCTGTTATTTGCAACGGGTGCAGGTTTTGAAATGCGCCAAGCCATAGGGCTAACGGTGTTCAGTGGTATGGTGGGAGTAACGGCTTTCGGTTTGCTGTTCACCCCGGTTTTTTATGTGATTTGCCGTAAGTTGGCGCGGTAGAACGTATCGACATTAACCCATAAGATTATCCCAACAGTTTGTTAACCCTTAATGGCGTGGAAGGTATTACCTTCGCTACCGATCTATCCATTAAAGATAATGCGCTATTAGAAAATATTGATGCACTTAATAACCTGAATGAAGTTGCTTATCTGTTTCATTTCGAGAACAACCCAGCATTATGCCGACAGCGTATTCTTGAATTACAAGACTTGATAGAAAGTAGGGATGGGCTTAATCGCTCAGACTTTATCTCTATTACTGACAACAAGCAGTGTTAACTCAATAAGCATTAATTTGTGGTTCTACCTCAAAAGGCTCTACAGATTTGAACACGCTGTAGAGCCTTTTTTCTAAGCTTTTCGCTTCCATATTTTGGCATTACTCATATGCTTTAGCGTCTCACCACTTACTAGAAATCTCTCTTAACCTAAGTTGATTAGCATTTGATTCTCAAAAAATGCAGACTTTTTGTTGTCCTAATTTATGTTAAATATCTAATTAAATCAATGATATAGGTAATTTTTTATCAAAAGATACAAATGCAACATATATCGTGATAGTGTTGCTTTTATGGTCCTGCGAAAACTCAGCAAATGACACCTCAAATCAAGGATATGCAGCGATCATTTACTTTTCGACTATTCAGGAGATTTAGTTATGACAACCACAAGCAAACATCGAAAACCCACAAAGCCCAACTTGGATTATGGCTTTTTTGGGCCTGATTCCGTTACGTGGAAGGTGTTTCAACACCCTGTGTCATTTACGATTGGGTTTCATCGAACGGTTATCACGGAAATGTTCGAACCCTTCCTTTTAGCTTCGGTAAAAGATACCGATGCAGTGATGAGTCGCCCTTCGGTTCGCTATGATCGGACATTGCAGTATGTCTCTACGGTAGCGTTCGCTGATAGCGAAACAGCGGTTAACGCTTCCAATACATTATTCAAAATTCACAGTCATATTCGTGGTCTTGAACCGATTAGTGGTGGGCAATACGATGCCAACGCTCCGGAGGCACAGCTATGGATACACTTAACGCAATGGCATTCAGTGTTACTTACCTATGAAATGCTTGGTCCAGGAAAACTATCCGCTGAAGAGGAAGAGCAGTATTGGGCTGAGTGTCGACGCGCTGCTGAATTTCAAACCATTGATCCGGAAACGGTACCTAGAAATCGGCAGGAGATGCGTGAGTATTATGAGCGCATGCGGCCAATCTTAGCGGCTACTGAAGAAACTCAAAATATTGTGCACCATTTATTAGATGCATCTGCGTTCTTGATGGATGACTTGCCGAGTTATTACAGCCCCTTTAAGTCAGTTACCCGAGAACTTATCAAAAAAGCCACCATCGCAACCATGCCACGTTGGTTGAGGCGCATGGCGGGTGTTCAACAATCGGCGATTACCGATGCAGCGGTAATCATGGGTGCAAAAGCATTGCTAAAAGTGTCTTCCATGTTATCAGAGCACCATCAGCTATTTGTTTTGAAGCGAGTTTCACCTGGTGCAGCGAAAGTGCTTAAGCCTGTTTTGTTGGGCAAGCCACCGATCAACGCGGAAGTGCTTGAACCTGAGGCAGCGTTTAAAAAAGCTGGGCTGCAATTGCCTCGGGAGCAGTATCAAAACCACCTTAAAGTGCGCCCAATAACGCCACCTCAACATGCTCCCCGCGATCCTGGTGCAGAGCATTTGCTCCAGTTGGCCTAATTAGAAGATTTGCTTAGTGAGATTTTAAAATGACGGAAGTAGAGAATAATTTACCGGTATTGGTAACCGGAGCAAATGGATACGTCGCATCCTGGATCGTGAAAAAATTATTGGAAAAGGGTTATACGGTACATGCGACGGTTAGAAACCCCAACGATGAAAAGAAAGTTAAGCACCTGTTGCAAGCCGCCCAGAAAGAGCCAGGAACACTGAAGCTATTCAAAGCTGATTTGTTGGAAGAGGGCTCATTTGAAGACGCGATGAAGGGTTGTGGGATAGTGATGCATACCGCTTCGCCATTCAAATCGCGAAATATCAAGAAGCCAATGGCAGAGCTTATTGATCCCGCTAAGAAAGGCACTAAAAATGTTTTAGATACTGTTAACAAAGCAGCATCTGTTGAACGTGTTGTGCTGACTTCTAGTGTTGCTGCTGTGTTTGGTGATATCAAAGAGTTTAAAAAATCTGGTAAATCTGCCTTTAACGAAACCGACTGGAATACTACAAGTTCTGCTAAGCGACAACCCTATTTCTATTCGAAAACCGTGGCCGAAAAACTCGCATGGGAAATGCATGATCAACAATCTCGATGGACAATGACAACCATTAACCCCGGTATGGTCTTTGGACCTGCACTCAGCACGAGCAGTCGCAGTGAAAGCATTCAGGTTTTAAGAGATTTTGGTACGGGATTGATGTTGTTTGGTGCACCTAAATTAACATTTGCAGCTGTCGACGTAAGGGATGTGGCTGAAGCCCATATCCTAGCAGCTAGTAACGATAAGGCGTCAGGGCGCCATATTTTGGCGAGCGATTCGATCAACTATATGGATATTTCGAAAACCCTTAAAAAGCATTTCGGCGGTCGATTCCCTTTTCCTCGCTTTGCTATTCCTAATTGGATGGTTTATCTGGTGGCTCCCTTTGTTGGGCTTGAGCGTCAATTTGTAAAAGACAATATGGGATATCCGCTAAAACTTGACGCCAGTTATGCCAAGAAAGACTTGGGGATTCAATTTACGCCCTTAAAACAAACATTGGTTGATCACTTTCAGCAACAGTTAGACGACGGCCTTGTTAAACGCTGGTGAAAACAGCGATCTTAATCGCTTCTTTTGGCATTAATAGAGTAATTTTTGGCAAATAAAGTCGCTAGCAAAGCACTAAATTTAAAGCAGTAGTAAGCCATAAATAACAAGACGATAGAGACAATAAAATGAATAAGAATAAATTTACCGCTGCTAAGCTTCTGCTTTTTATATTTGGAATTTTGTTGTTTCCAAGAACGGGGATATCCCAAATCGCTGGATATAATGTGATATCCGTCCATGGCTTGATCCTCAGTGATCTTGTTTCGCCCCCTTCTAGAGACGCAGTGCTTAACCGACGCTCTATCGGGAATTTTTGGGCCAGTCATTCCGAGGGTTTTCTCAATTGGTCCGGAGCAGATCGGCTAGAAGGGGGCATTGCTGAAATTGTTTTCGAGCAGGCCAAACAGCATTCAGCGAATGGTTTATGTGTAGCGGGCTGCGTATTAGTCACTCATAGCACCGGTGACTTAGTGTCGCGGTATTTTATGGCTAATCAGGAAGCCTGGTTAACCGCCGAAGGCTATGAGCCGTTAAACATTGTCGCTACCATTGATCTAGCTGGCGCAGGTGGCGGAACGGAACTAGCAGACTTAGCTGTTGCTTCTGCTAATAGTTTCTGGGTGCCGTTACCACTGAAATGGGCTGCAGGAGCGGTGTTAGGATTAGATTTAGATGTAACGGATTACGATGAGCTTGGTGTTGTTATCGATCTAAGAACGTCTGCAGCACGCAACACTGCTATGTGGCCCAGTGATATTCCCAGGCTAAGGTTTTCTGTGGATGGCGCCGAATTGTTAGATCCCTTAGGGCCAGCAAAGGTTGTTTCTGAAAAAATCATTCCCGGAAAAGATGACACGGTGGTGCCCGCCCATTCCAGTTGTGGTTCTGCTTCCCCTGAACCAATTAAAAGTTGCTCTAAATACGTGGATTATTATGGAAAGCTTGGATCTTACAAAGGGCCTGAAGGACTGTTGCATAATCATTTTCCAATCTTGATGGCTCACAAGTACGATCACTTTAATATGATACAGGATGACCATCGCGGTAAATCCACCTTTGTACTTAATAACTTTTTCGCGGGCCTTAATGTTGATTTTCAAACCTATACCAAAACTGTGACACGGAAATGGTGGGAAGCGTGGAAAGAAACTGGTACTTGGCAATATGTTAAAGAGTCGGATGAGAAATCATTTTCAAGGCTGATTTATGAAACCTTAAACAACTAATATTTCTTGAGACTTAACAGTTAATCGGGGCGATAAAGCCCCGATCAATCACGCAATCACCGGTTATTTACCTTGTTAAATAGACCAAAAATAAAAAGCCCAAACGTGATAATCGTGACACCAATAAACGACAGCCACATATGCAGCTGAGCAAACCATCCCCATTCACTCCATGCACCTTGTAGGCCATAAAAGCCTAGTATGATTGCAGCGCCACCGTTACTTACAATTCCCACCCAGATGGTGTTAATGGGCGTCTCTCCGTTTCTTACCGCCAGCAATCCAAAGGTATAGCCAACCACAAGTGCCAGATAAGCCATGCCTAATAGTTTCGAAAAAAGACTGGGTTCAATACTTGGAAACCCTAGCCATTCCAGCAATTCTGCCGGAAACAACATAAGCGGAATACACCACATGGCTAGAGTGAGAGTGATTTTAAAAATAAGTAGGTAGTATAGCTTTTGGTTCATGGTTTAACTCACTCTAGCGAATCTGCTGGCTAGTGGAGGGCGACAATCCAAAGTGCTTTTCAAAACTGGTACGAAAAGCTGCGACTGATCGATACCCTAGTGTGTGGGCAGCGATTTCCACCGATTGCTTGGGCAACAAAAAATCCCGCGCATATTCCATTCGCATGCGTTCATAGAAGCGTGCCGGTGCCACTGAAAAGCTGGCGGTAAACTTACGCTGAAAACTGCGCTCGGACATGCACATATAGTCTGCCATTTCATTAATTTTTACCGGGCGAGTAATATTATTTTTAAGCCACGAAATTAATTCAGCGAAGCTGTCTTCCTCGTTGGGTTTCATATCCTGAATTTGAGCGAATTGAGATTGTTTGCCCGGCCGTTGTGTATAAACCACTAGATATTTCGCTACGGATTGCATTAGTGACTTGCCTTGATCACGCTTTAGCATTTCAAGGGCCATATCAATGCCAGTGGTGACACCAGCGGATGTCCAACATTTGCCATCGATGTGATAGAGAGCGTCTTCCAATACCATCAAATCTTGATTTTGATGTTGTAGAATTTCGCAACCAGCCCAATGGGTTGTGACGGTTTTATTGCTTAGCAAGCCTGCGGTATGAAGCAAAAAAGTGCCGCTGCAAATCGATCCAAAACGCTCTGCTAGAGGCGCATTCTTTTTCAACCAATTATTTAGTTTGGTATCTCTGGATGCTTCCGTTAATGGCGCTGCTACTGCGCCCACAACAAAAACAGTAGTGGTGCTATCGATGCGCGCAGATCTAAGGGAATCCGCGAGCACTGATATGCCCGCTGAGCTTGTTACCGGCCCAGCTTGTGAAGCTAGTGTTTTTACTTCATACAGCGGTTCGCCAGCTAGCCCGTTCGCTGCTGTAAAAACGGATGAGGGACCACTCAAATCCAATAGTTCGAACCCGGGGTAAATAAGGAAGTAAATGCGTCGTGCCGCCATTGGCGTAATATAGTCTAATAATGTCATATATGCCAAATGAATTTATCTCTATGATTTTAACTTCAACGAATATTCAGGGGGTGTTCTATGTTAATTGCGATTGTTCTTTACCCAGGGTTTACCGCATTAGATGCGGTGGGGCCTTACGAAGTGTTGCGTGCCATGCCGGATGCTGAGGTTCGGTTTGTAAGTAACGAGGCTGGGCCTATCGCCGCCGATAGCGGTGTGTTCGTATTGGGTGCATCACATAGCTTTGATGAAATTCCCAATCCAGATATTGTACTGGTGCCAGGCTCAACGGCAGACACCACAACAGCCATGGCTGACAAGGCATTACTTGAGTGGCTTAAGAAGGTTCATGAAACCACTCAGCTTACTTTATCGGTGTGTTCCGGTGCTTTGGCATTAGCTGCGGCAGGAATTTTGGATGGCAGACCTGCAACAACCCATTGGATTGCACAATCGGCGCTTAAGCAGTTCGGTGCAGAGCCAAGAAAAAATGATCGTATTGTCGAATCCGGAAAAATTATAACGGCTGCCGGTGTTTCTGCTGGTATTGATCTTGGTTTTCATATTGCGTTAAAGCTCCATGGAAGAGCGGTGGCAGAAAAAATTCAGCTGCTAATTGAATATGATCCAATGCCGCCCGTTGATGCAGGGCACCCGAGCAAGGCTCCGCAAGATGTTATGAAGGTAGCGCGAAAAGAAATGATATGGGCGGCACAAAATAAACGCAACGTTGTTACCGTGCCTAAAATTTTATGGCGCAACGCATTGAATAAAGTACGCAAGGCTTTTGCTGCTTGATGCTAACTCATAAGTAGCCCTGAACCTGCTTATTCAGGTTCGGGCTTTTCAGAAGACTTAGGTTCTTCAGCAAATAATTCACCGCTACCTGCACCACAAGCAATAATGCTGCGAAACGCATCTTCTATCGATATATCAGGTCGTAGGGTGACTTGCGAAGGTTCTACGTGATAAATATTTCCTGAAGTTGGGTTGGGTCCAGTCGGCATAAAAATACTCACCTTACCGTTGGGGTGTCGGCTAGTGATAATGGCGGTGACCTCGGTTGGGTTATCGGCACCAAACAGCTTTACTAGCGCTACTTCGCCGTTAGCAAATGGGGATTGAGATGCGTCACCAAAGAACTGATTAACGATATCTTTAATTAATCTGTAACCGGGCGCGTAGCGAGACAGTCGATCATCAAAATGTGAATGAAACCAAGCGCCACCGGCAGTGGTTACCACCCAGCCAACAACAAAGCACGTTCCCACCATGCCAGTTAGTACGATTAAATCGCCAATGATTTCTGGAAAACCAATGACTTTAACCACCAGGTTAGTGAGTGGCTGAATCGCATCGGTGACTAGGTGAAACAGCCAGCGCAGGCCCATAGCGAGAAGCGCCAATGGAAGCACGATGATAATGCCACCTACGATGGTTTTTTTGAAGAAGTCTTCCTTGTTTACTTTAGACATGAATTGAAGCCTTGTGGATTGAATCTGATTAAGTCTGCTAGATATTACATTCTTAGACTGAACGAAACATGAATGGTTGCATTCTTTGATCCAGTTGTTGGTAAAGAGCCTACTCATTGCATGGGGTGGTTTATTAATAACCATATTGCATGTGGCATTACCATGTCGTATAAACTTAAGCTTCAGCCGATTAAAAACGTGAGGGCGTCATGGATAGTGATGAAATTCTATTTAAGGAAGCAGAAACCTATACCAATAGCATAGTAGCATTCTCTGTTTTTCAAGGTTTGGCCTACGCCTTCTATTTTGGGACAAACTCGGTATTTAATTGTCATGTTAAATCTGCAAATTTACTGGCTGAGTCTCTTGTTGTGATGTTTATCGTTGTCGCTTTTCTATGTTCTTATGCGATTTATCGTTTGGGGAAAGTGAGATCACGATTGAATTCGGACCACAGTGATCTAGTGATATCGTTTGCCAAGGGAAAAATAGTAGTCGTGATGATCTTTGGCTTTTTCCCTGCCGCGCTAACTTTCTTTTATGCCGTTAATGTTGTAGTGCCAAGTGCTTGTCAGGCACTTATTAGCTAGTGAATCGCTTTTTCAGATTGCAGCGCTATGCTGTCTAGCATCAAATATCAGGGTGCAAATAAACATCAATTAACGCTAATATGGGGGCCTTTTCTCAATTCAAGTCGTGCTTGATCCGTGTAACAAATAATAGAAAAAGGTATACCTATGGAATTTACGGACGTATTGTTTAACCGCAGAAGTATCAGGTCGTTTTCCGACAAGCCAGTCGATGAAAAGTTACTGAATGACATCCTAACTGCGGCTATTGAATCTCCATCAAGTTCCAATACTCAGCCTTATAAAATGGCCGTAGCCACTGGGGCTACCAACAAAGCGCTTGGAAAGGCGCTGTTAGATAAGTACTACACGGCGAACAAGATCAATAGCATGCCATTGCCGATGAAGGTTGTATCTGCAGTAACCAGTGGTGCGTTACCGGATGGAGATTTCAAACCCATACTGGGCAAGTACCCTGGTGAGTTCCAAGAACGACGAGTTAAAACTGGGCATGGGTTATATGAAGTGCTTGGTATTGAGCGTCACGATAGGGAGTCACGCGATGAACAAATGGCGAGGAATTTCACCTTTTTCAATGCACCGGTAGCGATCTTCTTTTTTATTCACCCTGGTATGACACACACGGCATTGATCGACCTTGGTATCTTTATGCAGTCCCTAATGCTAATTGCTACTGATAAGGGGTTGGGTACTTGTGCTCAAGGTGCTTTAGGTATGTGGAAATCGCCGATCAAAAAACACTTTTCATTACCGAAAGAATATAAGTTGGTGTGTGGAATGGCGTTGGGGTATCCAGACGACCACAAGGTTAATGATTATCGTCCACCTAAAGTATCGTTGGATGATTTATTAATAACAGCAAAGAACTAACAGGTGTTTTTACATGCCGCTATAAAAGGCACTTAATAACTGACAACGACTGAAGTTTCAGCATTAAAATCATTGTCTGGATCTGTCACTGTGTTCGCTTCTACTCGCACAGAGATTGCTGTGTCCTCAGTGTTGAGACATAACTCATTGTTGTTGTCACCATCGTCTCTATCGCCGATATAAAAAGGATTGATCTCTCGCTGCTCGCCGGCAGTATTTTCAACCGTTACCCATATCCGCTTGTATTCATTTTCAGCTAGTTCCTCACCGGCACCAGGGGGCCAATTAGCAGGATTATTATTAAATTGTGTGATGCCACCATCCCAAATAAGCCTTATTATCTGTTGGGTGGAATCAATGGGGCAGTCACGACCATCGTTACTAGCTTCAATGCTTGCCAAGGGAACAGGCTCCGCAAGCACCAAGCTAGGTCCTTCTTCTAGAGTGATTGGAAGCGGTGAAACCAATCCATTTAAATCATATTGCTCACCATGGCTGGTTGGTTCTGTAAGAATTGAACCAACGACTCTTACTTCAATGGGGGGATCATCTTTATCACCAAGTTCACCTAACATAAGTATGGTTCTGTCTTCGTCCTCATCATTTGCTGGCAATAACACGGAACAACGTGGTCGTAATGTTTTTCCTGATTGCGTTACCACTTGCAAATCTTTGCCAAGCGGATGAAGCGTTCTTTGGTCAATTTCATGATTGATGACCATGGGCATGCCATCAAGCTTGAAACGCTCCCCGCAAACAAGTCCAAGCAGAATACCCTGCATAGATCTTGGTACAGGAACCTCATCGATACCGAAATAGGCGCTTAAGATTTGTGGTGTGCTGGAATCAATCGTTTGTGCGGATTGGGCAGCACTCGTCATAAAGCAAGCAAGGCTAAGAGCAATCAATCTTGGCATGCTAGTTAATCTGGAATTATTCACGTGTAGTGGCCTTCGGCGTCCTAGTTAGAGTTCACCTAGCCGATGTTAGAACCGGGTTGGAGGGGGGCACAGGGCGATTTGAGACATTTATCTTTGCTAAGTAGATTAGGGGCTGGTTGTGAAGTGGATCGCAATCTGAATAGTCAATAAATTGTTCATAAAATAATCTATAGACGTCAAAATAAATTATTTGTACGATAAATGATCAATTATAAGTAATATTTTGACGCAAGGTAGATGTTATGACTCTATTCGCGCTCCCTAATGCAGCTAGTTTTTCAAACAATGTACACATCAAACGACTTCTATTGTCTGTACTGACAGCGCTATTGTTTTGTCTGTCGGCACCGCCAATACATGCCAGCACCAGCGTAGAAGAATCCATTCAGGCGCTTTGGCAAGGTGAGTTTGATGGCGCCGACAGTATTGGCTTTAACCATGCCACTGTCCATGGACCAATGAGCTACACCGAATCCAAAGTTGACTACGGCTTTGATTACGATGGCTCAAGCTTTCTAGAAATTCCAAGTCTAGAAGGATTCACCGGTGACAATTTCACTTTTCATATGTGGATACGGCCAGAGATAGCAACCGGTAGAACCTTAACCTTATTTAAAATAGAGCATGAACGTGGCGATACCACTGTTTCATTGCTAGATGACGGTTCTTTCTGTGGTCGAATACAGTGGCGTCATGGTGGTTGTACCTTTAGCACCATGAAAGATTTAGTGAAGGATGGAGAGTTGATCCACTTAGCGTTCTCTGTGCTAGGTAACAATATGCGCCTTTATAAAAACGGCGTATTAATCGGAGCCGGCTCCGGCAACTGTTGTCATCGATTTGTTGGTAGCATCTGGCTTGGTGGCAATGGCTTTGGTCGTAGCAGTTATTTCGGTGAGTTGGACGAGGTGCAATATCACGATCGTGCCCTAACAGATGAAGAAATCTCAACTCTCTATAGTGAATTAATTGTTGCCGATCCT
>JAKSAW010000479.1 GCA_022361455.1 Pseudomonadales bacterium | reverse complement strand
GAATTCAATGGAAATTCAATCGGTGCAATAGCGGTTCCGTCCGGACAAATTTATGGCTCTTTGACCCTCCGCCCTCAAACCCCGAGCATGTAAGCGGTTGAAAGTTCTCTGTGGCTGAGGGGTTCCTTCGGCTTTAGGATACTTGCTTGTAGAGGAGGGCGCAGTAATCGGGTGTAAGCTGTTACTATTGCCCTTGCTGCAAATTTGTTGCTTGTGAATTGGCTGCTCGGCACTCTCTCTGGTCCCACTCGGTGAACCAGTTTCCCCATTCGCTTGCAAGTAAGCTCCAACAAAAGATACAGAGCCATGTCGGTCGTAGAGGTATGTGTTGTGTGGTGCTCGCTTGGCAGAGGATGGTCGGGGTGCTCTGAACCTTCCTCAAGTGGAATGTCGATGCTACCGCCAAGATAACAAGCGGCTCTTGTTTAACCTCTGGCTTCCTAGTCCGCATTAACCATTCATACCAGTGACCCCTCCTGGGTCTCGCTCGTCAAACCTGCAAAACCGCCTGAATCTGCTGCATGTCTTTTTCGCGCACGCCTGCCTGCTCAGCATGTTGCTGCCACTGGTTAACGGCGTGAATGACCTGGTCGGCGATGTGGCGGACTTGGGGTTTTGGCAAGCCCCAGATGCGGCCGAGGTGATGGGCTTCGCTGGGGCGGGGAGGATCGGGCTGGTACTGGTAGCCTGCGGCGTGGTATTCGCCCTGTGCAAGACTCGGCACCAGATCATAGGCAGGGGAGAGCTGATAGCCTTCGCCCCGGTGGATCAGGCTGAAGTTACGTTCGTGGTCGTCAGTGTTGTTGATGGCGCGATTGAATAGCATAAGACGCAACAGTTGCTGAAGGTCTTTTTCCACCTGACAGGAATGGCGCTGGATCAGGCTGCAGATGTCGTCATACCGAAAGGCTTTGCCATTATCCCGTTGGCTGGCAGGGTCTTTCAGCAAACCGTTGACGGTATTGAGGTGGTGGCGTGCCTGGCCGGTGATATCGAAGCGTTCAAGCAATAGCGCTTCCCGTTGGTTGATGCCTGCAGCGATTTTTCCCTTTCCGACGTCCAGTCCAGCGGCTTGTGCCATGGTCAGGCAGGCAAGCTCCACGCGCGCATTGTTGTATCGATCCAGGTGCTGGCGATTAAATTTTGCCAGGTAGGCGCCGTTGTCGTCGTGGAGCAGAGCCTTGGGGCGCGCGCCGCCGACGCCGGTGCCGGAGTTGGCCAGATAGAGCAGGTTCATTTGCTCGGTGGCGACATCGTCAAATTCCAGTTGATCAATATGTTGCGCTGCGGTTTCGGCTTCGCTCAGCGCGTTGATCGGGTTGCCGAGCTCATAGGCTGGCGCTGTGCCAGGCGGGACCAGGCAGATAGCGCCAATTCGGCTGTGGCTGAGCATGCTGAAGATCTGGATGAGACTATTGCTGTTCAGTTTGCGTTGATCGCGGTAAAGGGCAAGGCAAGCCAACACCTTTCGGCCCCAGGCATCTGGCAGGTAGTCATCAAGAAAGGCGGGGGCGGCAGCATGGCAATGAAACGTAAATTCGCTGCTGGACAGTGGTAGCTGTACGGGATCGACAGGGAAGGCTGCCGGGTGCTGTAAATATTCGCTTTGGTAGCGAAAGCCAACTTGTGTGAGGGTTTGATCTTTTTCAATGATGACCACATCCCCGGCATGGATGATACCGAGCTCCGGGGTGTTCAGGTACAGATCAAGGCGCAGGCGCTCAATCATCGAACAGGCTCACTTTGGGCTGTAACAGCGCATGGAATGGTGCGTCCAAGCCAAGCAGTTGTGCTGCTCG
>JAKSAW010000734.1 GCA_022361455.1 Pseudomonadales bacterium | reverse complement strand
GATTTCAAAATTGATTTTATGCCAGTGATAAAGCTTACAAAGGTCAAAGTAAAAGCTCAGTGGATGCCGCTGACACCGAAAGTAGAGATGAAGCTTGATCGCTGGCCAGAAGAATTGGATGGCCAGCGAAAAATGACTATAGACGGGATGGAATTAGTAGCCGTAGAGACGCCTTCGGATCGAAACTTATGGGCTTGTGAACTCTTGGCGGGCGAATAGCTCATTTCTGAGCTAAGTCTTATTGTTCCTGTTCTTCTTCTGGCATTGGCTCTTCGAGACGTGCTCTTTCTAAACCGCCAAAGGCACGGAATAAATCTTTATAAAAGCGATTGAGTTCTAGCGTCATCATGACGAAGTCTTGGTCAAACTGTTCTGCGACGCTTTCCGCATCATACTCATTGGCCTTTTCTAAAATAACGTCGCTAAACTTAAGTCGCTTTATGCCAAGGTCATCTTCAATGACGCAAGATAAGCGATCCTTCCATGCTACCGATAACTTTTTAACTTGCTTGCCCGCTTTGAGCAGTTCTTCAATTTCTTGCGATGTTAGATCTTGTCCCTTGCAACGCACCGTGTTGCCATCTTCTTTGGGGTTGAACAGCTCAACTTCGGTTTCCAAATCGAAGTTATCGCTGCCATAACCATCTTTCAACCAAGTGGTCATTATGTCTGGTGGTGTGCCTTTGGTGCCAACGGGTACCACTGGCAAACTGTCTATGGTGCGACGTAAAAAGCTGAGAAAAATTTCCGCTTGGTTGTGACTGCTGGTGTTGATGACTAGCAGCCGCTCTTTAGGGCTAATGTAGGCAAATACCTTCTGGCGCTTGGTGAATGCTTTTGGCAGTAGTTGCGCGATCACATCATCTTTAAGTTGTAGTTTCTCTTTGCGGAAAACTTTGCGGCCCTCTTTCGCTTCCAAAGATTCAACACGCTCAAGCAAAGCATCGTTCACCACGGATGCCGGTAGAATACGATCTTCTTTTTGTAGGCATAGCATGTTCTGACCGTTGGCAGTATGAACCAACTGAGTGCCATGACGGCCCAACGGGGGAGTCCAACCCAAGGATTCTTTGCTATGTCTACCACAGGGCTCAAAAATCTCCTCACCTAAGGCTTCTTCTAGTTCCTCTGGGGACATATCGAAGGATTGGGTGAAACGATAGATTTTTAAGTTCTTGAACCACATAGAGTTTGCCTTTGTTGAGCCGCTGAAAAAAGGGTGGCAATTATTGCCCAGAAGCGCTGGAAAACCAATCGAAATGTGCGATTAGGATGCCACAGTGTGCCATTTGGTTTATTCAACCGTCTGGATGCTTACCCTATAATCAGGTACCTTGAGAACTCGAAGGTGGCGATTGAACCACCCATAACAACAAGAATGATTAACGATACAATGACAGTGGGGTGTCACATGCGTTTGCGTCTTTTAAAGTTGCCTGTCTTATTTGCCGTTTCTATCCTCTCATCGCTACCTGCGTGGGGTGTCAATCCGGAGATTCTGGAAAGAGGTTGGAAGCCTTCAGTTGAGCTTACCGGCGATGGTCGCGCTGATGTTGCTGTTAGCAAAATGCGTCAAATGGCAGATCTGCAAAGTGTGATGTTAAAGAACACCGAATACCATCAGCAGACTCAAGCGTTTGTGGATGGGATGTGGGCGTCGTTGGAGCGATTTGATTTACGTCGTTTTTATACCTTACTTCCAGAAGAGCATGACGGATGGCGTCAGTTGCGGGTCTATGGCTCTCGGGATGGCGGCCTTTATCGTATGGGGCCCGAAGCCAATGTATTTACTGATGGTAAGCCGGGTGAGCTTGGCGATTTAGAAGCGCTGATTCGTGCCAAAGAGGTGCCTTTTAACAATAATATTAACTATTTGTTGAGCGGTACCCTGTCCGTTAGCGTTGGCGAGTTGCGTTGGCCTTCAGTGGTTGAGGCTACCGAGGAAACTTTTCGTATCGTGGTGGAGGGAGACAAAGCGTTCCACAAGAAAAGTAAGTTCACTCCTGATTATCGTTATGTAGCCAAAGTGCATGCCATGAATTCTGATCTTGGTGATGAGGATGTGGCAGTGATAGCGCCGCTATGGGCAGCATTTCCTGAAATGTGGGATTTGTTAGCATCCTTAGGTCAAGTTCAGGAAGTGGTGGTTGAAGATGTTGGGCGTCAGCCTTTCCAACATTTAAGTGCGTCATTTCAATTAAAGCCCGGAATGATGGAAAAGCGCTATCCAGAATTAGCTGATCATTTGCAAAGATTAAGTTCACTACTTAAGGCTGATATGAAAATTAAAAATGATCATGGAACTATCTTATCTTTATCGGTAGATAGTGAAACCCTAATGGGGAGTCTCGAAGCTTACATTCAAGATGGCCGATTACTACCGGTGGATAGGGGTAGAGTCCTGGTTAACACTCCTTCAATTTCCCGACAAGGCTCTCAGCATCTAACAGCCTCTATCGATTCTACGATGGATATTCTTGGTATTGTGACTGAAATGAAAGGTGTGAGAGCTGACATTTACTATGATCAGCATGAAGAAGGCGCAAAGATTTCTATGCAAATGACTCATGTGCCTGATGTAAATGTTAAAGGTTTTGCCCTCGGCTTTATGCCAACTGGGCTCATTAATATGTTTATGCCTGGCAGTATTGACGAGCTTATGCGGGAGTTTTTGGATGTGGCCTGTAATGGTAATGATGGAAAAGGCGTAGTGGCAGAAATGGATTTTCGTCATCAAAATGGGAAGACTCAAGTCCACTTTACTAATGAGTTTGAAGGCTTAGATAACTTTATGGTACGCATTGGGATGGGGATAGTGAGTGACCGTATTATTCCTGATAATGATGTATCAGATGATATTCGAAATCTTATTTTCGATACTCAAGATGCATTTACAAAGGATTTGGATCAATTTGCTGCGGTGGCCTTAAACTAGCGAACTTACAGTTCTATTTAGTTTGGGTTCTTATTTGCGAAGCAATCAGTCAATACGCTTTTAAGTTGATCATAATCCACTGGTTTGCGTAGGTAGATATTCATACCGTAAGCCAGAGCTTTGTCCTCTTGCTCCTTGAGTGCATTCGCGCTGAGCCCAATGATTATGGGTTGTTCGATATCATTAGTTTCTCGTATGGTTTGGGTGGCTTCATAGCCATCCATAACTGGCATTTCGCAATCCATAATAATGCAATCGATATCTTTTAATTCCTTAAACTGATCGACGCACTCCTGGCCGTTATTGCAAAGCACAGCTTGAATATTCAAACGCTTAAGCATTCCTTTGATGACCATTTGATTGACTTTGTTATCTTCTGTGACCATCAGTTTCAATGTGGACAAGTCTATTTGACTGTTTAGTGCTGTCTGTCTTTCGTTTGCCTCCGATAGGCATTCCTCAATGTGTTTGTAAACTCGATAGAAACTCAATGGCTTTTCGAGTGTGCGAATAGGTTGATGAAATTGTGACGCATCGATATTTGGTTTCAGCATGGCGGAAGCACTAAAAATAATTGGTGCTTTACAGTTTCCTAGGCTGTCTAAAGTAGTCTGCATTAAATCCGGTGAAGCGTGTAGCTCGTCATAATCGAGTACGATAGCTAGCGGTGGGTTTTCTTCATCGTAGTATTCAAGCAGGTATGCATTACTAGTGAAGGTTTTGCACTGACAATGCCATTGACTGAAGCGCAGCTGAAGGCTCGCTAACGTTTTCGTATGGCTGTCGGCAACGTAAATCGTTTGCTCTTTAAATAAAGACAAGAAATGCTGCTTGAATTCAAGGCTTGCTTTAGGTGGCATATCCCTGGTATTCGCGGCAATGGTAAACCAAAAGGTTGATCCCTTTCCAAGCTCGCTATCTACGCCAATAGTGCCTCCTAACAGTTCCGCTAATGTTTTACTAATAGATAGGCCAAGTCCAGTACCGCCGAACTGTCTTGTGGTGGATGTGTCTGCCTGTACAAAAGATTGGAAAAGCGTCTTCTTCTGATCATTGTTGAGCCCTATACCACTATCGGAAACAGAGAACTTGATGACTGGCTCATTATTTTCTTCTACTAACTCGTAACGAATATCAACGAATCCTTGTTCAGTAAATTTAAAGGCGTTCGATAGTAGGTTCAGTAATATCTGGCGGATTCGAACGGGGTCGCTATAAATTAGAGCGGGTAGATTGCTATCACAAATCACATTGAATTCTAGATTCTTCTCATCTGCCACTGATGATAATAGTGAGCTTGCCTCGGATACTAATTCGTCCACATTGAATTCAATTTTCTCAATGGACATTTTGCCTGCTTCGATTTTCGAGAAATCTAGGATGTCATTAATAACTCTTAATAATGCGTTCCCTGAGTTTTCAATAGTTTTAACCAGTTGATCCTGTTGCGGGTTTAACGGCGTGTCTTTTAGAAGGTTCGCGATGCCAAGAACCCCGTTCATTGGAGTACGAATTTCATGGCTCATATTGGCAAGAAACTGGCTTTTCGCTTGTGCCTGGGCTTCTGCCTGTTCTTTTTTGTGACGTTCTTCCTGAGCAGATTGTTCCAGTTGAAACATTTGGCGGCGTTCTAAGGTAAAGCGGTGGGCGATACCAAGCGCAATTGTTATCACATTAACGAGTGAACCGATTTGTACGCCATATTCGGTTAGCAGATTGGTGGGAATAAATGAAAAGGCTCTGAATGCATTTGCGAATCCGCCAATAATAAAAATAAACCATCCCGCCATAAAGTATTTCGCAGGGCTATAGTTTCTTGAGATCGCAACGAATCCAACCACTAATGAAAACGAGGCTAGTATGACAGCCCAAGCTAACGCGAATTGAATAGCGTAAAAAAAAGGAAGAGCATACAAAGCAATGCTGAGAAAAATCGAGGCCTTAATGATGAGGCTGATTGTCTTGTAAAATAGCGGGTTGATTTCACGAACATTCAGAAAATCGCGAACAAAGGCTCCCATGGCGGCAGCACCGAGCGTGAGTGAGAACACACGTATCCATTTCATGAGATGCGGGTTGAAGTTATCAAAGGCGTGCAAGCCATCGCCGTTCAGAGACATCGTCAGCAATATCACTGATACCGTGAATCCGGCGAAATGTAATAGCGTGGCATCCCTTAATATGAAATACAGCAACATCATGAAGAAGACCATGGTAGATAACCCACCATAAAACGCTCCAAATATGTATTGCTCGCGGGTTCGATGATGGTCGAATGCAGATTTCGTATAGAGCTTCATGGGAAATTGCAGGGTATCGGTTGCCCGGGCTTTCAAATAAATAGTGCCGGATTCCCCCGCTTTTAATGTAAAAGGAAATGCAAAAGATCGGTGCTTAATATCACGAGTATTAAATGGGCTCATATCGCCCGTACGAGTGTGGCGTACTACACGGCCATTTTTAACAAACACAAAGTCCAGTTCATCCAGCAATGGATAATCGATGTAATACACCCATTCGTTTTCGAGGGTTGAAAGCTCTGGGAGTTGTAACGGTATTTTTATCCAGGCAGTGTTCTTGGTGAATCCGAGATTGATTGTTTTTACTTGACCAGGATTCCAATCTAACGGCTCGGGGGAGGCTGCATAGGCATCAAAGTTCGGTGCTTTCGTTTCCCATAAAATGTATTGAGCATAGAGTGATTGAACGGGGTCTTTAATCAGGTTGATGCTGCTGGCATGGCTGATGCTAATACTTGCCAGCCAAACTAATAGCGATTTCAATAACCAATTCATGCCAATAGATATGACATTGCAGGTATCGCGCTCATTCGCAGTTGATATATTTAATTCTTTTAAAAACAAAGTGTTAGTAGCAGCATAAGTCGTATGGTTAAAAATGCCTAAACTTGGCCTCTTTATAGAGTCTAGAACAAAACGCTGTAGTGAAAATGTCGTTGCCACACAAATCTTTGACGCGCTATTCCCCTGATTAATTTGATGATTCGGTTAGACTGAATACTGATGCCTTGTTTTGATTCCAATAAATAGTACCAAGGCTAAGGAGAGGGAAATGGGTGCAATCATGCAACCGAAGGCGACAACCAAAACGCCAGACGATTTAACCATAACAGCCCGTAGCGTGGAGTTTGATTATTTGTCCTCCATGAAAAAAAACAAATACTGGCATAGTAATGATCCTGTGATTACGCATTTTTTTAATGCATTGCAGGCCACTTTTCCTGAAGGTGAGCGTTTCTTTATTGAATCTGCTCGTGATACCAGGGATGAATTACCTAAAACTCAGTTGTCCGATACTCTGAAAGAGCAGATTAAGCTTTTTATTAAGCAAGAAGCGTTTCATGGTCGAGAACACGATGCCTGGTGTGAAGCGCTCGAAGAGTTGGGTTATAAAAAAATGCCTGCTTATGAAAAAGAATTAAAGGATATGCGTCTGTGGTCTCGCAAACATATTGCGCCATTGACACGGTTGTCGATGACGGCGGCTTCCGAACATTTCACCGCTTCCATTGCTTCGATTTTTCTTTATCAAAGGCCTGACTTATTAGAGAACGCAGCGGAGCCCTTCCGTTCTTTATTGCTGTATCATGCGTTGGAAGAAGTAGAGCACAAAGCCGTGTGTTATGACCTGTACCAAGAAGCTGGCGGTGGCTACTGGTTGCGACAATTGGGCATGTTGAGTGCGTTGCTGGATGTCATGCGCCAAGTTAGTAAGCGTCATATCTACATGCTTAAAGAAGATGGTCTTTGGAATCGCAAGAATAAGCGCAAAGCTCGAAAGTTAATTTGGGGGCCTCAAGGTCTTGCTTGGGCGTTACTGCCAAAACTAATGCGGTATTTGCGTCCGGATTTTCATCCTTGGGAAACCGATGAGCGCAAAGCATTATTGGCAAGATTTGGGCATTACTTAGATGAAGCGGGCATCCCTACCTAGCTAATCAATAATCTTCTTTTTGTTTGTTCTTTAACGGCCATTTACAGCTGCGAACTTAAGCGGCTGTAAATGGAATCTCAAAGCCCATGGTTTTGTCTGGGTCTATTGCAATGGTTTCAAAAGAAATGGTGCCGTCTGCTAAGTAGGACATTTCCTGAGGGGTGACAAAGCAAGCACGTCCTTCGGTTTTTTGATAACCTGCCAACTTCTTGCGAACCGCTTCAACAGTTACCTTATTTCTTCGATTGCTGGTGTTGATATCGTTTTTTAATTCTATAGTGGTTTTTTTGCTACGCTTGAAAAGTTTCATGATTCGATCCTTTGCTATCTATAAAAAATTATTATTTTGTTAGTCTTGTTTAGTTATGCGTTGTGTTGTGTGTTTGTATGGGTGTAATTATGGGGGCTGGTGCTCAGATGGGTAGCGAAGTAGGTCCTATAAAAAATGTGACATAGTTCCGTTTTGATCAAAGGGCCAGCAGGCCGCAATCTGGCCTAGCTTTGGTGGTGTTTTTAGGTGTTAAAATTTTGGTTGTTTTAGGAGTTATTAAGTAGTGTTTACAGGTATCGTGCAGGGCATGGCCCCCATTGTAGAACTGGAAAAGCTGTCTGGATTATACCGTCTCTCTATCGAGCTTCCTGAGGGGCTAGAACATGGCCTTTCAGTGGGTGCTAGCATTGCCTTAAATGGCGTCTGCATGACGGTAACCGGTTTTAACAACAGGCAGGTGTCTTTTGATGCAATGGAAGTGACGCTCAAGCTAACCAGTTTAGGCGGCTTGTCCGTTGGTGATAAGGTGAACGTTGAGCGCTCTGCCAAGCAGGGTGATGAGGTTGGAGGGCATATTGTCTCGGGTCATGTGGATGGTATGGCTGATATCGTGAGCGTAGAGCCCAGTGAAAACAATCAGAAAGTCACCTATCAACTGCCCGAATCAGCCATGCTCTATCTTTTCGAAAAGGGCTTTATCAGTCT
>JAKSAW010000466.1 GCA_022361455.1 Pseudomonadales bacterium | reverse complement strand
GATAGAGCGTCTATGTAGTGGAGCGGTAGTTCAGTTGGTTAGAATACCGGCCTGTCACGCCGGGGGTCGCGGGTTCGAGTCCCGTCCGCTCCGCCACTAATTCAAAAGCCCTGTTAAGGAAACTTAACAGGGCTTTTTCGTGTCTGGGCTTTTGCTTCTCTGAACAGAAAAGGCTTATCTGAAGCGGCGACTGATTTGAATGCCGATCTGCCGGTCTAGCGCGCTATCGCTTAGTCCATGATTAAAGTTTGCGGCAAACGACCAGTCTTTATTGGGTCTCGCCTGCACAATTAAACTGATGTGCTGTAAATCATCACGACTGTCGGTGGAAGCTTGCTTATAGAAATACTGACTACCAAAAGAGAATTGGCGATTGACGATATAAACCAAACCAGCACCAGCGAATAGCCGATTGTTGTAGTCTCGTTCGTCGGTATCTCCCATGAATTGGTAACCCAAACGGCCAAGCATCATGAATCGGTTAATACGATAATAACCGCGCAAAAAGAAATGGTGGTCCCACTCTCCTGATGACAGGCCTTCGTCCTCATCACCTGTTGGCGCTTTTACTTTATAACCCAATGTCAGCTTTTGATAATTTGTTTTTAGGCTAGAGGGAGAGTAGTTAATGGTGAAGAAGGTATCTCCCATGCCTTCTCTATCTCGGATTTCTATATAGGTTTCACCGCCACTAACGTCATCATCATCGCCGATATCAGAATCAGGCTCGCTGCCTTCTTCGGTATCTTCTTCACCTTCATCATCGTATTCATCAGTGAAAATATCTCCAGGTCCCGTCGCTTTTAAATGAGCGGTTGAAAGCTTGAATTTCCATGCTCCCGTTTTGTACGCAATGCTGATAGGTATGATATCCACCTCAGTATCAATACCTAAATCGCCTTCTCTGTCTCCAACAATATAACCTGAACTAACGGTTATAACGGGTGACTTTGCATGGCTTAATCCAAGCAAGGAGGACAATAGAAGCAGCGCTATTGAGAAGATATGCTTGGCTTGCATGCGGTTCCTTAGTGACTGTCGTTATGGTTAATAGTTATTGCGATTCTCTTGTTGCCTGTGGCTTCAAGGTGAGAAACGGATTGAGCACAGAGAATGTCTGTTGCTGTGCCTCTAAAGGTAATGATAGCCACAAATAGTGGGGCATGCGTCGGCATCGATCAGATTTTATTCTCACGATTTGCAATGCATCCCTTTCTGAATTCTGTAAGTAATGAACTTCAAAGTTATCAATGCTGGTACAGCCGGTGCTTTTAACTTTGAAATTAAGCATGCCATTTTCTATCTGTAATCCGGCAAGAGGTTCTAAATGATGGTTGGGTTTAGCGGTCACTGTGGCCACCGCAAGAAAACATAAAATTAGAATGACAGTAAATTTCATGATGAAACTCCAGGAAAAAAAAGAGGCGGCTAAGGTCGGGTCCTTAGCCGCCTTTAGGGCGGGGTTGATTAAGATCGTTTACGTAGGCCTAGCGCAATCAGCAGTCCTGCTAGGGATAGGAAGCCGAAGCTACCACCACTGCCACCTGAGCTGGAAGCTTTAGAATCACCAGAGGCGTTATTGCTACCAGAGGTTCCGCTAGTAGTAGATCGCTCGAAGTTAACGTTGCTTACTTTTGCCTTAGCGTTAGTAGTGGCGGATTTCTTGGTGTAGCGCCATGCAACATTGTGGGTACCTTCGGAAATTTGCACTGAGTGGCTAGCTGCACGGGTGTTATTGGAAATCGTTTTCACCACTTTGCCGTCCACTAAGAACTCGAAGGTGTTGCCTTCGGCGTCATTCTCAACATCAAATTCAAAGTTAAGAACGCCTGGGCCTTGTACGGTGCTTGCTAGCAACGCATCTTCATCGACGTCTAGTGCATCACAATCGAATTCAAAGTCGTCTTCTTCATGTTCCCATTCTTCTTCACCTTCGAAGTACCAATCCATGTCATCCATTTGCTCGGAGATCACGTTAAGGTTCAAACCAACTAAGGCGGTTTCAAACAGTTCGTTGTTAACTACCGCAGAGATTTTGCCAACCGCAGTTTGTGAACCGTCAGGCGTAAAGGTCACGTCGAAGAAGCACTCCGAGTCTGGTTCTAATGTGGAGCCACACTCATTTTCTGAAATGCTGAATTGAGAACCTTCTACAGTTAGATTGCTAAGCGTAACCGTTGTATCCGTTGGGTTAACTAGGGCGAAAGTATCGCTTCCGTTGCTATCAAATGCCCAAAGCTCGGCGACTAGAGGTAGGCCAAAGCGGTCTGCAAACTCGTCTTCTTCGTCCTCTTCCTCTTCATCATCATGATCAGGCGCTTCGCATTCTTCATCGAACTCCTCTTCGTCTTCATCATATTCTTCGTCGTCGTACTCTTCGTCTTCTTCATCTTCGTCGAAGTCGGCTAATAGCTCCTCACAAAGCTCTTCGTCTTCTTCGCAAATTTCCATGATTTCTTCTTCGCTGAAGTCGTCTTCGAATTCTTCATCATCCTCAAAATCTTCGTCGTCTTCGAAATCATCTTCGTCTTCATCTTCGTCGAAATCTTCATCGTCTTCGTCTTCG
>JAKSAW010000761.1 GCA_022361455.1 Pseudomonadales bacterium | reverse complement strand
TTGATTCACTGTTTGTTTTTTGGCGTTTTCGATATGTGTTGCAAGCGCCTTAACTTTTTCTTGTAAACTGATAATCTGCTGCTGGTTTAGCTCCCCGGATGAGTCGAGAATTACAGGGTAAATATCCTGCATAATTTCGCCGACCTTAGTCATTTCTATGCCCGGGCTGGTCAATACTTGTGCCTTTGCCATCGTGGCCAGCAGTGTCAGTGACAGCACCACAAACCGCCAACTCAGCTGATTAGTTTTTATCGAAATCATTTTTTGCCGTTACCTGGTTTAGTGAAAAAATACGATTGTTTTATCAAGGGTAAAGGTTAAACAGGAACCGGTACTGATTTAAATCAAGGAAGGCGGGTGCAGGTTGTGACAGGTGTTGTAATAGCGCAGGTGGCCAGAGGCAGTTTGATTAAACTGCCAAATTTGCCATGGGTTTTAATAAATCCATCGAGGTTACTACCCCAACCACTTTGTTGTCCTGGGTAACAAATAAACGGTGAATGTCATTTTTCAACATAAGAGCGGCAGCTTGGAATATGGGGATATCCTCTTCAACATGAATCACATCCTTGGTCATAATGCTATTCACTGTGCATATCGTACTGGCTCTGGAGTTCAGCTGCTTGATATCTTCCTCCGTCAGAGTGCCGGCGGCGATATTGCAATAGTGGTTGACGGTAACCTGAATGGTTTTGGTATCGGCCGCGGCGCTGTCAAACTTGAGGATATCTGTGACTGTTACCACGCCCACAAGCTGTCCATCGGCAGCCACGACGGGGGCTCCGGCAATCTGCTTGTCGACAAAGAAATCCGCCAGCCGTTTCACTGACCATCCTTCATAAACGGCGATGATCTCGGTTGCCATTACATCTTTAATGCGGGCTGAACTCAGCTCTGTTGTTCTATCTGGCTCGACCGGTTTTACTGCGCTCATACTCGTCTCCTGAATGTATCGCTTTGTTCTTGTACTCCGTCGCGGCAGTAT
The DNA here is from genome assembly GCA_022361455.1 of Pseudomonadales bacterium. Taxonomy (GTDB): domain Bacteria; phylum Pseudomonadota; class Gammaproteobacteria; order Pseudomonadales; family Ketobacteraceae. The sequence goes on along the minus strand of JAKSAW010000761.1, from coordinate 20,939 downwards.
TGCCCTGAAGCAGTACTAGTGTGGCAATATTAAACGGATTTTCGTTGAGTGAGATCAAATCTACCCAAATTTGATGAGATTTGGAATCTTTATCGGACCTTAGGCGCCGCTGGAGCGGGGAGGAGCGAATCCCTATATCCGGCACCGGCCAGTCTATAAAGACAACGGCGGGCAGGGCTAATCGGGGCATTGGAGCCATATTTGCAGCGAAATTCAGCAGTCTGGTATTGCGGGTATTTAACCCGTTGAAAAATAAAGACAAATTATCTCTTATTTACGCTTGACCGAACCCGGTAAGGTCCCTATAATTCACGGCCTCAGTTGGGGTGATGCACCTGAACTGAGTTGAGATTGCGGGGTGGAGCAGCCTGGTAGCTCGTCGGGCTCATAACCCGAAGGTCGTTGGTTCAAATCCAGCCCCCGCTACCAAATTTCAAAAGGCCCCTTTTTAGGGGCTTTTTGTTACGTATAACCTAAGTTTGGGTTGTTTGAGCTAAGCCTGTGCTATACTGGCGAAAGCTCGAAACTGGGTTGTATAGTTGTGTGTTGTGAAGAGTGGGCCATTGGGCCCACTTTTTGTTTGTGTGGCGTCTTCCTGCAATCAATTTTAGGTTCTATGAGCGGAAATAAGCGTACTGAAGCTTTACAGGAAATGTTGGCTCCCGCAGTCGAAGCGGCGGGTTGCGAGCTTTGGGGGATTGAATTTATTTCTCAGGGAAAACATTCCATATTGAGGCTCTTCATAGATACCGAGCAGGGCATCACGCTTGAAGATTGTGAAGCAGTCAGTCACCAAGTTAGCGCGGTGCTTGATGTGGAAGATCCCATTAGCACTGAGTACAATCTAGAGGTTTCTTCTCCGGGGCTGGATAGGCCTTTATTCACATTTGATCAGTTTGTTCGATTCGTGGGTGAGGATATCCAAGTGCGCTTGAAGATGGCGGTTGCCGGGAAAAGAAAGTTTACAGCCAAGTTGGAAAAGGCAGAGGGTGAAGTATTGACCTTTTCTCAAGGCGACGAATCCTGGGATGTTAGTATTTCCCAAGTAGATAAAGCGAATATCGTTCCCGCTTTTGATTAAGAACGATTAATTAATTGATTATAAAATAATGTTGCGGTCTCAAGGTGAGGCAAAGAAATGAGTAAAGAAATTCTTCTAGTTGCAGATGCGGTTTCCAATGAAAAGGGTGTCGATAAGGATATTATCTTTGAGGCCGTTGAAACTGCGTTGGCGACAGCAACTAAGAAACGCTTCCCGAATGATGATGTTGAAGTGGTAGTGAATATCGATCGTGCTGATGGCAGCTATGAAACATTCCGCCGCTGGGTTGTGGTTGCTGATGAGGATTTTGAATTTCCTGGACGTCACCTAACTCTCGAAGAAGGTAAAGACTTCGATAGCAGTTTAGAAATTGGTGACATTTACGACGAGCCTATCGAGTCTATAGAGTTTGGTCGTATCGCGGCTCAGACCGCAAAGCAAGTAATTGTCCAAAAGGTAAGAGAAGCAGAGAGAGCTCAAATCATTGATGCCTATGCGGATCGTATTGGCGAACTAATAAACGGTACTGTCAAAAAAGTTACTCGAGACAATATTATCTTAGACTTGGGCGGTAATGCGGAAGCTCTTTTGTCTCGCGATGAAATGATACCTAGAGAAACCGTTCGAGTAGGTGATCGGATTCGTGCGGTACTTTATGGCGTTAATACTGAAAATCGTGGTCCACAGCTTTTAGTGAGCCGCACGCGTCCAGAAATGCTGGTCGAGCTGTTTAAAATTGAAGTTCCTGAAATTGGTGAAGATCTTATTGATCTGAAAGGAGCTGCCAGAGATCCAGGTTCCCGTGCAAAGATTGCTGTTAAGACAAATGATCAGCGCATCGATCCTGTAGGTGCTTGTGTGGGGATGCGAGGTGCACGCGTTCAGGCTGTTTCGAATGAGTTGGGTACTGAGCGCATTGATATAGTGCTTTGGGATGATAACCCAGCGCAGTTTGTCATTAATGCCATGTCACCTGCAGAAGTTGCATCCATCGTTGTGGATGAAGAAAGTGAATCAATGGATATCGCTGTTGAGGAAGATCAGCTAGCGCAAGCCATTGGCCGCAATGGGCAAAATATTCGTTTAGCTAGTGAGTTAACTGGCTGGACTTTGAATGTAATGACTATTGGTGATGCAGAGCAGAAGCAACAAGAAGAAGCCGGCGCATTTGTTGAAGCGTTTATGGAAGAGCTTGATGTTGACGAAGATTTTGCTGCTTTGCTAGTTGAGGAAGGTTTTACCAGCGTTGAAGAAATTGCTTATGTACCTGTAGAGGAAATGTTGGCAATTCCGGAGTTGGACGAAGATATCGTTGACGAGTTACGCAACCGAGCGAAAGACGCTTTGTTAACGAAAGCATTAGTAAATGAAGAGCAGCTTGAAGGCGATCAAGCACCTGCTGATGATCTTCTAGAGATGGATGGTATGGATCGCAACTTAGCGTTTGCATTAGCCAAGAAAGGCATAACCACCATGGAAGATCTGGCCGAACAGGCAGTAGATGATGTGTTGGGTATTGAAGGCCTTGATGAAGAGAAAGCAGCTGAACTGATTATGACAGCGCGCGCGCCATGGTTTGAGGAAGAAGAGTCAAACCAATAGATATAGCTCAAGGAAGTTGATTCATTGAAGCTGGAAAATAGTAGCGCGACATTAATGGGAGTGAGAAAAGCATAGTATGGCAGAAGTCACCGTAGCCCAACTAGCAGAAGTTGTGGGTATACCTGTAGAGACATTATTACAGCAGATGCGTGATGCTGGGCTTTCTCATGCCGAAGCCGAACAAAATGTTTCAGACAGCGAGAAGCAACAGCTGCTTTCTCACCTAAAACAGTCACATGGCGAGCAGACAGGTGAGCCCAAGAAAATTACGCTAAAAAGAAAGAGCGTTAGTAAACTGAAAGTAAGTGGTTCCTCTGGCCGCAGCAAAACCGTTAATGTGGAGGTTCGTAAGAAACGAACTTACATGAAGCGAAGCGATGTGGAGGCGGAAGAAACTAAAGCAGCGGAAGAAAAAGCGCTAGAAGAAGCCAAGGCAGCAGAAGAAGCTGCCGCATTAAAAGCTCAGCAAGAAGCTGAGCAAAAGGCTAAAGAAGAAGCGGAGCAAGCTGCAGAAGCAAAACGAATTGCTGAAGAGGCAGAGGCTCAAGCATCTGCTGATGTGCAAGAAGGAAAAGGTAAAGCCGCTGCCCCAGTTGAGGCAAAAGCTGCTGCTGATGCTGCCAAGAAATCTGAAATTAAAGTTCCTAAAGAAGTTCACAAAAAGTCTGCTGAAGAAATAGCGGCTGAGCAGAAAGCGAACGCTGAGAAGAAAAAGCAAGAAGAGCAAGCTAAGCGCGAAGAGAGCAAGAAAAAGGCGGATGCTCTTAAAAAGGCTGAAGAAGAGCTTGCTAAGAAAACCTTGGAAGAGGCTCAAAGGATTGCGAAAGAGCTCGAAGGTCGAAAAGATAGCGATGAGCTTGTAGAGGTTGTTGAAGAAGAGAAGGATTCCATCGTTCGCCAAGCGACTGAACAAAGCTATGACGAGGAAGAGAAAAAGTCTCGTCGTAGTGGCCGCAAGCAACGTAAGCGCCAAACCATAGAAGCTAAGTCTGCCAAGAATAGAACATTGCAGACATCTCTAAGCACAGAGCACGGATTCCAAACGCCGACTGGGCCTATCGTCTATGAAGTTGTTGTTCCAGAGACCATTACTGTTGGTGATCTAGCGCAACGTATGTCTATAAAGGCATCGGAAGTGGTTAAAACCCTTTTCAATATGGGAACTATGGCCACCATTAATCAGGTACTGGATCGAGATACTGCTACTTTGGTCGTTGACGAAATGGGTCACAAAGCGGTTCAGCATAACGAAGATGCTCTTGAAGATGATTTGGTTGAGTCGTTGGATCAGAAACAAGTCAATGAAGGTGAGCCAGCGTCTCGTGCACCGGTAGTGACCATTATGGGGCACGTTGACCATGGTAAAACTTCATTACTGGATAGTATTCGCAGAAGCCGTGTTGCAGCTGGAGAAGCCGGCGGTATTACCCAACATATTGGTGCTTACCACGTTGAAACTGAGCAGGGCATGATTTCCTTCCTGGATACTCCTGGCCACGCCGCCTTTACTGCAATGCGTGCACGCGGAGCTCAGTGTACTGATATCTGTATTATTGTTGTGGCTGCTGATGATGGCATGATGCCTCAAACTGCTGAAGCGATTGACCATGCTCGTGCAGCGGGTGTTCCCATTATTATTGCAGTGAACAAGATCGATAAAGAAGAAGCCGATCCTGATCGTGTAAAGAATGACTTGTCTGCTAAAGAAGTTATTCCAGAAGAGTGGGGCGGTGATACTCAATTTATCCATGTGTCAGCGATGACAGGTCAAGGTATTGATGAGTTGTTAGAAGCAATCCTGCTTCAGTCAGAAATCCTTGAACTTAAAGCGGTACCGACCGGCCCCGCGCGAGGCGTAGTGATTGAATCTCGTCTAGATAAAGGGCGTGGTGTGGTTGCAAGCTTATTGGTTCAGTCTGGTGAACTTCAGCAGGGCGATATGGTACTTGCGGGCGAACATTTCGGTCGAGTCCGTGCCATGTTGGATGAGAATGGTAAGTCTGTACAAGAGGCGGGTCCTTCAATTCCAGTGGAAATTTTAGGTTTAGCTGGCGCTCCTGAAGCAGGTGAAGAGTTCTTAGTTGTACCTGATGAGCGTAAAGCTCGTGAAGTTGCTGATTTCCGTCAAACTAAGACTCGCGATAAGCGCTTAGCCCGTCAACAAGCGGCTAAGTTGGAAAACATGTTTGAGAGCATGGGGGCTTCCAATAAAGCTTCCGTCAATATTGTACTTAAAACTGATGTGCGTGGTTCCCTTGAAGCGTTGGTTGGTGCATTGTCAGAACTATCTACCGATGAAGTGAAGTGTAATGTTGTATCGGCTGGTGTTGGCGGTATCAACGAGTCTGATGTGAACCTTGCAATCACCTCTGGTGCAGCCATTATTGGTTTTAATGTTCGTGCAGATAATGCGGCTAAGAAGTTGTGTCAGGAAGAAGGTGTAGATCTTCGTTACTACAGTGTTATCTACGACATTATCGAAGATATTAAGAAGGCAATGTCTGGCCTTCTCGAGCCTGAATTGCGCGAAGAGATTATTGGTATTGCTGAAGTTCGTGATGTCTTCCGTTCCTCTAAGTTCGGTGCGGTCGCAGGTTGTAAAGTGGTTGAAGGTTCAGTTTTCCGCAACAAGCCAATTCGCGTTCTACGAGATGATATTGTTGTGTTCGAAGGCGAGCTAGAATCGCTACGTCGCTTTAAAGATGATGTAAATGAAGTTAGCTCTGGCATCGAATGTGGTATCGCGGTTAAGAGCTACAACGACGTGAAACCTGGCGATAAAATCGAAGTGTTCAGCGTTACTAAAGTTGCCCGAACTATTTAGGTTATTCAGGAAAGGCTCCTTTGAAACACAGTCCTCGTGGTTTTAGTCGTACTGATCGCATTGCAGACCAGATCCAAAAGGATCTGGCTTTGCTATTGCAGCGGGAATTAAAAGATCCCCGTGTCGGGATGACCACTGTCTCAAGCGTTAAAGTCAGTAAAGATCTTTCCTTCGCCGATGTTTACGTTTCCTTCATGGGTAAAGATACTCTTGAAGAAGCTTCAGAAGGCTTAGAAGTGTTAGCCAGCGCTGCTGGATTTTTAAGGTCCAGCTTGGCAAAGAGCATAAAGTTGCGAGTTATGCCGAAGCTTCGTTTTCACTACGATGCCACCATGGTTGAGGCTCCGCGTATTTCAGCATTGATTGATAAGGCGGTGAAGCAGGATCAATCAAGGCAACCATCATCCGATGATGATGTTGATCAATTAGATAAAGATTAACAGTCATTCAGTAGGGTTAGGACTTGGCAAAGCGCGGCAGCAAACGTGGTAGAGATATTAGTGGCATTCTGGTTCTGAATAAGGGCTTGGGAGTGACGTCGAATGCTGCTTTGCAACGAGTAAAGCGAATGTTTGGTGCTGCAAAAGCTGGCCATACAGGTAGTTTGGATCCATTAGCGTCAGGGGTCTTACCTATTTGTTTAGGCGAGGCCACCAAATACTCCCAATATCTGTTGGATGCGGATAAAGGTTATCGAGTTCAAGGTAAGCTAGGTGTGCAGACCGCTAGCGGTGATGCTGATGGTGAAGTGGTTAAGACTTGTGCTGTTGACGGGATTACCAAGGAAAACCTGCAAGCAGTGATTGACACCTTTATCGGTGAAATCGAGCAAGTGCCTTCTATGTATTCTGCCTTAAAGCATAATGGTCAGCCCTTATATAAGTTGGCTCGGCAGGGTGTGGAGGTGGAGCGCCAAGCCCGCAAAGTAACCATTCATCAGATTGAACTGTTAGATTTTGATGGTGAACTATTCTCAATGAATGTTCGCTGTTCCAAGGGCACTTATATTCGCAACTTGGTTGAGGATATTGGCTTTGCCCTAGATAACTTAGCTTATGTGACTCAGCTCCATCGCACAGAATCCGGGCCTTTCGCAGAAAAAGACGCGATAACCGTGGAAGAATTGGGCAAAGTCATGGATAATGGCGGCCACGCCGAATTGGATAAGCTTTTGCTGCCTATGTCCAAAGCTGTTGATAGCCTCCCTGCAGTGAAATTAACGGAATTGATGGCGTTTTATATCCGCACAGGGCAGGCAGTCCAAGTACCTGATGTACCTTCTGAAGGATTGGTCAGTCTAGCGGATGAGAATGGAAGTTTTATGGGCGTTGGAGAAATACAAGACGATGGTCTGGTAGCTCCCCGGCGTCTATTAAAAAGCAGCTAGTGGTTTTTGATGTAGTCAAGCGACTGGTTGTTTTAAGTAGTGAGGTTGGCTCTGTAAATATGCGTGGAGTCGCCTTCATTTAATGCAATGCATATTTGTAATTGGAGAAAAACATGTCTTTAACGGCTGAACAAAAAGCAAACATCGTTTCTGAATTTAAGCGTTCTGACGATGATACTGGCTCACCAGAAGTTCAAGTAGCCCTATTAACCAATCGTATTAATCAACTTCAAGGTCACTTTAAAGATAACAAGCAAGACCATCATTCCCGTCGTGGTTTGATTCGCATGGTTAACCAGCGTCGTAAATTGCTTGATTATTTAAAGCGCAAAGATCTTGCTCGTTACAACGCATTGATCGGTAAGTTAGGCTTACGTCGTTAATCACTTTATTGGACAAAGTTACCAGTAGGAAGCGCAAGATTTGCATTCGATCTATTTGCATCACGCAAACCTTGCGATCCAGGCAGGTAAACTTCCCATGGATTGATTAGAAAACGCGGTTCTCATGAGAGGGCCGCGTTTTTTGTTTTTCTCGACTAACTTTAGGTTTCGAAGTTGCTGTTTTTTAGCCAAATATTGCGACGGAGTTTGCGTATTGGCGAAAGCTCAATAACAATTAGATTCCGAAAAGAATTAGTAGAAACGTTTAGAAATAGTAAGTGAAGTACGCAGTAAAAGTAGCAAAGTAGAAAGTAGTAAACGTAATTAGTAAGTGAATAGTGAAAAGAGCTTGTCAATGATGGGCATTGGCAGATTGGAAGGTGAATATGTTTAATGTGGTAAAAAAAGAATTTCAGTACGGCAACCAGACTTTTGTATTGGAGACAGGTAAGATCGCACGCCAAGCGACAGGCGCTGTGATGGTGTCAACAGGAGAGACTTCTGTACTAGTCACGGTTGTTGGAAAAAAGGAAGCGGATCCAGGGCGGGACTTTTTCCCTTTAACGGTAAATTATCAAGAGAAAACCTACGCTGCGGGTCGAATTCCTGGCGGCTTCTTAAAGCGTGAAGGCCGACCTTCAGAAAAAGAAACCTTAACCTGTCGATTAATTGATAGACCTATTCGTCCACTTTTCCCAAATGGCTTCACCAACGAAGTTCAAGTGATGGCCACGGTAATGTCTACTGATAAAGCGACTGACCCAGATATTGCAGCGTTAATAGGTACTTCTGCAGCGCTGGCTATTTCAGGTATCCCATTCAACGGCCCAATCGGTGCAGCTCGCGTTGGTTTTATCGATGGTATGTATGTGTTGAACCCTAGCTATGCTGATATCGAAAACTCTGCCCTTGATCTAGTGGTTGCTGGTACTGAGGGTGCTGTGTTGATGGTTGAGTCTGAAGCACAAGAGCTTACAGAAGACCAAATGTTGGGAGCTGTGCTCTTTGGCCACGATGAGATGCAATCTGCAATCACTGCGATTAAAGAATTTGCTCAAGAAGTTGGCACCCCAACTTGGGATTGGGAAGCAGAAGCGGAAAACAGTGAGCTAAAAGAAAAGCTACGTGCAGAGTATGAGGCTCCATTGGCTGAAGCTTACAAAATCACTGAAAAAATGGCCCGCTATTCGCGAGTTGGTGAAATCAAAGAATCTGCACTAGAAGCTTTTGTTACTGAAGAAGGTCCTGAGGCTCAAGAAGTTAAAGACTTAATGGGTAGCATTGAGAAGAGCGTGGTACGTAACAGCGTATTAGAAGGCAAGCCGCGTATCGATGGTCGTGACAGCAAGACAGTTAGACCTATCCAAGTAGAGACCGGTGTACTTCCAAAGGCACACGGTTCTGCTGTGTTCACACGCGGTGAAACCCAAGCGATTGTGGTAACGACATTAGGTAGCACTCGTGACGGTCAAATGATCGATGCGTTGGAAGGAACAAAAACTGACAGCTTTATGCTTCATTATAATTTCCCTCCATACTGCGTTGGTGAAACCGGTATGGCGTTGGCACCAAAGCGTCGTGAGATTGGTCATGGCCGCTTGGCTCGTCGCGGTGTGCAAGCGGTGTTGCCGACTGGTACTAGCTTCCCTTATACCATTCGTGTGGTATCAGAAATCACTGAGTCTAACGGATCTTCCTCCATGGCAAGTGTGTGCGGTTCTAGCCTTGCGTTAATGGATGCCGGTGTTCCTCTAAAAGCGCCAGTTGCTGGTATCGCCATGGGCCTAGTAAAAGAAGGTAACCGCTTTGCTGTTCTTTCCGATATTTTAGGTGATGAAGACCATCTAGGTGATATGGACTTTAAAGTAGCAGGTACTTCCAATGGTGTAACTGCTCTTCAAATGGATATCAAGATTGAAGGTATCACTGAAGAAATTATGGAAGTGGCTCTAAACCAAGCTCGCGATGGTCGCTTACATATCCTTGGTGAAATGAACAAGGTAATCAGTGAGTCCCGCGAAGTGCTGTCTGACACTGCTCCAGTGTTTGATAACATGAAGATTGATCCTGATAAGATCCGCGATGTTATTGGTAAAGGTGGAGCGACTATCCGTCAAATCACCGAAGAGACTGGCGCTTCTATCGAAATTGAAGACGACGGTAAAGTTCGTATCTTCGGTGAAGATAAAGCATCTGCTGATGCTGCTCGTGCACGTATTGAGGAAATTACCGCTGAGCCAGAAATTGGTTTGATCTACGATGGTAAGGTTGCCCGTATCGTGGACTTTGGTGCGTTCGTGACCTTTATGCCGGGTACTGACGGTTTGGTTCACATCTCACAGATTGCTGAAGAGCGGGTGAACAAAGTCACTGACTATCTTCAAGAAGGCCAAGAGGTTCGCGTTAAGGTCTTGGATGTTGATAATCGTGGCCGCATCAAGTTGAGTATTAAGGAAGCTGCTGCAGAAGAAGGTAGTGCTGCAGCACCTGAGCAATCGGAGGCTCCACAGGAGTAAAGATTGTTTAATCTCAGTATTGATCAAAACGCCGGCAATTAGCCGGCGTTTTTAGTTTTATAAGGCGTCAAAGTTTAGGTGTCGTCATAGCTGTGACTTGGGTCTCATTTTTGGTCAGCTTTCTTTACTTGTGTTACACACAGCGTTTCCGTAAAGTTAGTGGCAGCTAAATGGGGTCGTTAGACTCCCGAAAAGATAATACAAATACAAGATAAAAACAGAAGAACAAAAACAGGAGGTAAAGGAAATGCCTATTCGTGCAGCTAAATATCTATCTGGGTTTCGTTGTATTGCCGCTGTTTGTGCATTTTTTGTTGCAGCATCGGCTACGGCAAGTGATTGGCAATTAGAAGTCGATCAAGACAATATCAAGCTCTTCACTCGTCAGGGTGAAGCTAGCCCCATGAAAACTTATAAAGTTGAAACTCGCATTAAAGCGACACTCTCTAGCTTGGTAGCGTTTCTCAATGATGAGAAGAGCTTTCCGAAGTGGATGGATAAAGTTGCCGAGGTGGAGAAGATTCGTGATATTAACGAGCAAGAGTCATTAGTTTATCAAGTAATCGATGCGCCTTGGCCTGCGAAAGATCAGGACAACATTCTTTATTCTAAGTGGACTCAAGATCCAAATACGCTAGCGGTAACGAAAGATATTACCGCAGAGCCCATGTTCATGAAGGAAAAGAGCAACCGTCGCCGTCAAAGCTTTTATAAAGCGAGCTGGACCTTAATACCTGAAGGCAATGGTATGGTGAAAGTAGAGTATTCCGCTGAAATTGATCCAGGTGTTGGTGAAGTTAAAGAGTGGATGGAAAAAATGCTAGCGTTTGATATGCCCTTTAAAACCATTCGAAACTTTCGACGTGCCAATCTAGACAACTATGCAGGTAACAAGTTTGCATTTATCCAAGAGCCGAGCCGGTCTGAGTTAGTCATGGCAGAGTAAGTACTTTAAAACAAACCGATTAAAAGAATAAAAAAGCCCCAATTAATGGGGCTTTTTTTATGTCTTATTCTGGATTGTTACAAGCCTGTAGAGCGTCTTGCCACAGTGCGCGGACAATTGCTTTCGTATCTAATTGAAGATCCAGCTTTACCGGTGCTAATTCCGGGATATCAATGTAAGGGCTATTGGGTGGTGGCACCATTTGGGCGATGCCAACAAATGCTGCGTAGCTTCTTAGCATTAGTCTAGCGGCCACGCCGGTTTCGATTGGGTTGTAAGGCTTGCCCTCTTCGATGGCCGTTTCCACTGCGGCAGAGATGATAGCGCCGACTTCAAAAAGCATCTGCACCATATGCAGTTTGAACTTGAGTAAAACCTCTTCTTCGGTATTTTGCTCGATAACACCAGAGAGCATACAACCCAGATGTATTAGGGCTTCGTCTTCAGATACGTGTTTTACGAAGGTATCAATCACGGCATCTACGTCGATAGTTTCAGCGCTTAGCTCGGTTTTGATGTTGTCGAAAAAGCGCTTAACAGCGTCCGATAGTAGTTCTAAGAAAAGTTCTTCTTTGGTTTTAAAGTAGAGATAAAAGGTACCTTTCGCCAGGCCGGCTTTTTTCACTACTTGGGCGACAGAGGGTAGTTGGCCGTCGTTCTCTTTGAACAAGGTCCAACCAGCATCCATCAACGTGTGTTTTCTTGCGAGTTTCTGATCGTCGTCTCGCGCTCTCACTGTAGCCATTCTTGTTATACCTTGTAGTACTTCAAATTAAGCAAAATGTGCCACTGCAAAAGTGTTGTGAGAGCTTAGCCGGTTCGGCTGCTCATCCAAATCAATGGGATCAGTGGCAAAGGTGACATAGATTATTTATGTGACCGGCGGTCATCTTAGCATGAAGATTCTAGAAAGTAAGCAATATTAATTAGGTAATTGGCCCAGAACGGGTTTCTTGGCAAGTGTCAGTAGGATGTCTTCAAAGTGGTTCCACGGATTGCTCTGGCTTAGGCCTTTGATGCTATAGTCCGCTTGAGAGGCGATGTTTAGCCCCCTTTGAAAATCTTGGCTGCGTAATTTTCCTAGGGCTTTCTGCAATACCGGCTTGCGGCTGTCCCATACCCGGTTATCTCTAAAAGCTTTCGCTGGTGGAGTGCCATTCTCTACTTGATAGCTGATGGATTCTAAAGTCCTCAGTTCTTTAGCGAGAGCCCACAGCACGAGTGTTGGCTCGGAGCCGCTTGCCTTTAAAAAGTTAAGCATTTTTAAGGCTTGGGATAGATTTCCTTGTACTGCTTGATCCACTAAATCGAAGATATTGTATCGCGCATGATCTGAAACGCAGCTCTCTATTGTCGCTTCATCAATGGGGCCTGGTTCGATAAATAAGGTGAGCTTTTCGACTTCTTGTGAGGCCGCTAGCAGGTTACCTTGGACACGCTCAGCTAATAATTCTACTGCACCGTTAGTCGGTTGATATCCTGCTTGAGTTAAACGTTGCCGGATCCATTGAGGTAATTGCTTTTCATCGATGGGCCAAATTTGGCAAAGTGCAGATTGGGTTTCTAAGGTCTTAAACCACTGTGTACTGGTAAAACGCTTTTCGAGCTTAGGGAAAATTATCAATAGTAGATTGTCGGGGCTTGGATTTTCCATATAGGCGGTAAGTGCCTTTTTGCCCTTATCATCAATTTTGGCTTTGGGAAATCTGAGTTCCATGAGTTTGCGATCACCAAACAACGACATGCTGTTGGCACTTTCAAGCAAGTCACTCCAATCGAAACCTGTTTCCACTTGAAATACTTCACGCTCGGTAAAGCCTTTATTTCGAGCCGCTTGGCGCACAAGATCACAGGCTTCTTGTGTCAGCAACGGTTCATCGCCACTAATAATATAAAGTGGCATCCACTGTTGACCGTTAAAATGACTTTGCAATTGATTAGCGCGTAGCTTCAAATGAGTAGCCTATTATTGTTTTTGTAGTGTTCTTAATAACTTGCTAGCAAGATCAGATTCCATTTCTCTTCGCATGATCCGCTCTTGCTCTTTGGTCGCAGACAACTTGGTATCGTCCACAATCAGCGTGCGTCGAGTTTGTAACTTTGTCTCTGGTCGTAGGGTAATGTTTTTCTGCCGGTCGACAATCTCAAACGTTATTTCTTCTAACAATTCATACTCAGCACTTTTACCGCGACCACTATAAGAAACAGTTCGGCGTTCACTGCGATTATCTTTGAGATCAATTTGTGTTGATGCCTTGGTAGAAACTTTAATACTGTTTGCCTTGAGTTGTTCGATTAATGCCTTGGTAAAATTTTCGGAAGGATCTGCTTTCAAGCTAATGGTTTGAAAGGCAGCTGGAACTTCAATGCTGCCTCTTAACTTAAAGCCGCAACCACCCAGGCTAATGACTAATATTGTAGTCACTAGCCAGAAGGTGAATGAACGTTGCTTGAAGCTATTTTTCATCGATTAACCTACAACAACACTCACTAGCTTACTGGGCACCACGATCACCTTTCGAATGGTTTTGCCTTCAGTAAACTTGAGAACGTTTTCATTGTTTAGGGCTATTTCTTCAATGGCTTCTTTGCTTGCATCAGTTGCCACATTGATTTTTCCGCGTACTTTTCCGTTTACCTGCACCACCATTTGAATCGAGCTTTGTACTAACGCCGCTTCATCGACCGTTGGCCAGGATGCATCGATAACCGGTTCGCTATGGCCTAGTCTTGCCCATAGCGCTTGGCAAATATGGGGAGTAATAGGCGCAAGCATTAGCACAATGGTTTCAATCGCCTCACGAATAACTGCTCGATCTTGCTCTTGGCGTGTTTCTAACTTGCCGATGGCGTTAGTTAATTCCATGCTGGCAGCAATCGCTGTATTAAACGTTAAACGCCGGCCATAATCATCAGTCACCTTTTTCAAGGTTTCATGTGTTTTTAGTCGCAACGCTTTTTGCTTGTCGTTCAGTGCAGCTTTATCCATAGCAACAGCATCGCCTTCAGCAGTATGTGTTGTCGCCAACTTCCAAAGCCTTTTTAAAAACTTATTGGAGCCTTCTACACCAGTGTCGGACCATTCTAATGATTGTTCCGGTGGTGCTGCGAACATCATAAACAAGCGCACTGTATCCGCACCATGTTGATCAATGATCACTTGCGGATCGATACCATTATTTTTTGACTTGGACATTTTGCTCATGCCGGAATGATTTACCGGCTGTCCATCGTCTTTATGTACCGCACTTAACGGCTGACCTTTATCATCTTTTGTGATGACTACGTCTTGCGGTGAAATCCAATCCTTACCACCTTTTTCGTCTTCACGATAATAGGTGTCGGCTAACACCATACCTTGGCAAAGCAAACGCTTGAAGGGCTCATTACAGTTTACTAAACCAACATCACGCATTAGTTTGTGGAAGAATCGCGAGTAAAGGAGATGCAGAATCGCATGTTCTATTCCACCAATATACTGGTCAACGGGAAGCCAATAGTTAGCAGCTTTAGCATCTAACATGCCTTCGCTATAGTTTGGAGAACAATACCGCGCGTAGTACCAAGATGATTCCATAAAGGTATCGAAGGTATCTGTTTCTTTAAGCGCATCTTCGCCATTAAAGGTGGTTTTTGCCCATTCAGGATCTGCTTTAATGGGGGAGCGAACACCATCCATTTCTACGTCGGTGGGCAGCTTAACCGGAAGTTGATCTTCTGGCGTCGGTGCTTCCTTGCCATCGGCCAAATTAATCATTGGGATAGGGGAGCCCCAGTAACGTTGACGTGAAACCCCCCAATCTCGTAACCGGTAGTTAATGGTTTTGTGTCCCTTACCATCAGTTTCCAAACGCTCCGCGATGGCGTTGAAGGCTTCTTGAGATGTTAAATCATTGAAGTCGCCTGAATTAACTAACGTGCCTTTTTCGGTATAGGCTTCTTTCGATAAATCGACAGCGTCATTATTGACGGGTGCAATAACTTGGTTGATGGGTAGGCCGTACTTAGTGGCAAATTCCCAGTCCCGCTGATCGTGACCAGGCACGGCCATGACTGCGCCGGACCCGTAATCCATCAAGACAAAGTTAGCAATCCAAACGGGTACTTCTTCACCGCTGATTGGGTGCGTCGCCTGTAAGCCGGTGAAAATACCTTTTTTGTCCATGGTCGCCATGTCGGCTTCAGCCGTTTTGGTCTGATTGCACTCAGTGACAAAGTCAGCCACTTCGTGATTAGCCGCAGCCGCTTTTTTAGCAAGCGGATGTTGTGCAGCCACTGCTACATAGCTCACGCCCATTAGCGTATCGGGGCGAGTGGTATACACCTCTAAAGGTTCTTCACCTTTTATGTCAAACGTTAGCGTGACGCCCTCTGAGCGACCAATCCAATTTCGTTGCATGGTCTTAACTTGCTCGGGCCAGTCTTCTAATTCATCAAGATCCTTGAGCAACTCTTCGGCGTAGTCCGTAATTTTGATAAACCACTGTGGTATTTCTTTGCGCTCAACCGGCGCACCTGAGCGCCAGCCTTTGCCATCGATCACTTGTTAGTTAGCCAATACGGTTTGGTCTACCGGATCCCAGTTAACGGTGGCCATTTTTTTGTATACCAAACCCTTCTCATAGAGCTTGGTGAAAAACCACTGCTCCCAGCGATAATATTCTGGATCACAGGTCGCTAATTCGCGGTTCCAGTCGTAGCCAAAGCCCAATCGCTTTAACTGACCTTTCATATAATCGATGTTTTCATAGGTCCACTTTGCTGGAGCCACTTTGTTTTTAATGGCGGCATTTTCAGCAGGTAGGCCAAAGGCATCCCAACCCATGGGTTGCATTACATTTTTGCCTTGCATGCGCTGGAAGCGGCTGATTACATCACCTATGGTGTAATTGCGCACGTGGCCCATATGGAGGCGACCACTGGGGTAGGGGAACATAGAGAGACAGTAATAGGGCTCTTTGTTGGGGTCTTCTTTGACTTTAAAGCTTTTGTTTTCTTCCCAAAAACGCTGTGCTTCAGATTCAATGGTCTGAGGATGGTATTGTTCTTCCATCGGTAACTGGCTCTCTTAACTCCAAAATGCATGGGGATCGGTTAGACTAGCGCCGGCTTAATAAATGTTTACTAAGTTTCGGCTAAGATAGAGCCGCTAAGGATACCTTAGTGGGCGCGTAACAGGTAGTGGCACTTTCACCTAAAAGAGGCATTCTCCCTTGATCAGAACCATCGCAACCATCTTAATGCTACCTCCGGCATTTCAATTCCTTTTGGTGTTTTTGGGGCTTGCTCTTTGGCGGGTCTATCGGCCGCTGGCTTGGCTCTGTTTTATCACCTCATTTAGCTCATTATTTTTGTTGAGTGTGCCTGCTGTTTCTTCTGAACTTTATAAAACCCTAGAAATCTATCCGGCTGTCACACCCCAGGAGTGGGGCGAAGCAAATCATGGTGAGGATACTGTGATTGTGGTACTTGGTGGTGGCAGAGATGAGAATGCCTATGAATATGGCGGCGAAACAATTCACCAGGATGCATTGTTACGGGTGCGATATGGTGCCAAAGTGGCGGATCTTACGGGATTGCCCATTTTAGTTTCCGGTGGCTCTGTATATGGTCGTGGTAAGCCAGAAGCGGAATTGTTGGCTGATGTGTTTAAGGAGTTCGGCTACGACAAGGTGTTGATGGAGCGCTCCAGTAAAAATACCTGGGAAAATGCAAAATACACCGCTGATTTGATCGATCGTTTGGGGTTCAAAAGGGTCATTTTGGTGACTCAGGCATGGCATATGCGGCGCAGCGTGTATTGCTTCGAAGAGCTTGGCGTTGAAGTGATTCCTGCCCCCACCAAGTTTCTATCGAGCGTACCCATTGGGCGAGAATACGTGCCTGTGGCAACGGCCCTTCGGGGAAGCTCTGCCGCCATCAAGGAATGGTTAGGGATGTTGGTGTATTCGTTATTTTATGAGGCTCGCCCGAGCCTTCAAGCCGAGCACGCCACAGACGAGGCTAATAATCCCGCATAACCCCAGCACTGGCCACCAACCAAACGTTTGATAGGGTGTTTTACCTGCGGTGGTATAAACGGTGCCGTTTAAGACGTCTTGCTGAAACTGTGGCAAGACACCTTGCACGTTGCCTTTGTGATCGATAATGGCGGTAACGCCAGTGTTGGTGCCACGAATTAAATACTTGCCTAATTCAAGGGCACGCATTCGGGCAATTTCCATATGCTGGTTGGGGCCCCAAGACGTCCCAAACCATGCATCATTACTGATAGTAATTAAGTAATCAGCGTTCTTACCCATGGTTCTTACTAGCTCTGGATAAACAATTTCATAGCAAATAAAGGGTGCAAAGCTCGCCCCAGCCGCTTGTAGAAGGTCTTGATCAGGCGCACCTCGTGTGAAGCTGGACAGTGGTAAGTCAAAGAACGGAATTAAACCCCGAATAAAATCTTCGAGGGGGACGTATTCGCCAAACGGCACTAATCGTTGTTTGTGGTAAACGCCATTCCCATTGCCAGTGGCAAAAATGGCGTTGTAGTAATGGTACTTGCCTTCTTTCGTTTCCCAGAAAGGGGCACCACTGATAATGGCGGTATTGGTGTCTTGTGCTTTGAGGTTCAAGCGCGCTACTAAGTCTAAGGCCTCTTGGTAAAACACTGGGAAGGCTGCTTCCGGCCAGATCACTAAATCTTTATCCCAGTTCTTATCGGTATTTGAGGTATAAGTGCCGATAATTTCATCCCGATATTTTGGATCCCATTTTTTCTCTTGTGGGATGTTCCCTTGGATAATGGCGATGTTTAGGGTTTTAGTCATGGCTGGTTGAACCCAGGTCTGTTGCTGAAGACCGTAGCCAATTCCCCAAGCAACCGCGATAGCGGCTAAGGCTTGCCTTTGCTTTGCTGGTCTGATGATCGCTAAGGCGAGTAGCGTTCCGCTAAGTGCGACTACCCAGCTAATTCCTAGCACGCCGGTAACGGGAGCGTAGCCATCTAAAGGCGTATCGATAAAGGCATTGCCCGCGTATAACCATGGGAAGCCACTTAACAGCCAAGATTTGATCCATTCAAAAATCACCCACCAGCTGGGAAAGCTAATCCAATACCATTTCTCTAAGCCGAACTTTTGATAGCTCCAAGCGAAAAGCGCAAAAAACAAAGCCAGCCCACCCGTAAAAAATCCGGTAAGAATGACGGATAACGGCATGGGGGTGTAACCATAGGTATTAATGCTGATGTAAACCCAGGAAACACCAACGGTATAAAAACCAAAACCATATAGCCAACCACGCCAGAGTGCGCGCTTGGATGTTTGCCCATTTAGAAGTGGTACTAATAACGCAATAGAAATAATGCTCAATGGCCAAGCGCCAATAGGGGCAAATCCAAGAGGAAATAAACATCCAGCGATGAGTGCTAGAAAGCTGCCTTTGGGGCCAGACGTCCATGCGTGCTTGATTTTCATAGGAGCGCTTTTCAATTCCGTTAATCGAGGCCGAATTATGACGGATTTTCTTTTCAATTTGAAAAAATCCTTTACCGTCCATTTGTAGGTTGGCCCTAAACTGCGGAATCAGTATGTTTGCTAGAAGCTAGTGAAGGCTGAAATGCAGGATAGCTTAGAAAAAAATACTAGTACTGGGAAGAAACGCTAATAACTGGGAAGAGATGAATCATGGGGCATCCATGGCGAGGAAAAACAGTCTTAATTACTGGTGCGGCTTCTGGAATTGGAAGGGCCTTGGCTGGTGAAATGATCGCTCGCGGAGCACGAGTTTGGTTGGCGGATATTAGTGAATCTGTGGCTCAAGTGGCGGATCAATTGGGAATGAATGCAAAGCCGCTTGTTTTTAATGTGGCAGATTTACAATTATGGCAGAACGCTGTCGATACCGTGATTGAGCAAGATCACCATATCGATTATCTATTTAATAATGCTGGCATAGGTTTTGGCTGCGACTCGCTGCATTTGTCTGCCGAGCATTATGATCGATATATCGATGTTAATATACGTGGTGTCACTAATGGTATTGCTCTTGTTTATCCTTTGATGGCAGAGCGTGGCCAAGGCTGTATTGTGAACACTGCATCCATGGGTGGGCTAATGCCATCTGCTCTAATGTCGCCTTATGCAATGACAAAGCATGCAGTTGTTGGGCTTTCTGAAAGTCTGCGCTTAGAAGCCCAATACAAAGGTGTAAACGTAATAACCTTGTGCCCAGGTTCTGTTAATACTGCTATTTTTGATTCAACCGGTTTGACAGGTTTGCCGGTTAAGAAGTCTATTGATCTTCGCAGCTATGCTCGGGAAAAGGAAACATCAATTTCGCCACAAGAATTCGCGACAAAAGCGCTAAACGATATCGAGAAAAATAAAACTATTATTATTTATCCAAAGCTAATGAAAATACTGATCTGGATTTATCGCTATTGGCCAAGCTTATATATTAAATTGACGAAAAAGAATTTAGAGCAAGAGCTTGAACGATTAAATGCGCAGTAGTTAAGACTGGCTACTGCGCATTTAAGCTTTAAGCACTATTGGGAATAACTTGAAGTAATCGAATCGCGCGGTTGTCCGCATTTAAAACTTTGAAATGCAAGTTGGCAATGTCGATAGACTCTTCACGCTTTGGTAAGTGACCAAAGTTATTTAGAACAATGCCACCGATGGTGTCGAATTCTTCTTCACTAAAACTGGTATCGAAGTGCTCATTGAACTCATCGATGGGTGTAATGGCTTTAACGATAAAAGATTCGTCTTCGCTTTCTTTTATCAGGTAATCATCTTCGAAGTCATGCTCGTCTTCGATTTCACCGACAATTTGTTCCAGCACATCTTCAATGGTTACCAAGCCAGACATAACGCCGTACTCATTGATAACAATCGCCATATGAGTACGTTTCTGACGGAATTCTCTTAGCAGAACATTTAAACGTTTGCTTTCTGGAACAACGCTGGCGGGGCGAATTAAATCTTTTAATGCAATCTTTTCTAATCGATTCACCGTTGCCAATGGCAACAAATCTTTCGCTAGTAGAATGCCCACTATTTCATCTTTGGTTTCGCCATAGACTGGGAACCGGGAATGGGCAGAATCTGTAATCTTTTCTAAGTACTCATCGGGTGATTCGTTAATCCCTAGCGTGACGGCCTGAGATAAAGGCACCATGATTTCGCGAACATGCATGTCTGCCACTTGTAGAGCACCTTGAATAATGCTCATGGCTTCGCTATCGATGAGATCGTTTTCTTGCGCGGTTTGAAGAACTTCTAATAACTCACTTCGACTTTGCGGCTCACCCGATAGAAAATGCGTGATTTTCTCTAAAAAAGTGCGGCTGGGTGAGCCGTTTCTACTGTGGTCTTCGTTCATTCGTTCCGATGTCCTTTGTTAATTAATATTCATCGCATAGGGGTCGGCATAGCCTAGACCATCCATTATGCGGGTTTCTAATGACTCCATGATGTCTGCATCTGATTCTTCTATGTGGTCAAAGCCAATTAAATGCAAACAGCCGTGAATCACCATATGAGCCCAATGGGACTGCAGAGACTTATGTTGCTCTGTGGCTTCCTCACGAACAATGGGTGCGCAAATCACTAGATCTCCTAGCAACTGCAAAGGTATTTCGTCGGGTGATTCAAAGGGAAAAGATAAGACGTTGGTCGGTTTGTCTTTCTGGCGGTATGTGTTGTTGAGTGTTTGGCTTTCTGTGCGATCTACGATGCGAATGGTTATCTCGATAGGTAATTCTGGATTAGCATCATAGTGGCCAAGGATTAAGGCGCTGCTAACCCACTGATTAAACTGTTCCGGTTCGGGAACGTCGTCGTCCTCGCTGGCAATTTGCAGATCTAACTCAATTGTTATCGCCATGGTTTCCTTCGCCGTTTGATTCTTCCTTGGACGCAGCCTCTGCGCGCCTTTGTGCTTGATATAGCCTACGTTGCTTCTCTTCTTCAGATTCAAAGTCATCGTAAGCTTCAACAATTCGCTGAACCAGAGTGTGCCGCACTACATCTTTGGCAGAAAAGTAAGTGAAGCCAATACCTTCAACGTTTTCGAGTACATTCATGGCATGTTTTAAGCCGGACTGAGTGCCCCGAGGTAAATCCACTTGGGTGTAGTCGCCGGTAATTACAGCTTTAGAGCCAAAACCAATCCGGGTTAAGAACATTTTCATTTGTTCTTTTGTGGTGTTTTGGCTTTCATCCAAAATAATAAAGGAATTAT
>JAKSAW010000629.1 GCA_022361455.1 Pseudomonadales bacterium | reverse complement strand
ATATTGGAAGTCTACAGCAGCCACTTGATTGCTATCGGAGGAAAAGCAAAAGTTGGCAAGCTTAGCATCGCCATGCACAAAAGTTTGATAGGATGCATCTTTTAAAAGCTGATCTATTTTGTTAGCAGCAGATTTCAATGGTTCATCTTGTAATGCGGCTAGCTCATCAGGGCGGGTATCCAAGTGCCAATAAGTACCTACTTGCCATAACTTTTCTGGAGACTGACCCATAAAAGTAGCATGAAAGCTTGCAAGCCATTTTAAGCAAGCTTGCATTTGTTCTAAATCAGCCGACGTTACTCGCTGAGAAAAGCCAGCGGCATCTAAATCTTCGAGCACCATTAAAAACTCATCGGCAGAGTCTTCATATGCTAAACAAGCGGGCACTCGACATTGGGTATTACAGAGCTGGCTGTAAATTCCATACCAAGCAGTTTCAACATGATAGGACTTTATTTTGCGTTGATGAGAAAAATCGGTATTCCAACCGCGGGGATGATGTTGCTGATCAGGTAATTTGACGTGCTTAATTACCACCGTATTGTGATCACTGCCGTCTAGCTGAAAGCGACTAATAGAACCGTAGCCACTCCAAAGGGACTGAATATCTTCTTTCTTAGTCAGGCTGGTTGCACCAGTAGCCTCAAGCACTAGTGCTTGAAAATCTTCGTTCATGAACAAGCCAAGTATTTGCTATATGGAATTAGGCTATCCTAATCTCAACAAAGGACTTGAGCAAATTTGCTTTAGAGGTTAGAGAGACGTCGATTAAGCCTCAGCAATAAGCTCTGCTACTAGTTTTTCACCCGCGTAATCGTTACAAGCAGCCTTGTCAGATCCCGATTGAAAACGCCCTCACTTGAGGGCGCTTTATTTTGCGATACAAAAAGACTATTCAACAACCAGGGAAATCTCGAAGGGTTCCGATTCATCACCTCCACCGAGCTGGCCAACGATGGTCAAACTATTGTGCCCCTCTGATAAAGAATTAGCGCTAAAGGTAAAGGGTGCTCTATCCAACGTCATTTCGCTTTCGCTGATAGTGCTACTGATACTCACAACAACTTGTCGAGTAATACCATTGGTGGTCACTTTCAATTGTTGCCCAGCAGATATTAACTCATTTATAGAAATCGCCTCTCCTGACTCTACTTTTCTAAGAGCAATTCCGTCAGCATCTGCTATCACCACGTTAAGCACTTTAGACACTTCACCTTCCATCGACGGAAGAACCCACTCATCAATTAATATCCCGCTTTCAGAACCACCGGATGCCTCACTATTGGGAAGCCAACCTTCAGGAATCACACCATAGACCTTTGCTGGTGGTTGTGATGGTTGTCGGCGACGATCTAGTTTCGCTGGAATATTGGCATAACGCAGAGCATCTACTGTTAAACCCACTACACCATTATCATGGTGGCAACTTAAGCAAAAATCATTGGTAGTGGAATCTGGCCGTGCAGTATCGTGGTACAAAGGACCTTCAGGGAATTGAAGAGCGCTTTTGATACTTGTGAGACCATCTGGAATATTCTTTAAATGCGCTTTATTGTCCGCAGTGTAATCGTGATAGCAAACATAGCTTTCAAATGTTTCTTGACCATATAATGCAAGCTCTTCACTCACTTTAGCATGTTGACTAGACGCAAAGTTAGTAGCATAAGTTCGCCAATGATCCTGCTCACCTAACGAATCAGTCACAGCAGTTAAAGTTCCATGGGCTGTATTACAAACGCTTTCCAAATCGGGTTCAGAAGCAAACACCTTAAACTCATCCATCCAACCTTTGAAACCGGTGGTATGCCTTGAGCGGCTATAGCCTAAAGTTAGCGTTCCTTTAGACGGCAAGAAGAAGTTGCTGCTGGTAGAGCCAGACCATTCTGCATAGGGGAATCCATTAATAAAGAATTGGGTTGCGCTATTACCGTTATTAGTATGAACACTAAAGCTTAAATTAAGCCATTGATGATCTTCCACGAACTCAGGAAGAGCAAAACGATGCACTTCATACTGATTAATATCGTAAAGACTGATCAAACGATTACCGGTCATAGTAATCTCGCTACCATTTGGAAATCGAATCAAAGTTGCTTCGATATTTTCTTCGCTATCACGCGGATCTATAAATAAAGAATAGAACCAGGTTCGATCCTGTATCGATTGCGGCTGCTCTCCAATGCGATATTCAATACGCGTGTTATTGCCATTAAACCAGATACCTTTACCACGAATACCGCCATTGGCGACCGGCTCTAACCGACCATTGCGAACGCGACCATATTCAGGCAGATTCCAGCGATCAGGCGTAGCAGTTGCACTATTTTGCACGCGAACCTGACTCGAGAATTTCTGAAGTAACGGATTCCAGCCGTCGTAATAAGTCATCTTATACCAATTATTGTTTCGCCATTTCATTAAGCCCACCATATTGGAAACAATGAATCCATCAGGCTTTAGGTAATCATCAAAGGCAAACTCTACAGTTGAATGGCCAGAACTTGTGATCCAAACAACGTCATCCGGCTTAGTGTGCTGAAAATTTTCAAGATAATTAAATCGATTCTCGATGGAATCAAACATGGATGTGTTGCGTGGTCGGTATTGTCCTTTCAAGCTGCCATCTTCATTGAAGACTGGCACATCAATGGGTTGCGTGGTAACAATTCTGGTGCCGCCAATTCGAACCTCACCACTGTTTTCACCGGTTAGCTCGTGGTTATCATCACCAGTATTGGGTTGATAAAGAGAAAGATAACTCTGATTAATATCTTTAATACCGATGCGATAGTCCACGTCATTTAATAGACCATCAAGCAGTACCATTTTACCTTGAGTCCACGCCCCTAAAATAGCAAACACATTATCCTGGGAGATATCAGTGTCACTCATATTGTCGACACTACAATCATCTTGGGAGACACATCTCACAGGGAATCTAGATTTGGTTCCGCGATTAAATTTATAGGTAGGGAATAAAGTTCCGGGCGAAGTTTGAAAGGAAAAAATCTTCGCTTCTTTATCCATCCAAGGATAGGTGCCTTTCATATCAGCGCCATCGGGAATTACTTCGCCAGTAGGATCACGGAAAGGTTGCTTAGCAAAAAGATAACGGGAACTAACACGCTCATCATAAGGTGCGTGAGTCATGGGGTAAAACTCGGTCCAATAAGAAACTTCACAAGGTTCTGCTTCCGGTGGCGCCACGCTATACACCAAATCATAACTTCCAAGTTGCGCTTTATTCTTTGCATCGTTTTGCCATAGCAATGGCATATAGGCACGTCGTGCTACTAATAAACGGCCATCGGCTGGCGTTATGGTTTCGAATAAAACACCGCTACGGTTTGGCGCGTACTTAGGTTCGCCATATTGAACTTCAGCAATTTGCGCATTAGTCGTTTTCGGATTGGTGACACGAATATGTAAAGGGGTGCCCATGACACGATCCCACTCAGCCAGCTGTGCGTTAAAGGTGCCACCTGGGGGAACATCCACTCCGTTATCTGTTAGTCCAGAAATAAGGGTTACGTCATAGCAATCATCTTCACCATTAACACCACAGGCATAGGGATTAGGCCGACGATCAGAATCGACATAAAAAGGGTCACAAATATTGGTGTGCTGTATCAACCCGCCTTTTTCTGGAGAAAGCGAACGAAATGGTAACTCAGTGACATCTAGTACCAACGTCTGCGGACCGGGGGCACTATCTAAGAAAGGCTTTTCTTGTGCTTCAGGTTGAATCAAGTAGAGCTGAACCGGATACGGCTCATAGGGAAAACCTCCCACCTGAGAGTTTACTCCCAATCGACCATCAGCAGTCCAACGCAGCGGTGGTATATGTGGTTTAGTAAAGCCACCTTTTTCTGTAACACCCACTACGGGTCGATTAACCGCTGGAATCTGAGGCAGCTCTACGTAGTTACCAAAATCCCACTCCGCTTGGGGTATTTCCGCATAGAGAAAGAAATAAAGAAGGAATCCATCTAGGTTTCCATCCAAAACTGGGCCAGCCAGGTTCGGCAAAAGGCCAAGCACGCCGATCCCAGGGTTCTCTATAGATTGCGGGTAGCGCTCTTCTTGAGGAGTATCATCGAGATTGGTATTCGGCCGTGCCTCATTCAAATGAACCCAAAAATTTCCAATGGAGGCAATGATGTTATCAACCACCGAATTACCTGCGTAACTGGCGGTACTAGAGAATAGGAAAAGCAATCCGCACAGCCAACCAGCAGCACGCTTCCTAGTATTATTCTTATTATTCACGAGATACCCTCCGACGGCCCCCTTACATTTGGGGAACAGTCAATCCATTCCGGTCATGACGCCCAATATACTAGCCAGCTGAGAATTTAGCACTAAAGTTCCAATAAAACCACACCCTCGGACGCTCATCCAGGACCGAGAGGGTCACACGCTAGTAAAATGGGGAAATAGGGGCTGATCAGGGGGAAGCCGTTATTTATCCAAATAATGACTAACAAGTGATAGAAAATGATAGGTGCTTGCATTCAACTTATCGACATTTTCTGCAGCGGCCTCAGGATCATTCTGCCTAGCGGCCATTTCTACAGCAGCAGAGTCTTCGTAGACATCAATCGCTCCAAGGTTGGCGGTGCTGCCTTTGATCGCATGCGCCAAAGAGGCTAAGCCTTCCATATCCGAGCTTTCCAATAGTCGCTTTATTTCTTCCAATTGACGCTCCGCCTTTTCGGCATACATAGACAATAGAACATCAAGCCTTTCTTCTTTGCCACGAACCCGCTTGAGTGCACGCTCACGATCCCAGCAGTCATTGTCTTCTAGCTTATGATCTTCATCATTAGCAGGTTCAATACACGAAACTTCCGCTGCCGTACCAGGCCTCTTCAACCAAAAGCTTAGTTTTTCTTCTAGCTCATCCACATCAACAGGTTTAGGCACATAGTCATTCATACCGGCTTCAAGACATTTCTCTTTGTCACCTTTCATCGCGTTTGCTGTCATTGCAATGATAGGAATATCACGATATCTCGCTAAACGGTTACCGGCGCGAATTTGTCGAGTAGCCTCATAACCATCCATCTCAGGCATTTGGCAGTCCATTAATATGAGATCATAGGCCTGCACTTCCTTTTGTAAGCAAACAAGCGCCTCGAGCCCATTTTCTGCTACATCCACTACGATTCCAAGATCTTCCACTATCCCTAAAGCAACAACCTGATTAACTTTGTTATCCTCTACTAGCAACACTCTCTTATCGGGCATTCGTGCTGCTGGTTGCAATTGTTCAATATGTGCCTGCGTGAGCAAAGGTTTCGCTTGTTTGAGGATTTCACCATCATCTAGCACAACCGATAATGCTTTTTGTAGATCTGAAGACACGACCGGTTTGGAAAAGTAAGCATCAAAACCATGTTCTGCATAGAAATGGGCATCGCCGTGATGGGTAACAGAAGTCATCATGATACGCTTAGCTTGATTGAAACGACTATCCTGGCTAATCGTACTGCCAAGAGTGGCACCATCCATTTCGGGCATTTGCATATCGAGGATTAGCACATCAAATTGATTCGGAGCTTTAGCCTTTAATATTTCCAGTGCTTGCAGGCCACTCATTGCCTGGGTAACTTTTGCACCCCATAAAACCAGTTGTCCATTCAGCACTTCACGATTAGTTTGATTATCATCAACGATCAAAACCTCTTTATCTTGCAAATCAATTTCTGGCTGTATAAATGATTGCTGCTGTCCTGGTCGTAAAGCTACAGAAAAAGTGAAGCGGCTACCTTTACCTTCTTCACTACTAACGGTGACATCCCCTCCCATCAGCAAACACAAATTCTTTACGATAGCTAAACCAAGGCCACTACCGCCGTATTTTCTTGTGGTGGAAGCATCAACTTGAGTAAAAGAATCGAATAGCGTTTCTAATTTGCTTTCGGGAATACCAATTCCAGAGTCTTGTACTACGCACTCAAACCTTCTTTCATTATTTACGTTTGAAGTTAGGGAACATTTAACAATTATCTCCCCAGATTCTGTAAACTTTATAGCATTCGATAGTAAATTGGTTAGCACTTGTCGAATCCGACTTGGATCACCTCGCACATAAGGATCTACAAGATCTGTCGCATCGATAACTAACTCCACTTTCTTCTCTGCCGCAGGAAGAGCAAGTGCAGTTACCGTTTCCTCGATCATCTTTCGAGCATTAAAGTCAATAATTTCTAGCTGTAATCGCCCTGCTTCTATTTTTGAAAAGTCTAAGATATCGTTAATCAAGGCGAGTAAAGACCGTGCACTTGAAGTAGCCGTATCTACATAGTGTCCCTGCTGCTGATTAAGCGTGGTTTTATTCAACAAACCAAGCATACCCAAAACACCATTCATAGGCGTGCGTATTTCATGGCTCATGCTCGCCAGGAACTCAGACTTTAACTTTTCCGATGCTTGAGCCTTTTCTTTAGAGACTTCAAGCTCCTTACGCTGCTCCTCTATAAACAAAGCGTTAGATTTGAAAATCGAAATCGCCTCTAACATAGAACCAATCTCGTCATCATGCTTGGCCTCCGGGAGCCTAACATTAATATCACCTTTAGAGAGTTTAATCATACGGTCTGTAATGCTCCGAATCGGCACTAAGATCCTAACTCTCACTGATCCGAATATAATGACCAGCAAAATCATGCTCACAATAATAGCCAAAATCAAACGTAATAAAGCTTGTTGAGTGTTTTCTCGATTGCGATTCAAAGCAAAATTAATGGGTTTAGTTGCGTTCTCTTCCGCATACTTCAATTGAATTAAGAAATCTTTCAATGCGTATTGCCATGCTTCCTTATCAACTTCTTGACCACCCATTAGCGCACTAACATAGATTCCCCTGCGGATATCATCAAACTTAACAAGTGATCGCTCCACCCTACTCATCGCATCCTGTAATGATAAAAGCGATGATTCATTGATTAACTCTAACATCTTAAGTTGAGAAGCGATTAACTTCAGTTCGTTCCTCTTGATATCGGAAATCTTTCGAATCGCCACTAACGAAGCAGCAGTTTCATCATCAAATGTATGGTTCAATATCGCCTGATTTAATAAAAACGCTTCTTCAACAGTCGTTCTCTCAAGTTCTTGGATGTAGGAACGAAGAGTGAATTGAAGAAAGAGATTGAGATCTTGAGCATCTTCAGGGATTAACAGAGCCATTCGGATACCTTGAAAAGCTTGTTTGACTTCCTCGATGATTTCTATCCAAGCCAACCTGTCGAGAGTAATACCTTCAACCAAATCCTTATGACGCTCCGTTAATTCAAGCATTTGATTTGTTAGCTCTTCCAAGAGCTTTGAGTCAATACTATTCTTCGCTGTAACAAGGCGTATAAATTCACTTTGTTCTTGAACAATATTGAAGACCATACTGGCAAACGACCCTAGTTTATCTTCATCCTCTCCAAATTCGGCCTCCAAATTCGTAAACATCAACTCATTGAGCAATTGTTCAATAGCTCTGGATTTGGCGATAAGCTCATTAGTAACCACATCACTATTGGCCTGTACCGATTTTTGATAAGTGGTGAATAGAAAACGACTTTCAGAAAAAACTAGCAACCCTGTAGGAATAAGAATTGCCAGAATCAACAGTGATCTTAGCGATACGGCCTTAGTGGTCATAGAATTAATCCACTGGCTGATAACGCAATGTTAGAAAGAAGGCCCTCTGAAGCTCTTCGCCCCCAGCAGCGCTTGTACCAACGAGAAAGGAAGGGCGCTCCTGATGATCATCAATCAGATTGTAGCCGTGCAAAGACACAAGGGTATGTTCGAAAAGCTGATATGACACATTAAGATTAAGCGTCACATAACTATCAACCTTTTCTTTAACTAGTGGGTTTGAAAAATTAATAACCGCCGATTGGTACTCTATCTCATGAACATAATGTAGATCTGCATCAATCATCCATTTATCAACGGTATATGCCATATGAGCATTAAACTTGTGCTTAGGTGTATTGGTGTCGAACAAAATATCTCGGCCAGCATCTTGGTCAGCGTTATCATCCAGTGAAATGTAGCTATAGTTGAGATTCCACTGAATAGCCTCGCCCCAGGAACCTTTTAGAGTTGATTCAAAACCCACCGCCTCGGTCTCACCTAAATTCTCAAAAGTAATATCCGCCCTAGGATTACTCGGACCTGGTGGCACAACCGTTTGCCCAATAAAGTTTTTCAGTTTTTCTTGGAAAATGCTCAGGGCCAACTGCGTTTTATTATCTGAAAAGCGATAATTAAATCCCAACTCGATAGTGGTATTTTCCTCGGTTTCAAGAAAGGGATTACCATAGTTTTCAACGACTGGTGCCGGCAAAAAGCTTCTGGACAACTCCGCCAAACTAGGGATATGTAATCCTTTACCAATGGATATACGAGTGCTTGCCTGACTATTTAGCTTATAAACTAGGCTGCTGTTATAGCTCACATCAGATTCTGAACGCTGATAGTCTTCCAGCTCAATATTTAACTTAGTATCCGACAACGGGATCCCACCATCCCTGCTTGTTTCCCAGTCATCATAACGAACTGCATTAGTTAGCTGTAATTTGTCATTAATCTGCCAATCCCACATGGCATTCGCGGAGAGTATTTTATTATTAAATCGACCCTCTTCCGTTCCTATCGCCACGCCTTGTAATGAATTCTCTCGAAGCTCCAAACCTAATCTTATATTGTGGTCTGCACCAAGGGGTTTTAAGGTGTTAACTTGAAACACGTCAAGCTCGTTTTCGATAGGCGATGTTGGATTGAATGTTGAATTAAACTTTCTAAAATCTATAAAAAACTCAGACTGATTGCGGTAAATATTGGCACTAATCAATCCTAAAGTGTCTAAATCATAACTCGCTGCCAGGCGATAGTGTTTGCTCTCTAAATCCATAATTCCATTACCACCGGAAGCAAACATCGCATCAACGACTTGATCGGCGTAGCCGACTTCCGCCTCCAAACCAAAGCCATCAAATGGACGATATGCCCATGTGAGGTTGCCATTAGTTTTATCGATAGCGTCTTCATCAGTGACAGATACATCATAAACATCGCGCTCGAACCCATCAGACTTTAAACTTCCCGCAGACAGCCTTAGCGCCATATTGTCGACCAGTTGCATAGTAACCAAGCCAGAGCCTTCCTCGTGGCTTTGCGTACCGGCACGCAACTCCAAAGCATCTAAATCAATACTTAGCGGATCGAATGTAATAATGTTAATCGCACCGGACGCGGCATTGAACCCTAGT
Source organism: Pseudomonadales bacterium (assembly GCA_022361455.1). GTDB lineage: Bacteria > Pseudomonadota > Gammaproteobacteria > Pseudomonadales > Ketobacteraceae. The sequence goes on along the minus strand of JAKSAW010000629.1, from coordinate 14,454 downwards.
AAAGATGTATTAGGGCCTTTCACTATCTCAATTTGTTTTATTTCCGTCATTTGAATGGGTAGCGCATTCCAAAAAGTAAACCCTAAACTATCTATATAAACTTGGCGTCCATTTATAAGCACCAGTAGGCGATTAGATAATGGCTGATTATAGCCTCTGATATTAACGTCAACTTGTCCTTTAAAATTACGGGACACATCAACACCCGCTACTCGGCGCAATAATTGAGGAATATCCATCGCGCCGCTTCTTGCTATTTCCTTATGACTAATTATCTCAACAGGTAAGGGTGCATCAGAAACACGCAATGGTTTGCCAGTAGCGATCGCTGTAACAGGCTCACCAAAAAGTTCCTCAAGCCCAATATAATCGATGCTTTGTGCAAGGGCTGCTGAATTCATCATCAATACTAGTGAGAACAATGAAAGCTGCTGTTTAATCGTCGGTTTCATCATTAGCCCCCTACAACCTCTTAACCATGAACTTAAAAGCGCTATTTATGCCAAAGCCTAAGGCGCGCAAATTACTTTGGTTTAGAAAGATATTAAGACCAGATGATGCATCGAACGATAGAATGCAACAGCGGTTTACAACACAATCTCGATTAGTACTAACGGTGAAAACACGATGCTCTCTTGCATGCCTATAAATAGCATCGTATTGATTTTGTAGTTGGCTAGAAATATAAGCGAGCTCGAATTTAGGCGCTGTCGGTAATTCATCAACCTCAATGAGTATTGATTTTAGCCCTAGGTCAGCAGCAACCTTGGAAGCCTCCAGCTCAGCGACAAAAGATTTGGCCTGTTCCAACGAAGTGGCAACACCTTTGGTGTAAATCACACCAATAGTCAACCCTTCACCATCAGATTCAACGCCCTTTATGTACTTGATTGATTTACTAAGGAGCTCCACCTCTTTGGCCATAGATGCTTCTGAAGCGCCAGCTCCAAAACAAAAGAAAAGTACAGCTAGTACCAGGGCGGAAGACAATCTCATACTTAATATATGGTTATCCAAGGTGGGCTTATCTAATAAGTCTAGAACGACTGTGGATTTTTGCCTATTTAAGGATGAAACCAAAAAGCTCAATATAAACAGAGACTTGATTATAAAAAAGGCAACCCTAAATTACCGTTGCCTTGAAAAACCAACCTGCGGGCAGATTAAAACCAATCAGGCTGCATATCGAAGGTCGTTGAATCTAGTTTTACTAACAACTCTGACCAAGCCCGGATTTCAGGTAGCTCAAAGTTAAAGAAATAACGCATTGCTTGCAGCTTACCGTTGTAGAAGGATTCATCCGCGTCATGGGGGGAGCCAGCAAGCGCTTTGCTTGCAACAATACCTTGCTTCAACCATATCCAAGCAATGACCACGTTGCCAAATAGATCCAGGTACTTCACGGAATTAGCGAGCACCAAGTCGATATCTTCCTTAACCATACTCGCTAACAAGGTTTTGGTGGTTGCATCCAAAATTTTTGTGGCATCCGTTAGCTTTTCAGCAAAAGGCTCTAAGACATCATCTTGAGTAGCGAGCTCAATAGTTTCTTGTATCGCACTGAGGCATGCCTGATAACCAGCAAGATTATTCATGGGCACCTTACGGGCGAGCAAGTCTAAAGACTGCACACCATAAGTTCCTTCATGAATGGGGTTTAATCGATTGTCTCGATAAAACATTTCTACCGGATGTTCATTGATATAACCATGGCCACCTAATACTTGTATGGCCATACTATTTGCTCTCGGCCCATATTCTGAAGGCCAGGATTTAATAATAGGGGTTAAGAAATCCAATAATAATTTTGCTTGCTCTCGTGTCCGCTGGTCTGGCGCAGTCTTTTCATCATCCGCCAACTGGGTGCCAAACAGGCATAGAGCATAAGCGCCTTCTGCATAAGCTTTCTGCGCGAGCAACATACGTTTTACGTCTGCATGCTCAATTATATTCACTGATGGTGACAACGGATCTTTACACGATGGCAAACGTCCCTGAGGTCTTTCTTTGGCGTAATCCAAAGAATACTGAAAGCCCGTTAATGCTGTTAATGCTGCCCCTGTTCCCACAAAAATACGTGCTTCATTCATCATATGAAACATATAAGCTAAACCACGATTTTCTTCGCCAACTAAGTAAGCAACCGCTCCTTCTTTTTCTCCAAAGCTTAAAGCGCACGATGTATGACCGCGTCCGCCCATTTTATGAAAAAGGCCGGTTAACCAAACGTCATTCCGTTCCCCAAGGCTTCCATCTTCATTCACTAAAAACTTCGGTACAATAAACAGCGAAATGCCTTTGGTTCCCTTGGGCGCGCCTTTAACGCGTGCCAATACCAAATGAACAATATTTTCATTTAGATCATGATCACCGCCGGAAATAAAAATCTTATTGCCCGATAGCCGATAGCTGCCATCCTCAGCTTTAACTGCGCTGGTAGTTAGATCAGCCAGCCCAGAGCCCACGCCCGGCTCGGTCATAGCCATGGTTCCAGCAAAGCGGCCTTCGCGCATGGGCTTAACCCAGGTATCAATCTGCTCAGCAGATCCATGGGCTTCGATTAGATTGCAGTTTGCATTCGTTAAGCTGGTGTAGCCGACTGTAGTACTGCCCGCAGCGCCCATATATGCCGTGGCCACATTGGTCACGATGGGTGGTAGCTGCATGCCGCCTTTGTCATAGTCAGAAGCAGCATTCGACAAGCCAGAATCAATCACTGCATCCACCGCAGTTTTAATCTCTGGTATTAGGTGGACCTTTTCGCCATCAAATGTGGGTTGGTGTGTATCGACCTTTAAGCGAATCGGTAAAAAGTACTTTTCTGCTACGGTTTTGCCGGTAGCAATCGCAGCGTTAAACGTTTCTAAACTATGGTCCGCATAGCGCTCTCGGTGAATTAAACTCTCCGCATCAAAAAGCTCATAGAGCATAAAGTGCAGATCACGATCGTCTAAGATGGGGGCGGCCATAGTGCTTCCTCTAGTTATTTTTTAGGTCATTTTGGACCTAACCTTATGAGAACGCAACGACACAAATATCAGCCTAACGAGGCTAAATATGACAAGCAACAAAAAAGGGCATGGGTTTTTAGCCCATGCCCTTTTCGCAAGTATTGATATTTCTTCAGATTAACCGTTATTCAAATCGATGTTGATTTGTAGGTTATTCTCTGCATTCACAGAAATTCCTTCAATAGTGGTTTCAAGGCTAGCTGAATCAGCCTCGATATCAAAAGTACCAGGAATCGCTAACTGACCTAAACCAAGGTTAATTTGCTCAATCAGAATACTTACCATCACTCGGTTTAAGAAGTACTCCATGCTGAACACGGTAAAGTCAGTGGCATTGCCGTTTGTACTAATCACATCTAGATCAGTGGTTAACAAGCCTAGTTTCAAGCGATTGTCTTCAACACCGATCACTACAGGAATTTCTGCATTGATCACAAAGCTTTGTAGATCATTCCAATCATCACCACCAAGGTGCTCTTGAATCTTGATTTCAAAGTTATTGATACGAATGTACGCAATCGCAGGTGCAGTACCTTTGAAAATCAGTTCTGGTGGTGTACCAGGAATAATAGCCATGCGATGAGTGTATTCTGAGTTTGGTTCGTTAGAAATCACACCATCTAAATAACCAAGAGAGAATTGCAATAATGCAGTTTCATAGAATGCTAGCAATGCTTGGTTTACTAAAGTAGCAGAAGTTAATACCGATACATCGCCACCATTGCTATCAGGCGTTCCAGTCATAGGACCACTTAAACGGTAACCTAGCGCCTGTGGTGCTAGTTCAGGAGCTGGCCCCAAAGAATCACCTAGGTCAGCGCCATCAGGTAGAATATGATCGCTAACCCACCAAATGTCCGCAGACTCACCAACAGAGAAGCCAAGATCTAGCTCGTCTTGCTCACCTTTCTCAGCACCAATTAATGAATCAACACCAACAAGCAGCGCACTATCACCATCGATGACATCGATTTCACGAATTTGGAACAAAGCATTGATAAGCGTATTGTTAGTAATACCGACTTTAACACCCAAGCGGATTTCATCGATAATCATGTCAACGATCGGATCTGCAATTGCTGGAACGATGTTGCCGAAGATAATCTCGATCATAAAGTCTCGAGCATCAGCAAAGCCACCAGTAATAATATTCAATACTGTTTCAGCAAGTCCGAAACCGAATAAGTTGAATGCATCAGGTAAATCGATGGTGGTATCGAAGTCACTGTCGAAACTGTTCAAACCAATTGCATTGATATCCGCAATAGTCACATCAACGCTGCCGTTAGAAGCAGTAAGACCAAGATCAGCAGCTAAGCGTAAACGGTCAGCATGAATGCCCGCGGTAAAGTTACCGTCTAGCGCATCTAAGGTATCAGACAATCCAAGGAAGTTAAGAATACCACTAACAATATCGGTTACACCTAGTAGATAAGAATCGATGCGAACGGCGATATCAGTGTTAATTAAAGTACCGTCTAGAGACAAACCTTCCCAGTTACCGATTAGAGGCTTGTTGCCTGAAGCGATATCAAGCTTGTCTACTTCAACTTCTTCAACATCAACGTTTGCTAAAGAAGCTTCAAGTTCAACAATAGTAAAGTTAACTGGACCAGCCGTTACTGCAGGAGTACAAACTTCTGGAGTACATGCACCAGGAGTACAGATCCTAGGAGTACATACGCCCAACACACAAACTCTTGGGGTACAAACTTCTGGTAAACAAACTTCTGGGGTACAAACTCGTGGAACCAAAGTCACTTGAGGAAGGTTAACACCTACGCTTTCACGGAAAAGAGTCAGTGTGCTGCCATCAGCATCTGCCAATAGGCTGTTAAAATCTAAGTCTTCAATAATTTCTTGAGTAACAGGTAAAGCTTCATCAAGCGCTGATTGAGCAACGCGAACTTTCAAACCGCTCTCTAAAACAGAATCGCGAGTTGCATAGAATACAGTGCTATTGCGACCTGCAATATCTTGCGCTTCGAAGCTATAAGAAGCCGCATCAGGAACAATAACGGTGAAATCTTCTTCGCCCGTGATTGCAGCTACTACACCGTTAACAATTAAAGAGTTAACCCCTGAAGGATCTTGAACCTTACCAGAGATTGTCTTAGTAGCATCGCCAGCTACTTCAGTAATAATGATGGAAGGGCCTTCGGTATCAACGAAGAACTCAACACGTGGGCCGAACTCATCAGGAGCCACCGTAAGTACGTTGGTGCCCTGCTTAAGGAAAGCTTCAAGTGGCGCACCGTCAGCAGTGCCTACACCGCCGTCCATAGTGAAATATTCAATAACGTTAACGCCATTTAGCGCAACGCTTGCGGGCTCAGCATCCACATAAGTGAATTCATAGCTGGCAGGAATAGTATCTTCAAAGGCATCACCATTTTCTGGAGATACGATTGAATAGTTTTGATTGGGGCAGCCCTGTAGAAAAACGCTGAATATAGCGAGGGTAAAAAAGTATATGAGGCGATTAGTCATGATTTTTATCTCGTTATGAATGCGAGTTAGCACTATTTATTTTGTAAGTTTTAAATTTTTCTATAAATAACAATGCAATACAGTTTCTTTTACTAACGCAGATCAGGTGATTAACTCGTAGATGAGGTTTCCCTAAATTCTTTTTGTTAGTGCCTGATAGGTTAGAAAGTGAGCCACCATCTAAAGGTACCTGAATCAGGCTTATAGGTATGTAAAGTTATTTTTCTTTTTTGCTAACACTCAGTTACCCAATGAACTGCTATTTGACCAATTGTGTAAGTGAGGATTCAAACCGGTCTAACTCAGTAACATCAGGACACTAAGCATGCCTTATAAATCATAAAGACCAATTATCGACATTATCTGACAGTTTGCTGTCAATCCTCGCCATTACTGGCCATGACACCCTTAATTGGACTATCCAAAAACAAAAATCCATACTTTCGATTACTAACTTTAGAGTCTTAGGATAGACAGGCTTTTGATTCAACTGCATAATTTGCCAAAACAACAAAGGGACTTCCCACCTAGAAAGGACTCTCATTATGGGCCGAATAACTAAATTTATTGGATTCTTGCTTCTAGCTGTGTTTTTCAGTGGCTGTAATTCCAGCCTAGAAAGTAACAGCACCTACATCCGCTCAGGTGATGATCTAATCGTTACTTGGAATGCGGACAACACCAAAAACTTAGAACGCGTTGAGATTCGCGATAACGATGGTGAGCTTCTTCACACAGCTTCGGAGAACGGCAGCCTTGAAATCAGCATACCTACTATTTCTGGAAACCATATCCCATGGTCGGTTCACGCTGACTTTTACTATGAGGGTAATGAATTGGTCTCGAAAGAAAAAACGTTCTATGTGGATTCCCTCTACCATCAGCTACCTTACTCCGATGCTGATTTTGCAACTTGTTTAGAGCAAAGCTTACTAACTGAAACTGGAGAGTATGGTACCGACAACCCTAACGCAGAAAGCCCCGTGGCATGGTGGAATAGTTTAGTGTTGGGTGAGGGTAACAGCAATACACTTTGCTCAGAGTTAAATTCAGCTAGAGATCTACGTTTCTTCGAGGGTCTGTGGCTTATAAATCTGAAAGGAACCAACCTTAGCCCAAGTGAAATCAGCAAATATGCCAAAGAAGTATCTGCTTTCCGCTATTACGATCTCGCAGAGCATCAAGTGTTGGACCTATCGGCAATAGGCAATGTAAATGAAATAGTAATTCTTAGTGTGGAGAATGTTGCCAACGTGATAATTTCTCCTGACGAACAACTGAATCTAATGGGTTTGTACATCGACGCGGCATCACCCATGCCCGACATCGTAATCGAACCGACATTGTTTTTTAACAATACCCAGTTCGATAGCAGCATTCTGAAGAATGTAAATACTCGATGGTACACCTGGGGTCTAACACCAATAGATCCACCGGAAGATAGAAATCACTTAAGAATTGTAATTGGCTCTTTACTACCAGGTTCAAATTTAGATATGACAGAAGTCGACACTGATCTGCTGTCTAAAACAGTGCTCCACTTCCTGACAGACGACCCACAAGAAATGGCCAATTGGCTAGCTTTGACAGGAAAAAGTGCCGACGATTTTAGCTACATCACATATTCGACAGAGTTCAGTTATTAGCTATTTTTTTCAACACTAGAATGGCAACGCGTAAAATTCGTAAAGTGGCTGTTGTTTATAAAAACAGAACAAAACAAGCAACAGCCAGACCCCAAAAAGCAAGCCCCCACAAGGTAACTTCCCAACCATCGGGATCAACATCTTTTTTGTTTCTATAGGAACGGACAATAATGTAGCCAGGGCCTTTAATGGCCAGCTCGAAGGCTATTTCCTTAAGGACATAAACGATAAACCTAAACAGCCCTTTAAAAATAAACTCAACGATTTCTTCCATAGGAACCTAGTGAGTCAATAGTTGATAATCCTTAAACTTGCTCTCTAAGAATCGCGTGTGGGTTTGAATGGCATTAACATCATCTTGGTGCAATTCCTCAATAACTTTCTCTGTTTCCGAGTTTAATAACACAAGCTGCTCGCGAAATAGATCTTTACTCGTCTTACCATTCTTTATGGTATGCATACGTCGATAGGCAGGAGGCAGACTTAAATAGTGTTCAACCGCGGTGGGCAAATAATCGCTCACTGTTTGCTTAACAAAGTGAGTTAAAAATGGCCCACCATCTCGCTCAGCGGTTTTACGAATAACATAGTCGAGGTTTTCTTGTAGCACTGTCATGATTTCAGCCAAATCCTCGCTAAGCTTTGGCTTTACTTGCTTAATCATTTTATCCAAGGCATCACGTAATTGCTCTCCCTGCAAACGCATACCTTCCTTAAGCTCCCATGTTTGCGTGCGCGGAAAGCCCAAAGCACCAACACCATACAGCCCCAGCACAATGGCAAGCCAAAAGTCACCAATTAAGCCGGTAAAAAACAGGCCCATCCCCAGTATACCGAGCACTGAGCCTGCGATATTTCCGTTAGAATAAAGGAACAGCCAAACCTTATCAGACACTACTGATAGCCCCTGATTTTCTTAAACACCTGCGCCAAACTATGCTTGCGCGCATCAAAGGTTCTGCCACCAGTAGTTTCCGCAATGCCTTTCATTTCTTGGCTATTAGCATTACCAAACAGAATTGGGAAAACCCTTACCTGTTGCAAATGCTCAGGAGCACTTCTCCACCACTGCTTCCAATCCTGATAGTTCGCACCATTGTTGCTGGCGCCATCAGTCATTAGAACAATGGTGTAATAACGTTCCTTATCCAACGTATATTTATTATTGATATCGTTGTATGCATCGAGCAAAGCATCATAAATCGCCGTGCCACCACCCGCATTCAAGGTATCTACTTTTTGGCGAATGGCCGCCATATCTTGGCCAGCTTCTGATACATCCTTCACCACAAATTCAGACTTAGGTTTTATTTTGCTCGAAAATGGAATCAAGGTGATAGATTCACGAGCCCTGAAACGCGCAAACTTACCAGCCACACTGCGATCCAAGCCAGTTAAGTTTTTAACCGCATCACGAAGCTGATCAATTCTTTCACCTGACATACTACCAGACACATCCAAAACGAAGACCGAAGCAGAGGGTGGCCTATGCTCATCTAGGAACATAAACAGCGCACCATCGATCACATCTAATGTGCTTGGAAATGGCAACTCAATTAAGCCGGTATTAAACAAAGGATCCAGCTTAACCATTCGGTTAACTGGCCGCCGGAAGGTTTTCTCCTGGACAATGGTTTGAAACTCTGGTGACTTGAGGTAATCAACTAGCTTCTGATACTGCTCACGTTTTTCCTTTTTCAAAAGCATTAAAGGATAGTCAGCCGTAACAATACCCTCGGTGGGATATAGTAAAGCTAACTTTTCATTTAGGTTCCCAGACTGGTTCATGGATAGCAAAACACTTTCATAGTTAACCAACCCATCAAAGCGCGTTTGTTCTTTCACATAACGCTCAGCCAACCATCCGGAGCTTCCTGACCGCCCTGTGTTACCTTTAAAGAATGAATTTACTAAGGCTTTATCCACATTAGAAAAATCAGGATTGGCAGGGTTAGGAGAAAAAGCGGCTAACAACCCAAAGAAAGCCGAAAAGCCACTATTGGATGCCGTGGCATCTGTCATCATGAATTGAAACTCACCTTGAGCAGATTTATCGGCTATATCACGCCAGGTCAAGCGAGCCTTATCATCCCATCCTAATCGCTTAGCGACAGATTGCTTTACTCCCAACACCACGGGTGAGAGCATAATCTTATCCTGCGCCACAATGGGCTGAGTTTTCACCTGCTCCTGGGTCAAGGCGATGTACTTTCCATGACTAAACCAGGCCAAATCAAAACTCTTATCATGAATTAAACGATCCGCACCGTCCAAAGTACCAATATATTCAAACTCCAGCTGAACGCCGGTATTACGCCGTATATCATTCAGATAAGGTTTTAAGTCTTTTAACTCGGAGCCTGCTAACACACGCATCACTTCTTGCGGCTGTTGACTGCAGGCAGCTAGTAGCCCCGTTAACAACAGGCAACAAACCAAAATAGATTTAAACAAGCGCATAGAAAAGTCCTTATAAAGTCTCAATGCTCTTAAAAAGTCACCAAGCTTATAGCTCAAGCTCCTTAGCGTCAGTGATTTCTAATGCATCGCTAACATCAGCGATGCGATTTTCAGTCATATAGCTTTTCGCCTTGCCAACTTCGTCTTCTAACACATCAATGGATTGCTTCATCGAGGCCAAAGCCTCTACCTTGTAGTTATTGACTGTATCAATGGCTTCGTAGATATCACGAAATGCACCCTTCAGGGTTTCAATTTGCACGGCTGGCTCTGTAGCTTGTTTTGCAACTTCAGTTCCTTGCTGCTTGAGCATTTGTGCTGTTGATTGGATTAACGTACTAGTGGTTTCATTAAGTGCACTAATTTGGCTTAGCACTAATTTCTGGTTGGCTAGTGCTTGCGCAGTCATCACAGCATTACGGAGGGCTTGAACCGTGGTAGTTGTGGCTCGGTCAACACCTTTGATTAATTCCATGTTATTTTTTCGCACCATATCCAAAGAAAGATAGGTTTGAACATTCACGGCAAGATTCACCAACAGATCTTGTATCTTTTGGCGCACATAGAACAGCATTTCTTCCTTAACGATTCTAGCCTTGGCAGCGTCTTGGGCTTCAATCTCAGCAATACGTTTTTCTAAAGCTTCATCGATCTTCTTACCCAAATAAATATACTGTTCTATTTTGGACATTAGCTCCCATAGTGTTGCTTTTTCCTGCTCTATGGCGGCGTTGTCTTTACGCAATTCATCCTGACCATTAAGAAGCGCTTCAATGGTTTTATTCAGATGTGTTTGAGCGCTCTCATACTGCATAAAGTAATCGCGCATTTTATTGCCAAAAGGAATCAAGCCAAGAAGCTTGCGCGGCTCTAATAAATTACCTTGTTTGGAAGGATCCAGATCTTGGCAGGTATTGCGCAAATCTATCAGTGCACTGGCTACAGGCGAATTCTCATCCATAAGGCCCTGATTAATGGCATTCACTGGTCGATCCATCATGCGGTTAGACACTGAAACCGCTGATTTCAGTTCAGAGCTCGCCATACCGTGAATGGCTGCAACCCGGTCTTTAAATTCCTGTGAATCAACACCCTGAGAAATTACGACATTAACAAACTCTTCCACACGCTTATCAAGTTGTGTTTTTTCTTCCTCCTTGATAGGCACCATGCCGTGTACTTCTTCCTTAGTAACGGGTTTGACTGGAGCAGGTGGTTCTAGTTGAAGCTGACTCATAGATAAATCCTTCTTTGCTAATGTGTGCCGGTAGTTATTTCTAAATGCTAATAAGCTGATTCGATACGGGTAATGATGTTTTCAGTAATTTCGTAACTAGGTGCTTCAATAACATCAATAAAGCCAGGGGCTAACGTTAACCCTAACCTCTGTACATGCTGAGAAAAGTATTGGCGTTGATCGTTGCGGAAACCATGCTCATTGGCCAGGCGTTTGAGTTCGTCATCGATTTCCAATAATTCACCAAGTTTCTTGCCACCTTCTGTTAGCCCAATCAATACATGTTTGGAGAAAATCACAGGTTGTGGATAGATTAAGGTAGCTTGCTGAGGCAGGCCACCCATTTCAGGATTAGCGGCACCAATAAACTGCGCTTCGTAAATAAAAAGTAAAGGCGTATGTCCCATACCCATGACCAAGTAATCATCAAATGGAACCTGTGAACTACTTTCAACAAAGCCCTGCTTCAAGAACGCGTCTTGAATGGTGGGAAATAATTTTCCTACATCCGCTTCATTGGTGGGCACCGCGTTGCCATTTATTAAATAAGCCAAGAGCGACAGATACATGGCGGCTGAGTTACTTTTGCGAACATCGGTGGTTTTAACAAAAATCTGCTTGCTCGAGGGATATTCACTATTGTTAGGCAGATCTACCCAGCGGGTTTCATTCTTAAAAGACTCCACGAACTTATTCATATCCAGCAAATAGTGATCGCCTTTGTCCTCTGCTAGACCAGCGCCTACCAATGTCTTCGCAATGGGCTGCCAAGAAGCTAATGCCATTGGCGTATAGAATGGTGTGTAAGAATGGGTTTTAGGGAATTGTTTTTTAATTTTGGTAGCCGCTGGTGTACCAGCAGGAAACGCAAAATCTACGGTTTTGAGATCTGGATGAGTAGCAATCTGCCGGGAACCAGCCTTATGCACTTCAACGTTCAAACCATGCTTCGCAAATGCTGCGATGACGCGCTCATCACGAAAGAAAGGCAGTTTTTCACTACCGCTCAGCCCCACCACGTGTAGCTGATTGCGCTCGGCGAGTTTATCGCTGGCTGAAAACCAGATACCAACCCCAACAAGAACAAGCAACACGACTGCGAGCAAAGGACCAATCAATCGATTCATAATGCAAAAGCTCCCTGTACCTATATGTACCTTTTTTGTACCTAAGAAGTACGCTAAATATGTCACCAAAATACTATATGTTTCGGTAACTTACATAACAATCAGGCTAACCCGATATCGATGCCTATATAGTAACCGCACTCCTGATGATTACCATAAATTAGTCGGCAGCAGCCCAAATTGTCACAATAGTGTCACATTCATTTAAAATCGACTAAAACAACCATTTTTCCAATCTAAGAGAGAATTTAAAGCGACAAGCCTGCTAATGATATGGAGTCTCAAATGCAAATTTTCAAGGTTTGGTAAGAACTTAGAGATTGCTCCAAATTGTGGATTCAATCTGACTTTAACATTGAGAGCTACTACCCTATACTTCCCTGGACTCATATCACTGGTTAGGAGACACAAATGATTGTTGTAAACCTAACCGGGCACCTAGTTTAACGCTTTAGACTACCCCCGCCCGGTTTCAAAACCGGGGCATATAGCCCCCTAAATTCTATTAGCATTGGTTTTGTTAAGGGTTTGCTATGTCAAATTTCTCATTACTATCCAACATCGGTTGGCAATCTTTTTTTCAGCAACAACTTTCTCTAGAAGAATGGGAAAGCGCCATCGTAGCTCGCGTTGTTGAACAACATCGCTCGGAAATCACGGTCACTACCGACACATCCACGATGAACATCCCCATCACTCACTCAATGCCTAGTGTTGTTGTGGGCGATTGGATCCTGCTAGATCCTGAGATGAAGTTACTACGCATTCTGGAACGGAAAACTTGTTTCCAACGGAAAGCGCCCGGTAGCAAGGTAAAGCACCAGTTAATTTCCGCCAATATCGACACGGCTTTTATCGTATGCTCTATGAACGAAGACTTTAGCCTAAATCGAATTGAACGCTTTCTAGCATTGGTGAATGAAGCGGGTGCGGAGCCTGTTATCGTGCTGAGTAAGAGCGATCTTTCTGGGTCACCCGAAGACTTTATCAACGATGTTCGCAAGCTGGATCACCATTTAATGGTAGAAGCGGCAAATTGTCTGGATCTAGAAAGCGTTTCCAAACTGCAGCCATGGCTGGCTCCTGGCAACACCATTGGTGTTTTAGGTTCATCGGGTGTGGGGAAATCGACGCTGATCAACACTCTATTAGGCGCAGAGCAGCAGAGCACCGGAAGCATTCGCGAGGACGACGCCAAAGGACGTCATACCACCACTCGGCGCTCTTTAATTGCGTTGAGTTCTGGTGCCATGATTCTGGATACCCCCGGTATGAGGGAAATCCAATTGGCTGACGCCAAAGAAGGTATTGCAGCCACCTTTGCGGATATCGAAGAGCTCGCACAAAACTGTCGCTATGCCGATTGCCAACACAATGGTGAGCCTGGTTGCGCAGTGAGAGCAGCTATTGATAGCGGAACTTTGGATGAAAGGCGCTTAAACAACTATCACAAACTGCTTCGCGAAGAAGCGATTAATTCCGCAACGCTGAAGGAGAAAAGAGATAAGGACAAAGCGTTAGGTAAGTTCTATAAGCGAACACTGGATGAATCGTATAAGTTAAAAGGAAGATAACTATTAGCTGGCCTCTTTCGTTCTCTAAATAGATAAAGATAACAAAGGGGTCAGCTATTTTGTAATGATCAATTACTGCCTTACCAAAGCGAAATAAAAGTGATCGCCGCCCTCATCCCGGTTAACCCCACCAATGCCGAGGGCCAAATCCGATGATAATGGTTTAACTTCATCATAAAGCTTGTTCTTCACAAACCAAGGCACCTCTGATTCCTCGTAATGCATTCGATAGGCAGTAGTATCTCGCCATCTAGAAGGTCCAACGTCTAACTGAAAATAGCCTGCCTGTAATTTGCTATTCATAAAAAACCACTTATTAGTATCAAAGTCGATTCCGAAAGGAACAAACTCAAAACTAAAAGAGACATAATAAAGTGGCTTACGTGCACCCAAACGATCTAAGCGCTTGATGAACACACCTCGATACTGACCGCTCATGATAAAATCTAGCGATGCAGCTGAAAAATACTGGTCGAGCTCAGTAATCGAACTTTGTTTTAAATCCTGCAGGGTGATTTGGCTCATAAGTATTATAATTTACAGTATCATGGCGAAAGCAATTAGAGCAAAGTATCTAATAAAGCTTGCGCAAAAGAAAGATTATGAAAACAGGTAAAGTAATGAACGGCCAAAATGCCACAGTCTATCGTGCGGCTATATTGCATTTTTTATCAGATCCTACCGTTGATGGTGACAAGGCCTATAAGTACTTTAAAGATGGCGCTTTACTAGTCGACCAAGGCAAAATCATAAGTATTGGCAATGCAAGTGACTTAATGCCAACACTCGGTGACGATGTTGCCATCGTTGAATATCCTGACCACTTGATTATTCCTGGGATGATCGATACCCACATCCACTACCCCCAAGTAGAAATTATCGCATCCTATGGCAATCAATTACTCGACT
>JAKSAW010000622.1 GCA_022361455.1 Pseudomonadales bacterium | reverse complement strand
TCTTGACTTCTTTTTTGGTTAAGTACGATCGATAGGCCAGCCACGGCACTAGCTCCCATGTGCGAGCCTGACCCATTCGAACATCTTTCCAAAAAATGTAAGAGCAGGTGACTTCTTCGTACTCGAGCGGCTCATAGACATCGCCGCCTTCCAATGTTTCAGGTTCGCCAAAAAACGGTTTGTAACCAATCTTCGGCAACGCCCGGCCCGGCAATAAATAATCTTCAATACACCGACGCACCAGACCGTCAAAATCATAAGTTTCCGTGGTGTATTCCAATCCCCGCTCTAACAACTCTGAGGCAATACGCCCCACGGGGTCTTGATCCTTGTAGCGACGCGATACTTGCGGCTTCGGCGAGTTGGAAAACAGTGCCGGCTTTAACGTTTCAACGTTCGACCACAACAGATTAAATTGCTTAGCCGCATACGGGTTATCACCACGGTCATCGCGATACCGCCTGACCACTTGGTCAGCCTTATCCTCCCAATCTTGCTTTTGCTGATTGCCGGCCTCTTTAATGCGCCCACTCCACCGCGAGTGAAGCGACTCCATGCGCTCGGGTTCTAGATCCTCTTTCTCTTGCTCGGTATCTGTTGCCATAAATCGTTGAAAGTCACATCAGTTAACGTCGTCATTGTCGGAACAATAACGGTTGGTTCTTTTTTCTCTCTCCACATCACCGCAAGGTAACGAAATGCATCAGCGTAGTGAGATGTCCAGTCGTGAACAGGCTTATCCGTCAGCATGTGTTTTTTGTCGTCCCACTCGCGCCGGTATTGCTTTAACGCTTCCCATCCTTCTTCGCAGCGCTCATGCATATACACACGCGGCATCATTTGGCGCGCTGCCAAAATGCCATCTTGAATCGACAAGTTAGGAACAATGCACACTTTGTTGGAGCCAAACACTTTGTTTAACTGCTCTTGAATGGATTTACCTTGTGCAGCGAGCGTTTTGGCTTTTGCATCATGCGGAATATAGATACCGGCGTAGTCGTATTGCGATCGTCGCCACAGCTCGGGTACAAGATCACCAATGTCGACCTCGACCTTGCCGTAACGAATGTTGATCGCGACTTCGCGGCCGGTGAGCTGCTTAACGTAGTAAGCTAAGTCCTTACCTGAATCGCTAAGGCAATCAATCACACGGATTTCGCCATTGATGATTTGGTAGAACCAGATTGCGGTATCATCATC
>JAKSAW010000480.1 GCA_022361455.1 Pseudomonadales bacterium | reverse complement strand
AGAGCAGGGGATTGAAAATCCCCGTGTCGGTGGTTCGATTCCGCCTCCGGGCACCATGATTTGAAAACGCAGATGTCGAAAGGCCTCTGCGTTTTTTTATGCTAGTTTGAACCACCTCTACTCGGTGCACCTACCGTGCGTGTTCATTCGGCCTTCTGCACTACGACCTAGAAAGCCCTCAACTACTTCAGAACACTAGCGGCTTTTTTAGCGACACTGGATTTTCGTACTAAATCCATATGGTCGTAAGACCTAAAGTCAGCAAGGTGTATCGCGCCAGTTATCTTCACCGCATTGTTAGGTACCAATCCATCGTTATCACCCCAATGAATCCAACGCAGTGTTTCCCAACCTAGAGCAAGCTCGCCTCCCCATCCCCAGCAATCCCAACCATCACAATCGCCGCGAATCGTATAAATACGGCCGCCATTAGCTAGCAGAGCACCCTTAGCAGGATATCTTTTATTAAAGGTATTTCTAACAAAACTCGGACGAAGATCCCTCATCGCTGCAGTAGCACCAATAAAGTAACCGGCCCAGTTATAATCATCGGCGAGCTCCGACCCTTGATTGGGTGTTCCGAGCGTGACCAGAGATACCACCAATCATAGCTTCATGATGCACACGAACATTTTGATAGTACTCTGTAGCTAGAATATCCTCCGGAATAACAGAAGGATTCAAGACGCTTTCAGCACGATCAAAATAGACAGTATCCAATGCCAAACAGTATCCATATGAGGATATCGTTCAAGATCGTAAGATCGCTCCCAGCCTTCACGAAATGGGCGATAGGTAATACCATTGTTAATCAAAGAACCACCGCCAACACCAATGCCTACCAGTACATCAATATTTTCAGTCTTTAATGCCGGAGCCAAATCATAAGGATTTGCTTCGGAAGTCATGATTTCCAATATTCCAGTATTCTTTTTACAGGACCAATCAAAGGGAAGGTTATTTACGTAAATATTTCCTAGGCATACATCATTCAACCAAGTGGACCGCGAATCTCCGAATAACGGAACTAGTACCGACTCAAGAGTCGCAAAGGTTCCTGCTTCCTTAGTTGGATCCTCTACAGCCCAGTCACGCCCCTTTTCAAAAACAGATGATGCTCTTCCGTTTGTTTAGGCAAACAACCACCTAACAAGGTCATCAGCATGATTATGCTAAAGAATTTACTTGGCCGATCCATTACAAAGACTATCCACATTTATAAAAATAATAACGGATACTGTAAAGACTGATCGCAGCTGAAGCCATCAACAATGCGGTCAATCACTAGTACTATACGGACAAGTTTAAAATTACGGACAGAAGCTTCAGTTACATTCAGCTAAGTGAATTGAATCTAACGTTGGCCATGGCTGGCAATTGATTGACTCTGCGGTTCTAGCGTTCGAATAATTTCTTCTAATTTATTTTTATCAACAGGTTTCGCTAGGTGACCATTCATTCCTGCATCCTCGCACTGCTGTTTATGCTCTGATAATGCATGCGCGGTTAATGCATAAATATGTGTTGGTTTTTGATGTTTGGCGCTTTCTAACTCGCGTATCTGTTTTGTGGCACCAAAACCATCTAGCACGGGCATCTCACAGTCCATTAGGATAAGATCAAAAGGTCTGGTAGCGTTTTGACAGGCTTCAACTGCCTGCAAACCATCAGAAGCAAGAACTGGCTGTAGATTAAATCGTTTCAACATGCCGACAATGACCATTTGGTTAACGGAGTTATCCTCAGCAACCAATACATGCAAACGCCCATCACCATTATTTGCAGCTGAACGACTATTGTTACTTTCGAATTCCGAATCGAGGTCAACGCTTTCCGAAGCAGGAACGGTAATCGTAAACCAAAATGTCGAACCTTTACCTAGCTCACTCTCTACACCAATGGAACCATTCATGAGTTCCGCTAAGCGTTTACTGATTATTAAGCCCAACCCAGTGCCACCATATTTTCTAGTTGTGGAAGTATCCGCTTGGCTGAAGGCCTTGAACAACTTCTGCTTTTGCTCGTCGGATAACCCTATTCCGCTATCAATGACTTGGAATTTAATTTGATAGTCTTCTGCATCCGGG
This sequence comes from Pseudomonadales bacterium, assembly GCA_022361455.1. Taxonomy (GTDB): domain Bacteria; phylum Pseudomonadota; class Gammaproteobacteria; order Pseudomonadales; family Ketobacteraceae. The sequence goes on along the minus strand of JAKSAW010000480.1, from coordinate 19,218 downwards.
ATTCTTGAAATATCGTAAGTAACACGTATTTCGCCAGCCTCTGTAAATTTGAAAGCATTGCCGACAAGATTCGTTAAAATTTGGTGAATCCTGCTACTATCGCCAAGGAAATATTGAGGCTCTTCAGAACTCTTTAACACGTTAAAAAGCAAATCACTTTCTGCTGCTTTGAATGAAAACAGTGAAGCACACTCATCCATTAAGCTATTTATTTCGAATGTATTGCTCTCTATATCTAGTTTACCTGCTTCGATCTTCGACAGGTCAAGAATATCGTTAATGATATTTAACAGAGATTTTCCTGAGGCTGAAATGGTTCTTAAATACTTAGTTTGTTGCTCATCAATATTGGTGTCATACATCAAGTCAACAATACCAAGAACACCATTCATAGGCGTGCGAATTTCGTGGCTCATGGTAGCTAAAAATTCGCTTTTAGACCTATTTGCCTTTTCCGCTTCTTCTTTTGCCTCCAATGCTTGTGTTCGAGCTAACAAAGCCGATTCAGTCATTTGCTTCAACTCTGCGGTTTGGCGATCAACTTCCGACTTTAACTTACTATTAGCTTCTTGCTCCATGCGTCTATTTTCTTCCGTCAGAATATTAATTTTATCGGACAAAGCAAACGACAGCAGCAACACCTCAGTAAACAATCCGATTTGCATAATATGGTCGGTAAAGAAATTGGCTGGCAAAAGCCCAAAGGTTTTGAACACAAACAACGCCACACCAAAAAGCAAGAAAGTAAACGCCAGAAGAAAGTACCTAGCAGCCTTGAATTTTCGTCGCCAAACAACGAAACCAGCAATAAAAGAAGTGAGTGCAATGATCGCTGCACTGGCGGTTCCGACTTTTATGACGACACTATAAGGTAAAAACAAGCTTCCTAGGCTTACACCAAAACTAAGTACAACAAATAAAGTGAAGATTTTATTCAGAAAAGGTGCATTAACAGCCAACTGTAAAAAAGAACGTGCGAGCAAAGAAACACCGAGCCAACCTATACCAATAAAAAATGGTATCGCTGTGTTTGCCCACCAGGGATATTCCCCCCAAAGCATTTCATTGGTATAGCCGTCTAAAGAACCCTGCACTGCGCCGAAGCCAAGAATATGCAGAAAGTAATAGAAGTAATCAATATCACGAACCATGAAGGCTATAAACAGGTTGTAAAGAATCATCACCAAGATAGCGCCATAAAAAAGCCCATAAATATACTGTGATGAGTTTTCAGCGTTTATAAAGGCAGACTGTGACATTAATATCAGAGGCAACTGAAGTGAACTAGACGTCTGCACACGCAGATGCATAGTAACTTTTGAATTGGGAGCTAATGACAATTTATAAATCAGATTTCGATGATCTACCTCACGCTCACTAAAGGGAATCATATCCCCCAGGATGGAGTGCTCTACAACACCATCTCGCTCTAAGTAGATATCAACATAGTCCAGCAACGGATACTCGAACTCCAGCAGCCATTCAGTATTGGCGTTCTCTTCATTTAGAATCACTAGCCGAAACCAGTACGCAGAATCGGTAAAGCTAAAGTTTGGAGTTTGTGATTCACTAAGCTGAAAACGGGAGGCGAAATCCGAAGAAGTCACGTTTTGGTATGTCAGCTCGCTAGTGGGGTCTTCCAGAAATTCCACGTAACTACCTAAAAGATAGGTATCTTTTTCTGGTTCAATACTCAATAAGGAAATGTTTGCTTGTGCACAAATAGAGTGCACAAGAAAAAAGATCGAACAGAGCAATGGCGATAAATTTGCGAACAGTAGAGGGCGTAAACGAGTACCCTTCAGCATTACCATATAACCTTTGATCAATTGGATGGCATAGAAGCTAGCCGTTTATACAGAATAGTCTCAGCCACCGAATTGCTCAAATCTTGGGTACTTCACATAGGATTAGCAAGGCCTTGCACTAATCTTAAGTTTAGTATCAACGAACTTACAATGGGCCTATGAGGCTTATCACTTCAAATGTCGGCCACCGTCTAGAGGTAGAACTCTGCCAGTCACATAATCACTAGCCATAATGAAATCCAACATACGTAGAAACTCATCTACCCCGCCTTCACGCCCCATCAAAGACTTGGCGACCGCCTTTTCTTTATAGCTGTCACTGTCGCCATCGTTGAAGAGGATTAATGCCGGAGCTATTGCATTCACCTTACACTTGGGAGCCAGGCGTTTCGCAAATGAAAGCGTTAGATTATCTAGAGCAGCTTTACTAGCAGCATACGCTAGATGTTTCGCGCTTCCAGTGGAAGAAACATAATCACCAATGTGAATAATGTCTGCGCCGTCTATCAAATGAGATTCAAGACTCATGTTAATGTAATAGGGGGCTCGCGCATGCACAGCCATCATAGAATCAAAGCAAGACCACAGATCATCACTCCCTGATTCAGACATCCAATCTGATGCATTATGAATAATGGCTCTAATTCCTTGATCCTGAGCCTTAACGCTTTCACAGAGCTTATCTACATCAGTTTGCGATGAGAGATCACATTGAATCAGTTCAACACCCGCAGCTCGTAACTCGCCAAGAGAATCCCTTTCGCTCCGGTAAGTTCCGACAACATCAACACCTGCTTTCAAGAAGCGCTTTGCCATAGCAAAACCCAATCTTTTTGCCACACCCGTAATCAAAACTATATCTTTCATATCAGTGCCTGTTATCAAAAAAGTCATCCATAAACTGATCATAACTCTCAAAGCAGTAATGCGCGCGCTCAGCGTACTCTGTGCCTCTCGAATATTCATTCAATCTTAAACAGGACACCATACTTGCATTAAGCGCGGCGTCTACATCGAAATGATAGTCCCCAACATAGGCTACCTCATGGGGCAGGAGTTGCCATTTTGTTGCAAGCATCAACAAAGCATCTGGTGCAGGCTTGGGTGGGGCATCTTCTCGAGTAACTAGCCATTCAGTAGGAATCGGAAGTTGTGCTCTAGCAATCTTTCGCGACGCTGCAGCACGAAAGTTTCGCGTCACAACCGCTAGTGGGAACCCAGTATTTTGTAGTCGTGAAACAAAGCGCAAGGCACCATCAATCAGTTGTGACTGCTCAGCATCATTTAGCTCAAATTTCTCGATTACTGACATAATTCTCGCACTCTCATACTCATCTTTCTGAGAGGCTGCGTAGCGAAGAACATCACCACCGACATCACAGCCAATTTCATTTTGCAGCTCTGCAAAATCAATATCCGAGGTGACCAGCGTTCCATCAAGATCAAAAATAAACGCCTTAATTGACTTAGCTTCATTCATATTTCACAGAACTACCTATGTAATTGTCTTCAGGAGCATCTTTAGGAGGCTCGTTTTACCAGGTATGTTCTCGCGAGCTGGATGCGAATGCAATCCAAATGAAGTTATCGTCTAAATATGATAAGCCCAATCTACAATAAATTAGGCTTTATAAGGACTAGCGCCTTGATCATTGGAAAACAGAAACAAGGCGCATTCAGCAAAGAAGTAAAATCAGGGCGCAATAGCCAACAATGAAGGTAGTGGTCTCTTTAGGCCAACTCAGAGAGAGATCTTAAAATATTTCCTGTAGAAATCACTCCGGCGATCTTGCCTTCGTCAGTGACAAATATTCTACGAATTTTATTTGAATCCATTAACTTCGCGATCTCAGGAAGTGCTGCTTCGCCATCTGCCTTAATCACATCTCTCGTCATTATAGAGTTTATAGTGCAATTTTGATCTGCATTCACCGCAAGCTGGTTGAATACCTCTTGCGCAACATTTTGCCCTAAGTACTCTGGATACACATTCTCCACCATCAGTTTTGCCTTCTCATCGCTAGACAGACTATCAAACTTGACAATATCAGTAATGGATACCACACCAATCAATGAATGGTCACTAGCTATAACCGGAGCTCCAGAAATTTTATGCTTTACAAAAAAGTCTGCCAAACGTTTGATAGACCATCCTTCGTAAACCGATAGCACCTCGGATGTCATGATGTCCTTCGCTAAAATCGCCTGAGCTGATTCAATAACATTCTCACTAAACTGAGTCATCGTTAATTCCTTCTGTTCTTTATCAATTGAACTACAATCTGCTTTACTATATTCAATAGTATTTAACTTGCTAAACGACTACTAGCGTTTAACTTTACCCCTCTGAGCATGAAAACAGAGCGACAACCAAAACCAGAGTGAGCAGCCAAAACCCTGAAATTATCTCCCAATATAAAGCTTTGTTCTTATCCTTAGTGTATTCTGGGTCTTCTAATAAATAATCAGGGTTAGGGTTGTGCAAATCCCTCATAAAAGACTCTAAAGTGGAGTAGCGTTCCTCCAAGTGAATCGCCACCCCATGCTTTAGTGCCTGATCAAACCAAAGCGGTATGACTGGATTAAATTGTCTTGCATCTCTATATCTTAATCGGTCATATTCGAAGATCGCATGACATTCTTCGATTTTCTTACCATATGGAATTTCACCCGTAAAAAGCTCATAGGCTATGGTAGCTAACGCATAAATATCACCTTGGATCCCCGAATTAATACCCATTAAATATTGCGGATCAGAGTAGGTCGCGGTCCCCAGCGCTCCCTCATGAGCCATAGGCTTAAACATTTCCGCGATGCCAGCCACATATACTGATCCAAAATCGACGATTTTGACGACACCATCTTTTGAGATCATCACGTTACCAGGTTTTAAGTCCTGATGGATCGTCTCTTGTTCATGAAAGCACTTCAAGCCAGCAGCTATTTGATCAACAATCTCAATAGCTTCTCTTGGAGCGGGAAAGGGATGCTTAATCATCCATTCATTAAGGGATTCGCCCTCAACAAACTCCATTAAATAATATAAAAAGTTTCTAGGCTTTGATTGGTCAACTATTTTTACTACATAAGGGCTTTCAATTCGCTTTCCGATCCATTCTTCCTGAATAAAGCGATCAATGTAAGAAGCGTCATCTTCAAAATTATGCGAAGGTGTTTTCATTACAAATTGATTGCCATTATCTAGATCCGTCACTAAATAAAGCTGGCTTCTACTACTAGCAAATATCTCTTTATCAATACGGTACCCGTCAATAGACATTCCTTTTTTCAATCCAGGGGGAAAAGGTAAACTCGTCAGTTTCAGGTTATAGTCGTTTAGCGTTTGCTTAGGAAGACTATGTATATGAGCGACAATACAACTTATGTTGTCATCACTACCCTTTTCCAAAGCTAGGTTTACGATTTCTTTTGCCCTTTCCTCTGCTATTGAAGTCTTTTTCAGCTGATCTAGAATCTCATCATCTGTTAAAAAGTCGTGAATGCCATCCGTCGATAAAAAATATATATCGTTCTCTTCGATAGCTTGTTTTCTGTAGTCAATCTGAAGACTACTATCCATACCCACAGCTCTTGCCAAAATATGGTTTTGGTTACCTATAATAGCCTTATGATCTTGAGTGATTTGGGCAAGCTCATTATTTCGTAATCGATATATCCTACTATCACCAGCATGAAAAAAGTGCGCAAAACAAGACTTTATAATTAAGCCACTGAAAGTACAGAGATAGCCTTTTTCTTGGTTAGCAAATTCATGACTTTTACGATAAAGCTTGAGGTTAATGGCGGTTAATACTTTTTCTCCTGAATGACTAACTGTCCAAGGATCAGGGGTTTGATAGTAATCAGTAATAAAATTGTTAACCGCTGTAAGGCTCGCTTCTTGACCTGCCTCGGCTGTTGATACACCGTCCGCAATAGCTAATGCAATACCTTTGTTTTGCATACGATGTTGATCGTCTGGCAAGAAATATCCAGCACAATCTTCATTAATCGGTTTGATACCCGCGATAGAAAAGCTTCCGATATCGACTTCAGAATCGAGGTTTGTCTCCTTTTGTATATCTTCGTAGATCGTTGAATTCAATGCTGGGAATCCTATTGGAGAAAGGGCCTCCTAAATAGAGGCCCAGCAAGATGTATTAATCAACATTGATTAAGTGAACACTGCCATCAGGCAATATCTCAGCCATATGACCTTTAGGCTCATCGATAAACCAGCAAGCCACAAAAATAACCAAGGCGGATGCGGCAATCACATAGAAGAAAGTACTGTAATCTACGAAAGACAACACCGTTAAGTAAGTAACCGCACCAACATTACCATATGCCCCCGCCATTCCTGCAATCTGTCCTGTCATACGACGCTTCACCAATGGAACAATAGCGAACACTGCACCTTCCCCGGCTTGAACAAAGAAAGAACACAACATAGTTGATAAAACAGCCAATGGAATCCACCAAGTTGAATCGATATTGGCGAGAATGAAATACCCACAAGCCAAACCACCAATCAAGAACATAAGACTCTTACGTCGCCCGAATTTGTCGCTAAAGAAACCACCAGTAGGACGGGCCACCAAGTTCATAAAGGCGAAGCCAGAGGCTAGCAATCCTGCCTTAACCGGATCTAAACCTTCAAAGGTTTCCAAGAAAAACAATGGCAGCATAGAAACAACAGCAAGCTCCGAGCCGAAAGTAACAAAATAGGCCACATCTAAAATTGCAACTTGCTTGAATTTGTATTTCTCTAGATCAGGTACGCCATGCGCCAAATTCTCTTTATTGACTTTGTATATAGCATTGGTTTGAAAGACGAATAGCGCAACTAGAACGCCCCATAGGATATACATGGTTTCTTGCGTCAATAGTGCCACACCAGCTGGCGACAATTTCCAAGCCAACACGCCCAACGCTAAGTACATTGGTACATTCATAACGAGATAAAATATGAAATCGCCTTTACTAGTAACCTCTAAACCACCAGATTTTTTGGGCTTAAAGTAAGTTGAGCCCTTGGGAGTATTGCGGGCTTGGGTATAATAAAACAATCCGTACAAGCCAGCGATAACACCTGTTAATCCCAGCGCATATCTCCAGCCGTCATCGCCACCAAACATAAGCGCAATCGTAGGCAGAGACATTGCCCCGGCCGCAGAACCAAAGTTACCCCAACCACCGTAGATACCTTCAGCGATACCCACTTGTTTAGCAGGAAACCATTCTCCTACCATTCGAATACCGATAACGAATCCAGCGCCGACAAAACCTAACAAAAAGCGGAACAGTGCCAATGACTCATAACTTGTTGCGGTGGCAAAACCAAAACAGATGAAACTAGATACAACAAGCAGCCCACTATAAACATGTCTTGGTCCAAACTTATCAACCAAAATACCTATCACTATACGGGCGGGAATCGTAAGAGCCGCATTAAGTATAAGTAAGGCTTTTACTTGTTGACTCGATAAATCAAATGCCTCCTTAATAAAAACCATTAAAGGCGCGTGACTGAACCACACAACGAATGATAGAAAAAAGGCAAACCATGTTATATGGAGCGTTTTTATCTTTGGGTCGCTAAACTTAAGTAAGTTTAATTTTCCTTCGTCTGACATAACTACTTACCCTTTAATTTAATAACGAAAGGCTTTGACTAAAATACTAGCTATGATGTTGTAGCATTACCTACCCCAACTAATTGATGTGAATCAACTGACTAACCAGGCCTATAGGGTGCCCAAAGCTCCAATATATATCTTTGGTGGTATTAGTTAAGCAGCTTAAAAAACCCATAAAATCTTGTTTTATACCTCTTAAGAGGTATGTATTTTCTGCGAGCTAGCCTACCCGGATTCATTAGTAGTACGACAGGTGACTTGTACCGTTTTGTTCGATAATTTGAATATCTGAAGTTAAAGCGGAACAAACCATGGAATTCAAAGAAGGCCAATCTCGATTAGTTCTACTGATGGCAACTTTAGCCTTTGCAGCTAACTTTTCCGTCTGGACGCTATATGCAGTAATGGGAATAACCATACGCGAAGAACTTGCTCTTAGTGGCGTAGAATTCGGTGTATTGCTTGCCGCGCCAATGCTTTCTGGCGCTCTACTTCGCTTTCCAATTGGCTTTTTATGTGAGGTATATTCTTGTCGTAGCATCTACATTATTCAGATGCTAATAATGGTTCCTTCCGTTTATGCATTGAAGTGGATAGACACGTATTCGGGCTATTTGGCCCTTGGCTTAATCACAGGCATATCGGGAATCTCATTTACTATTGGTATTCGCTATGTCTCAGCTTGGTTTGAGAGAAAAAATCAAGGCTATGCCATGGGAGTATTTGGCGCAGGTAATTCGGGAGCAGCCATTACACTCGCCCTCGCCCCTTTAATTATTGAACATTTCGGATGGAATGCCATCGGGCCTTTTTATGCTGTTGGGATGGCGGTGATGATTGTGCTTTTTTGGTTCTTCGCTCCCGATGAAACCAAATATATGAAGAAAACGCGTGACCGAAATCTATTTCATCACCTGTCACCTTTAAAAGAAGTCAAGGTTTGGCGATTTGGGCTTTACTACTATTTCGTTTTCGGTAGTTTTCTGGCACTACTCATGTGGCTACCTCAATACTACATGCGTGTTTATCATCTTGAAATTAATGCCGCTATGGCTCTGACATTATTGTTCGTTACCACCTCAAGTGTCGTCAGAGCTCTTGGTGGATGGTTTTCCGATCGCTATGGAGCACGCACCGTTAACTGGGGAGTTTTTTGGGTCTGCTTAGTTTGCCTTTTCCTGCTTAGTTACCCTCCTACCAAGATGACTATTATTGGCGTCGAGAAAAACGTTGAATTATCTATTGAAATTAACGTTTGGGTATTTACGCTCCTGCTCAACATCATAGGAATTGCACAGGGCTTCGGACGCGCCAGCGTCTACAAAATTATTCACGACTATTATCCCGATCATATGGGGAGCGTTGGCGGCACTGTCGCCACGCTTGGTGCCATGGGAGGCTTTACTTTACCAGTACTGTTCGGTCTAGCCATCGATATTATTGGCATTCACACCGCTTGCTTTATGTTGCTGTATGGCGTGTTGTGCTTTTGTATGATCGTAATGCATTTCGCGATTAAGTCAGATAGACACAACAAGTTATTAAGAGCGGCCATCGATAACAATTTTTTAAACCGTTAGATTCAACGAGGTAGTCTAAGCATGTCACATGCAGGAAAAGAATTCGTATCACTAAATTGCTGTGTATTAACCGTTAGCGATACCCGCAACTTCGATACAGACACATCAGGGGATGCTCTCGCGGACGCATTAATAGAAGCCGGCCATAAGCTTTACAAACGAGCATTAACTAAAGACTGCATATATCAACTACGCTCTATTGTCTCGCAATGGGTAGCCGATGAAAACGCAAACGTCATTTTAGTAACCGGTGGCACCGGATTTTCCTCTAGAGACTCTACACCGGAAGCACTATTACCTATCTTCGACAAGGCAATAGAAGGGTATGGAGAACTATTCCGAACAGTATCCTATCGTGATATTGGTACTTCCACTGTTCAATCTAGAGCAATAGCGGGCTTAGCAAACAACACCGTTATCTTTTGTATGCCTGGATCTACAAATGCTTGTAAAACAGCTTGGGGGGAGATTATTGAATCACAGCTAGACGCCCGACATAAGCCCTGTAATTTTGTTGCCCAGTTACAGCAGAAATCTAGTACAGGTGATATACGCTATTGTGAGAGCCGTGATTAGGCTCTCTATTTTATCTTTCCTTCTGCAACCCAAACTGCCGCTTCAACCCTAGAGCGCATTCCCAGCTTGTTTAATACCCGTTTAACATGAACCTTGACCGTACCTTCTGCAATATCCAACTTACGGGCAATCATCTTATTACTGAGTCCATTAGCCACTAACTTGAGCACCTGCTTCTCTCGATCGGTTAACGAGTTAGTGTTGATTTTCTCAGTGGTTTCACGTGTTCTAATGGCAGTGGCAAGAGCCTCTGTCAGCTCAGGACTAATTGCAGTTCTACCGTCAATGGCTTTCTTAATATTATCAACAAGATCTTCCGGTTCCATATCTTTCAAAAGATAACCATCTGCTCCCTCTTTCAACGCATCAACAACATTACGATGATCATCAGAAACTGTGAAGATAAGAATTCGTGAATCAATACCTGCAGATCGCATTGCTTTTATAGTTTCAATACCGTTCATGCCTGGCATGTTTAGATCTAAAAGAATAAGATCTGGCTCTAGAGAGAGAGCTAATTCAACAGCATCTTTACCGTTTGACGCCTCTCCTACTGGAGAAATTTCATCTTCCAGATCCAACAACTCCATGACACCGCGTCGCATCATAGGATGGTCATCAACAACTAGCACATCATAGCTAATATCTTCAATCATAGTTAAGCTCTAGTTTGTTCACTATCAATAGCGTTATGCATAAACGCAGGAAAAAAGACTAAATCAACACTGGTTCCACCTTGAGGCCTACGCTTAATACTGATTTGGCCATTTAGACTATCTGTTCTTTCAGATAGTATGGATAAACCATAATGATTATTCTTATGAGGAACATCGGGTATTCCAATCCCATTATCAATAATTGAAATACCGACTTTTCCTTCCCCATCTCTTTCTAACTTTATTTCAGCGATACTGGCTTGAGCATGCTTTATTACATTGGACAAGGCTTCCCTCACTATCTGTAAACAATGAATTTCTTCATTAGGCCTCAACGGACAGTCACGTAGCTGATAGTTAAGCTGAATATCTATATCTGAACGTTCTTTGAATTCCGCGACTGTACCAATCAAGGCTGGCTCCAATCCCGGAGAATCAATTTTTATTCTAAAGGTACCCAAGAGCTCTCGCAGTTGCTTGTAAGAAGAATTCAAGCCCTCTTGAACATTGTAAATAGCACTAAATAAAGTGTCCTGATCTGCTCCTTTTTCATGCAGCCTCTTAAGCCGAGCTACTTGAAGCTTCTGATAAGATAAAGACTGAGCCAATGAATCGTGTAACTCTCTAGCAATGACAGTGCGCTCTTCCATAAGAGCTATTCTAGATTCATGTTCTGATAAGTTCGACAAGCTAAGAGTGGTATAGAAAACGTCAGCAACGGCATTTAACAGATCTCTCTGCCAATCCTCTATTCTGCTTCCTTTAGGTACTTCTATGGTTATTTCTCCTGCATAACTTTTGCCCTTACCCAATGGAAAGCTAACCACTTCCTGAAGCCCATCAGTCAAAGATGCTTTATCAGGTGCATGTCGGCAAACATCGCAACTTGGCGCCTGACAGAAAGAGGGCTTTTCCAGATCATTACTTGTAATGATCTTGTAGGCAGATACGGTATCACTCTTACTCAAGCAAAGTGAAATCGTACCCAAGCCAATTAAGCCTTCTAACTCTGAAAAGATTGAATGGGATTTTAGAGTGAGAGAGTTCGGGGCACTATATAGTTTTCTAGTAGCATCATATAACAAGCCGAGAGAATCATTGGATCGCTGCAGCTCAGCTGTTTTTTGTCGTACTCGATCCTCTAAATCAAGATAAAGTACCTCTAACTCTGAAGACATTTGATTAAATGAGGTCGCTAAAAGACCAAGTTCATCATCTCCCTTATAGTGAGACACTACTTTGAAGTTTCCAGAACGAATTTGTTGAGCGGCAGCCACCAAGTCTCTCAGTGGAATCGCAATATTTTGATTAATGTTATAAAGAACAATAAACGAAACCAAGATTACGATAAAAACCGTAATGCCCTGCAACGCTCTCAGTACTCTTATTTTTGATTCAGAGCTATTTTGCAATGCTGTCACGAAATTATCGATGTCCTGCACATATAGATCTACCGCTGGCATTATCTTATATGGCTCGATCGTTGGATCCACTAACAATGGTTTTAAGATGGTATGCCAATGACCATGTATTAAGTCCAACTGCTTTCCCAGTTCACGACTATCACTGGTATTAATGATATGAGAAAGCATCGGTGAGTTCAGCTTGGTTTCAAACTCTTCCACCAGTGCCTCAAGTACAGACTGCGGAGTTTCTAGTATCTTCGCATTAGCCATGCGATAAGAATGCATGCGCATCGAGCCAGACAAGTTAATGGCTTGAGCATCCCCTTCCAGAGTTTCTGCCACAAGCATTGAACCAAACATACTTAACAATGCGGTTAAGGCGATACCGACTAGCGCCGATCCCGTTCTAATAACAATGGATTTCTTTAAACCGCTGGCTTTATTCTCGGTAGTTTCTGGATCGCTATTAGCGCTTTCAAAACCGGGTTTATCTGACAAAACCTGGGATCCTCATAATCTAAAGACTCATTTTAGCGGGGTATAACCCTTAAGTACCCCTAAAGAACTGTAGCTATAAATCTAACTTAAGTTATGCGTTAGTAACAGCGATGCAGGTCAATAATATCAGGCGTTTAAGCAGTGCATTCGAAGTACCCACTTAGAGGTACATTGCAAACACCCTTGAAATCAGCGACTTAAGTAAATTGACTCTAGTCAAAAGAATAACCCAAAGGCCGCACTAACCTTAGTTCATTACTTACTTTTACTAGAACTTTTTGGTGCTGGGAAATGTCGTCTGACACTCACAAACAGTGGTCTGTTTTGGCAATGAATACGGTAGCTTTTGCTACCAACTTTGCCGTGTGGACGATGTTTTCGATTATCGGCATCAAGATAAAGCAAGAACTTAATCTCACAGATACCCAGTTCGGTGTTCTCGTCGCAACGCCAATACTAACCGGCTCTCTTTCTAGATTGCCTCTCGGAATAATGACGGATCGATTTGGTGGTCGAATTGTATTTTTTATTCAAATGCTATTGGTTGCTATACCAACCTACGGGTTAGCTTTCGCATCCGAGTATTGGCAATACCTTGTAATAGGATTATTTGTTGGGCTTGCCGGTGGATCATTCGCAATTGGCATCGCCTACACATCAGCTTGTTTCTCGGAAGAACGCCAAGGCATGGCCATGGGTATCTTTGGTGCAGGCAACGCAGGCGCCGCCATAACCAATCTAGTAGCACCTATGATAGTCGTCGCCTATGGATGGCAAATGGTTCCTAAGGTTTATTCCGTTGCCATGATATTAATGGCATTGCTTTTCTGGTTTTTTACCTTCAATGATCCAAAGCAACAAGAGCGTAAAAGAACCGGTAAGCATGTTTCTTTAAGTGAACAACTAGCACCTCTCAAAGAAACCAGAGTATGGCGCTTTGGTTTGTACTACTACTTTGCGTTTGGTGGCTTCGTGGCCTTAGCACTCTGGCTACCAAAATACTATGTTGGCGAATATGAACTCGATTTAAAAACAGCTTCGTTGATCACAATGATCTTTACACTTCCCTCTGGGATTGTTCGTGCTTTTGGTGGTTGGCTCTCGGATAAGTACGGAGCACGAACAATTAACTGGGGTGTTTTTTGGGTTTGCCTCACCTGCTTATTCTTTGTTTCTTACCCCCAAACCACCATGGTGATTCATGGCATTGATGGCGATCTCCACTTCAATATTGGGGTAAGCCTTATCTCATTTACCCTATTAGTTTTTCTTATTGGTATTGCTCAGGGCATCGGAAAAGCATCGGTATATCGCATTATTCATGACTACTACCCCAATAACATGGGTTCGGTAGGCGGCATGGTTGGTGCGATCGGTGGGTTAGGTGGATTTTCTCTACCCATCGTTTTTGGTGCGGCATCTGATTTGTCAGGCGTCCGCAGTTCTTGCTTTATGGTTCTTTTTGGATTGGTAGCACTGTGCATGATCTTAATGCATTTCGCTATCAAACATATTGAAGTTGAACGCGGTATTTACACCGATCAAACCATCAATGGTTAATTTTTAAAATTCAGTTAGTAAACAGTTGGAGAACGACCATGACTGATATAAAAGAGTGGAATGTTGAAGATGAAGCATTCTGGGAATCCACCGGCAAGAAAGTTGCCAACCGAAATCTCTGGATTTCGATTCCTAGTTTACTATGTGGTTTTGCAGTATGGCTCTACTGGGGCATCATTACTGTACAAATGCTAAATTTGGGTTTTCCGTTTGAAAAGAGCGAACTGTTTACCTTAATGGCAATTGCCGGTTTAACCGGTGCAACACTACGTATTCCTAGTAGTTTCTTTATACGCCTAGCGGGTGGTAGAAATACCATTTTCTTCACCACCGCTTTGTTAATGATACCAGCAGCTGGCGCCGGCATAGCACTACAAAACAAAGAAACTCCACTTTGGGTGTTCCAATGTTTAGCGCTGCTTTCTGGTTTCGGTGGCGGTAACTTTGCCTCTTCAATGTCGAATATCAGTTTCTTCTTTCCAAAGAAACAACAGGGTTTGGCCCTTGGTTTAAATGCTGGTTTAGGTAACTTTGGTGTTACCACTATGCAGATCTTAGTGCCATTGTTCATGACATTCGGTATTTTCGGTGGCGACTCAATGACGCTGGTGAATACCTCCGGCACTTTAATCGGTAAGATCCCCGCAGGCTCAGAAGCCTGGATTCACAATGCTGGTTTCCTATGGCTTTTATTTCTAGTACCGCTAGCAATTGCTGGTTGGTTCGGCATGAACAACATCAAAGCGCCACATGTAACACCACAATTACCAAGCGCCGCTGGATCTTTCTCAATTATCACCATGATGCTGTTCATCGGTTTTGCTTCTGCAATATTTGGACTGTGGCTAATGCTGCCAGAAAAAGTTGGTGGTTCCGGCTTCGGTGTTAGCAAATGGCTCGCACTGCCAATCGTTATTGCGCTAACTGTTTTCTTACTCAAGCTGTTGCCTGGCGCCATAAAAGAAAACCTAAATCGCCAGTATCAAATCTTTAATAACAAGCACACGTGGGTGATGAGTGTTATTTACACCATGACATTTGGATCATTCATCGGTTTTGCTGCGTCTTTCCCACTAGCTATTAAAGTGATCTTCGGCTTTCAACATGTAGTAGTTGATGGCGTTATGACTCATGACACTCCCAATCCAAACGGTCCAAGTGCACTAATGTATGCTTGGATGGGGCCATTCATTGGAGCATTAATTCGCCCTCTTGGCGGCTGGATTTCTGACAAGGTTGGTGGCGCATTAGTTACACAGGTCTGTTCGGCTGTAATGATTGCCTGTGCATTAGGTGTGGCTTACTACATGAAAGCGGCATATGCATCTGCAACTCCCGAAGAATTCTTCATGCCCTTCTTCTTATTATTCTTACTATTGTTTGCTGCCACCGGCATTGGTAACGGTTCAACCTTCCGAACCATCGCCATGGTATTTAACAAAGAACAAGCAGGCCCAGTACTAGGTTGGACTTCTGCAGTGGCGGCTTACGGCGCCTTCATTATCCCTAAAGTACTTGGCGAGCAAATTAAATTGACTACCCCTGAAGATGCACTGTACGGCTTCGCCATCTTCTACTTCGTATGTCTGATTCTTAACTGGGTTTACTACTTACGTAAAAACGGTGAGTTCTACAACCCATAATTCGAAACAAAATTGGGGTGGGATTCCTCGGGATGCCACCCCTTTAAAGACAGCATTTAAAGCAAAACTCAAAAAGTAGAGAGTTTTTAGAGAGGCGAATCAAATGAGTCATTTTCTAGATCGCTTACAGTTCTTCAAGAAAAAGCAAAGTGAGTTTTCGAATGGTCACGGTGAAGTGACTAACGAAAGCCGTGCTTGGGAAGATGGATACCGTAAGCGTTGGCAGCACGATAAAATTGTGCGATCCACTCACGGTGTAAACTGTACCGGATCTTGCAGTTGGAAAATTTATGTTAAGAACGGATTAATTACTTGGGAAACGCAACAAACGGATTACCCAAGAACCCGCCCTGATTTACCAAACCATGAACCGCGAGGCTGTCCTCGAGGTGCGAGCTATTCTTGGTATGTTTACAGTGCCAACCGTGTTAAATACCCGAAGGTACGCAAGCCACTATTAAAACTATGGCGCGATCTACGTCGTTCCTTGGATCCCGTTGATGCATGGGAAGCGATCGTCGAGGATCCTGCACGTACCAAGTTATACAAGTCTAAGCGTGGTTTAGGTGGTTTTGTTCGCTCATCGTGGGATGAGGTTAACGAAATTATTGCGGCTTCTAACGTTTATACCGCTAAGAAATATGGCCCCGACCGTATTATTGGTTTCTCCCCAATTCCTGCGATGTCCATGGTTTCTTACGCTGCCGGATCTCGTTACTTGTCGCTAATCGGCGGCGTATGTATGAGTTTCTACGATTGGTATTGTGACTTACCCCCGTCGTCACCAATGACTTGGGGTGAGCAAACTGATGTGCCTGAGTCGGCTGACTGGTATAACTCCAATTACATCATTGCTTGGGGTTCTAACGTTCCTCAAACTCGTACACCAGACGCGCACTTCTTTACAGAAGTTCGCTATAAAGGTGCCAAGACTGTTTCTATTACTCCAGACTATTCTGAAGTCGCTAAGCTTACTGATCTTTGGTTGAATCCAAAGCAAGGGACCGATGCTGCCTTAGGCATGGCATTTGGTCACGTTATATTGCGCGAATTCCACCTAGATAAGCCTTCGGAATATTTCACTAACTATGTGCGTCAATACACCGACTCGCCCATGTTAGTTATGTTGGAAGATTTCCAAAGCGGTTATAAACCAACACGATTCTTAAGAGCTTCTGACTTAGATAGTAATTTGGGTCAAGACAATAATCCTGAATGGAAAACTATCGCCATCGATGAAGATGGTTCTTTAGTATCTCCGCGTGGTTCTATCGGCTACCGCTGGGGTGAAGAAGGCAAGTGGAACATTGAAGAGAAAGAAGGCACTGGTAAAGATACCAAGCTTAAACTCACTATTATCGATGGTCCTGAAAATGCTGATTCAGTTGCATTCCCATACTTTGGTGGCGAAGAACACGAGCATTTCCAACATGCGGAAGGTGAAGAAATTCAATTCCGTAATGTCCCCACAAAAACCATCAAACTCGCTGACGGTAGTGAAGCAAAAGTTGCTACAGTTTACGACTTAATGATGGCGAACTATGCGTTAGACCGTGGTTTAGGCGGTGAAAATGTTGCTGCGGATTATAACGATGCAAGCGTTCCTTTCACGCCAGCTTGGCAAGAGCAAATCACCGGCGTTAGTCGTGAAAAGGTTATTCAGGTAGCGCGCGAATTTGCTGATAACGCTGATAAGACTCATGGTAAGTCCATGGTAATTGTTGGCGCAGCAATGAACCACTGGTACCACATGGACATGAACTATCGCGGCCTCATCCATATGTTAATGATGTGTGGTTGTGTTGGTCAGTCTGGTGGTGGTTGGGCACATTATGTTGGTCAAGAAAAGCTTCGCCCCCAAACAGGTTGGTTACCACTAGCGTTTGGATTGGATTGGTCCCGACCACCACGCCAAATGAATTCAACATCTTTCTTCTATAACCACAGCTCGCAATGGCGCCATGAGAAGATGAGCATTCACGAAGTGCTTTCTCCAATGGCGGACAAGAGCGATATGCCAGAGGCGATGATCGACTATAACGTTCGCGCTGAACGCATGGGGTGGTTACCTTCAGCACCACAACTAGGCCGCAACCCATTGGATGTTGCCAAAGAGGCAGAGCAACAAGGTAAAGATCCAAAAGAATATGTCGTTGATCAACTAAAATCAGGCCAATTACATTTCGCTTGCGAAGCACCTGACAACCCTAAGAACTTCCCTCGTAACTTGTTTATCTGGCGTTCAAACTTACTTGGTTCTTCCGGTAAAGGTCACGAGTACATGCTTAAGTATCTTCTAGGTACTAAGAATGGCGTGATGAACGAAGACTTAGGTAAGCGCGGAGCTGAAAAGCCACAAGAAGTTGAATGGGTGGACGACGGCGCACAAGGAAAGTTGGATTTGGTGGTTACCTTAGACTTCCGTATGTCTTCTACCTGTGTTTACTCGGATATTGTTTTACCAACAGCCGTTTGGTACGAAAAAGATGATTTGAACACCTCGGACATGCATCCCTTTATTCATCCGCTTTCTGCAGCGACTGATCCAGCTTGGGAATCTAAGTCTGACTTTGAAATCTACAAAGGCATCGCGAAGAAGTTCTCTGAAGTTGCTGAAGGTCACTTAGGTGTAGAAAAAGACATTGTTACCGTTCCTTTACTTCACGATACTCCCGGTGAACTCGCACAACCTTTTGACGTAAAAGATTGGAAAAAAGGTGAATGTGAAGCCATTCCTGGTAAAACCATGCCGAATATCGCAGTGGTTGAGCGTGACTACCCAAATACCTATAAGAAGTTCACCGCACTAGGACCTCTTTTAGAGAAAATGGGTAACGGTGGTAAAGGTATCGGTTGGAATACCGATGATGAAGTTCAATTCTTGAGAGAACTTAACCATACAGTAACCGAAGAAGGTGTAAGTAAAGGCCAACCACGTATCGACACCGCTATAGATGCTGCTGAAGTGGTTCTTACTTTAGCACCAGAAACAAATGGTCATGTATCAGTCAAGGCTTGGGATGCGCTAGGCAAGTTTACCGGCCGTGATCACACTCACTTAGCGTTAGGCAAAGAACACGAAGCTATTCGCTTCCGTGATATTCAGGCGCAACCACGCAAGATTATCTCATCACCTACTTGGTCTGGTTTAGAAGATGAGCACGTAAGCTATAACGCTGGATATACCAACGTGCATGAGCTGATTCCTTGGAGAACAATCACTGGACGTCAACAGTTCTATCAAGATCATAAATGGATGCAGGCATTCGGTGAGCAATTTGTTAACTACCGCCCACCAATTAACACTCGCACCATCTCTTATGTGAAAGATAAGAAACCAAACGGTAATAAGGAGATCGTGTTGAACTGGATTACACCACACCAAAAATGGGGTATCCACAGCACTTACTCTGACAACTTGCATATGCTAACGCTTTCACGCGGTGGCCCAATTACTTGGATGAGTGAAATCGATGCAAAAGAAGCAGGCATTGAAGATAACGACTGGATTGAAATCTTTAACGCTAATGGTGCCATAGCCTGCCGTGCGGTGGTGAGTCAGCGCGTTAAGCAAGGCATGGTCATGATGTATCACGCACAGGAACGTATCGTTAATGTTCCGGGAGCAGAAACTACAGGCACACGGGGCGGCCATCACAACTCAGTAACAAGAGCAGTGATGAAACCAACCCATATGATCGGTGGTTATGCGCAACAAGCATGGGGCTTTAACTATTACGGCACTGTAGGTTGTAACCGCGATGAATTCGTGGTGGTCCGTAAGATGGATAAAGTCGATTGGTTAGATGGGCCCAATGGCGACGATCTACCACAACCATTACCACAAGACGT
>JAKSAW010000469.1 GCA_022361455.1 Pseudomonadales bacterium | reverse complement strand
TCGATATTTCGATGGCGCTAGGGCCAGCAGCTTCCCTCAAACTCGTCTAGACGAAGTGAGAAAGGCAGCGCTCAAGCTTCGCGAAGAAATGTTAAGCGGCCCAATGGCGAAGTTCTATCAAACGGTTAGTTTGATTCGTGTACCGTATCCCACTAAGTATGGGTTACTTAACGCTACCATCGTGCCCACGCCTTTTATGCACATTCTCAATCGTTTATACGTAGTGCGTTATCAAACTTCCGAAGGTTTAAAGACGCTGCTGTTTAGTCCCTCTGATATCGAAGGCAACCGAGAGACACCTTTCTTTAAACAGCTGTCTGAACGCAGCGGTCCTTTCGCTGATATGGTGGATAAGTTTCTCGCACCAAAAATTAACTCTGTGGAAGATGCCTTGGCAAAAGTTGGCCTTAAGCCTGAAGATATCGATTATATTTCTTACGACCATCTGCATACTCAAGAGCTAAGAAAGTGGTTGGGTACGCAAGGTCGCCCTGGTTATTTTCCTAACGCGAAATTATTGGTGATGCGTCAAGAATGGGATTCAACTTCTGCATTGTTGCCACCGCAAGCTTATTGGTATTGTCCAAATGGCATTAGTGGTATCGATCCTGAAAAAATTGTGTTGCTAGATTCTTCAGTAACGTTGGGAGAAGGGGTTGCTTTAGTGCAGACCCCAGGGCATACCGAGGGTAATCATTCGTTGGTGGTAAATACTTCACAAGGTCTTTTGGTTAGCAGTGAGAATGGTGTGTCTGCCGATAATTATGCACCCTTGATGTCGGAAATTCCGGGCGTTAGAAATTATGCCAAGCAATCCGGCGTTGAAGTGATTTTAAATGGCAACACGCTTGAAGGCGGGTTGGACCAATATATCTCTATGGTATTAGAGAAAACCTTAGCGGGCCCCGCCAGAGATAATCCAGATTTCTACAACGTTGTGCCTTCCTCCGAAATGACTGCCTATTGGGGCTTCCCTGGATTAAAACCCACGTTTAGCTTTGGGGAAATTGTACATGGCTCGCTCTAATCGAAGCAGTATTCACGATAAAGTTGTTTGGCTAACGGGATCAGCGAGTGGTTTAGGGCTTCACCTAACGGAATGCTTTGTGCGTCGCGGTTATAACGTGGTAGCTACTGATATTGCTATTGATCAACTAATGAAAGTGGCCAAAGAGCGCATGTGGCCGCAGGCGCAATTATCGTTGCATAAGTTAGATGTTCGTAATGGTGATGATTGGCGAGAAATACGCGATCATACTTTGAGTCGCTGGGGCGGCATTGACTACCTGTTAAATATTGCCGGCGTGATCCAGCCGGGTTATCTCTACGACGTATCAGAAAGTGACATAGATATTCACCTGGATATCAATGTGAAAGGGGTTATGCTCGGATGTCAGGTGGTCTCTGAACATATGTTGCAACGTGGGTCTGGCCATATTATTAATATCGCATCCACAGCAGGTTTAGCGGCGGTTCCTGGAATTGGTTTATATAGTGCGTCTAAGTTTGCTGTGCGAGCGTATACGCTAGCGTTGGCAGAGGAGCTACGCCCTTATCAGGTGGATGTAACGGTGATTTGCCCAGATGCTATTGAAACGCCAATGTTAGATAAACAGTTGGATTTTGATGAAGCTGCCATGACATTTTCCGGTGGTAAAACTTTAACAGTGGAAGATTTAGAAAGAGCAATATTTTCACAAGTAATCAAGAAAAAACCGTTGGAGCTATGTCTGCCATTGGATAGATCGACCATGGCTAAGGCTGCAAATATTTTCCCAGGTGTCACCCAATATTTAAGTGCTCAGCTTCGTAAAAAAGGTTTAGGCGAGCTAAAACGAAGGCGTGAAACCAGCGGGTGATTTAAACGCTAAATGTGCCCACCGTTATATTCGAGTGGGCATGTTATTTCCAAACTCTATAACATCTTTTTTTCACCAATCTATTCGCTATAACTTACCGACTGTATTTGTATCTAATTAGTAAGTTAATCGCTGCGACTAACTCTAAGTCAATGAAATACCTAGTATTGTAAATTTTCTCTCGTTAACAATTCGTTGCCCATTTACTAACAAAAACTGCACAGAGCTTTTTCAGTGCAAAGCTAAACTAAATGTATATTTTGTGTTGCAAGCGAGGCGAGTGTGCGACTGAAACTTGGTTTAGTTGGTTTTTTATTAATAACCCTTGCTGCCTGCGGTGGTGAAGGCGGCGGGGGTGGCACTCTCAAGAGTGATGTAGCGTCAAATAATAGCAGTGGTAATACTACCAATAATAACAGCGGAGATTCTAACTCTTCTTCTGATGACGATGTGTTAGCGACTCCTAGTTTTAGCGCGTCGCAACATGTTTATTTGCCACTGATCGAAGACTTAGGTTGGGCATATAATATTGGTAGTGAACAGTTTTCGTTAACGGCACAAATTTATGATGAGTCTCAAGATCAATTCACGTTAACAAGTGAAGTCGAGGTCTCTTCTGACGAGGTGTCGTCACTTACGGAGGTTCTGACATCGACCAGTGACGCGGTTAACTTGGTGCGAATTGATGCCGAAAATATGACTGTGCCTGTAGAGGGCTATCAAGTCACTTTAAATTCTCTTACTTTTCAAAATGGTCAAACGTTAACGTTAATTGGTGATTCCCTTTCTAATGGTGAGCTACCAGTGACACTTAATGTGGATATTACCTACGGCTTTTTTTCCATTCGCAATAGCGCCATTAATTTGCCCGCCACAGCCACTGTTACTAACGAGGTTACTAGCATCGCTATCGATGGATGGGGTCAAATGCCAGCTTTGCGAGTGATGGCGGATTTGCGAATATCTGGTGAGGTATC
>JAKSAW010000468.1 GCA_022361455.1 Pseudomonadales bacterium | reverse complement strand
CTTCAGGGCTTTGTAAGCGCTCTTGAGCAGGCTCAGGGTTGTTGTTGATTAGGTACGGCTTAATCTTTTCGTAGTTGCGATAGAACATGCTCATATCAACAACCAAGTCTCTGATTACAGGCAAACCAGGCAAGGGACGGAGGATCAACTCACTTTTGCCTTGGGTCGCTTCAGAGATAGGCGTAATACACGCCAGGCCGTTTTTACCATTCATATTCATGCCATCAGAACCACAAACACCTTCACGGCATGAACGGCGGTATGACAAGGAAGGATCTTGCTCTTTTAAAACATTTAAAACATCCAGAACCATCAAATCTTTGCCACCAGTGTCTAACTGGTAACTCTTCATTGCCGGCTCGGAATCTGTTTCAGGATTGTATCGATATACGCTAACTTTAAGCATTATTCCACCACCTTAATATGTGCGAACTTTCGGTTGGAAAGCTTCCACTGTTTTTGGAGCGAAGTTTACAGCACGCTTAGTGAGCTTTTTCTCTCCTGGCGTGTAGATAGAGTGCGCCAACCAATTTTCGTCGTCACGATCCGGATAATCATAACGAGAGTGCGCACCACGGCTTTCTTTACGACCTTCCGCCGCAACCGCCGTTGCCTCGGCCACTTCTAACAAGTTATCAAGCTCAATAGCTTCGATTCGAGCAGTGTTATAGGCTCGACTCTTGTCTTCAAGATGCGTATTAGCAATACGCTCACGAAGCTCAGCTACTTTTGCAACACCTTCTTGCATCAAATCAGCTTTACGGAATACACCAAAGCTGTTCTGCATGGTGGTTTGAAGCTCCTTGCGCAGATCGGCAACGCTTTCGCCAGACTTGGATTCTTCCAAGCGATTTAAGCGAGCTTCAACAGGTTCGAGATCGGAGTCTGTTGATTCACGCTGATCAATGCCTTCTGCTAACGCTTTTTCGATGAACATACCTGCAGCTCGACCAAACACAACCAGGTCAAGAAGCGAGTTACCGCCCAGGCGGTTGGCACCATGAACCGATACACACGCGACCTCACCTACAGCGTACAGGCCTTCTACAATTTGGTCATTACCTTCAGCATCTTGTCTAATTGCTTGACCATGAATATTCGTCGGGATACCACCCATCATGTAGTGACAAGTCGGTACAACTGGAATTGGCGTCTTCACGGGATCTGACTGTGCGAATGTAATGGAAAGCTCACAAATACCAGGAAGGCGACTGTGAAGAACCTCCTCCCCTAAATGATCGAGCTTCAAGTAAACGTGATCACCTTCAGGACCACAACCGCGCCCGTCTAGAATCTCTTGCATCATTGAACGAGCAACCACGTCACGACCAGCTAAGTCTTTAGCATTAGGTGCGTAACGCTCCATGAAACGCTCCCCATCTTTGTTGACAAGATAACCGCCTTCTCCTCGACAACCTTCGGTAACCAATACACCGGCGCCGGCGATTCCCGTTGGATGGAATTGCCACATCTCAATGTCCTGTACAGGAAGACCTGCACGCAAAGCCATACCAACACCATCACCAGTATTGATCAACGCATTGGTAGTGGAAGCATAAATACGGCCAGAACCACCAGTTGCAAATACCGTTGCTTTCGCTTTGAAGTAAACCTGCTCGCCAGACTCAATATCGATAGCAACAACACCAGTGACGGCGCCATCTTGGTTAGTCACCAAGTCCGCTGCGTACCACTCGTTGTAGAACTTCGTGTCATGCTTTACGTTTTGCTGATAAAGCGCGTGCAACAAAGCGTGACCTGTTCGGTCTGCTGCAGCACAGGTTCGAGCAGCCTGACCGCCCTCACCAAAATTCTTAGACTGACCACCGAAGGGACGCTGATAGATGCGCCCCTCTTCTGTGCGAGAGAAAGGCAAACCCATATGGTCTAGCTCGAACACGCACTCAGGACCTACATTACACATGTACTCGATAGCGTCTTGGTCACCAATGTAGTCGGAACCTTTGACGGTGTCATACATGTGCCAACGCCAATCATCATTTGGATCAGCAGAAGCAATTGCACAGGTAATACCACCTTGTGCAGATACCGTATGGGAACGAGTCGGGAAGACTTTGGTAATCAAAGCAGTTTTTTGGCCTGATTGAGCCAGCTGAAGAGCGGCACGCATGCCCGCTCCACCACCACCAACAATGACAGCATCAAATGTAAGAGAACGGATTTTAGCCATTAGTTTTGCCCCCACAGAATCATTGCAGCCCAAACAACATAAACGATCGCTGCAATGATGGTAGCTAATTGAAATAAGATTCGGATTGGGGTTGCGATACTCCCCATCTGACGTTCGGTTAAGTAATCAGTGGAAATCGTCCACATACCAACCCAGCCGTGACCCGCCAATGCAACGATCGCTAAGAAAGAAAACACCTTCATGTAGGTGGATCCCATAAAGCTTTGCCATTGCTCGAAAGACATTTCAGGGTTGAACAGAACAAACCCTAAAACACAAACAGAATACACTGCTAATATCACCGCAGAAACGCGCTGAATCATCCAGTCGGAAAGACCACTTTTACCTAAACCTGTGGCACTTTTTACTAAAGCCATACCCATACTCCTGACAACACGATCAACACACCCGCTAGCGCAAGCACGATCTTGGCGCCCATCTGCGCACCCTCTAAAGTCTCACCGACGCCGATGTCCATTAACAAATGCTTGATACCTGCAACAAAGTGAAAGCTAAGCGCAGACAGCAAAGCCCAAATGATCAATTTGGGGACAACGCCTGACAAACATTCTTTCAATGAGTCAAATGACTCTTTGCTTTCGAGTGAGGCACCCAATGCCCAGATCAGGAAACCTGTTCCAATAAACAGGAACAACCCTGAAACACGATGAGGCATAGATGCGAATGCGGTGATTGGCCAACGCATGGCCGTTAGATCGAGGTTGACTGGTCTTTCTTTGTTCACGGTTAGATTCACTGTGACAATGGCCCCAAACAAATCATGCGTACTTACAGTAAGACAAGATTCGATGGCGCGTGGAACTCTGATTGAGCTATCCCATTGAATTTCGTGTAATTGTTCACATCATTGCGATGCTATCTGATCAACACATTGACCAAGGGAATAACTCAGCTTTAGACGACTTTTTAAGCAACCTTGCCATTACAGGGATGTGAATATAAACCACTGTTAGCACTGATTAAAAACTCGCCCCTCCTCCTATTTTCGGGGGCGAAGTATAGTCTTATCGAAAGCTAATTACAATTGGGCAACGGGGTGTATAAAACATTCATATATAACGAAGATTTGATAATCCAATTGCTCTAATGTAGGGCATAGCCACCCCCAATTGACTGTTTGGACACGCACATCAATGGTATTTTGATCAATCGGGGCTACCATTTGTTCGTTACAACTTGAAATAAATTGACAAACAAAGGGCAAGTGATTAGTTTTGGCCCCCGTTCCAAAAGAACGCGGCACCGCTCAATCCTTATACAATCGAATTGATGCAACCGCTTGTTTTTTATGCAGACAGATGCATCCAATTGGCGCTAATACCGTGCACAAAGAGCTACAAATGGCTCAACTAATGCGGGTTGAGGACAACGCCTTTTGAAGATAGTCAATTACCCAGTACTAGCATCACTGTATCGATGTAGGCACCTTTCATTGTCGCTATCTAATAGGATAGCCATCAAAAAGCAGTGAAGTAGAAGGCGCCGCCCACGCAAACAGGAGAGAAATATGACTGAGAAGAAGGCT
>JAKSAW010000465.1 GCA_022361455.1 Pseudomonadales bacterium | reverse complement strand
GCCCGTTAAAATTGATGTAATAGAAATAGTTTCGGATGGGCAGGAAGGTTGGATCGAGCGTCCCCGAACCATTGTCCTCAATGAAAAAGAATAAGCGTAAAGCGGGAAGAGGTTGATTATGATGAGGTCCGTTGCAAAGCATTTATCTTGCACACTGAAGCGGGTAGGGTGGTTGATATCGATTATCACCATATTTCTCGCGAATTCTGCGTTAGCGGCTAAGCTAACTGGTTTAGAAACTGCCTCTCTCCCTGGTGATGCGGTCGAAATCAAGTTTACCTTTGATGCGCCACCACCGCAGCCGGCTGGCTACACGATCGAATCCCCTGCTCGAATAGCTCTTGATCTTCAAGGGGTTAGTAACGGTTTGTCGGAAAAGTACCATGCGCTTGGTAGCGGCAATGTGCGCAGCGCCACTATTATGGGGGCAGGCGACAGAACTCGCGTAATCGTGAATTTGACTTCTTTAGTGGGTTACTCCGCAGAAGTTGTTGGCAACGATCTGTTAGTTACAATAGGTAGCTCCTCCAGCTCAGGTGCAGCTTCTTCCGCTCCAGTTGCTCAGGCAGTAGCAAAGTCTACATCATCAGCAGCTTCCCCTTCTATCGAAGAACTAGACTTTCGCCGTGGCGAAACCGGAGAAGGTCAGGTGATGATGACCATCTCAGATCCTTCAGCTGCGGTTGATATGCGTGAAGAGGGTGGTCGAGTTGTCGTTGAATTTATTGGTGTTGAATTGCCTGAAGCCCTTCATCGGCGCCTAGATGTTGTGGATTTCGCAACGCCGGTTCACACAATTGATGCAATTTCAGAATCTGGGAATGCCAAGATTTCCATTGAAGCTAAGGGCGACTATGAGTACTTAGCTTATCAAACAGACAAGATCTTCACGGTTAGCGTTAAGCCTGTTTCTCAGGAAGACCTAGAAAGGAAACGAAAAGAGCGCTTCCAATTCACTGGTGAAAAGCTGTCCCTTAACTTCCAAGATATCGAAGTACGTTCAGTACTTCAGTTGATTGCTGACTTTACCGATCTGAACTTGGTTGCCAGCGACACGGTATCGGGCCTGGTGCG
>JAKSAW010000460.1 GCA_022361455.1 Pseudomonadales bacterium | reverse complement strand
TTCATTGTAGGCATCTTGGTCTAATCCCAGGCTTTGCCACAAAGGTGGCAGCTTGGCTGTTGCGATGACTTGATGAGCCGCCGTAAATATTGGGTTGCTATTTAAAGCATTGTGAATCCTCATGTGAGGAAGGCCAATATTTAAGTTGAACTGTTGCGCAAGCGGCAGCACGGAACTTAACTGATAGACAAAGTTTGCAGTAGATAGGCACAGGCCAGCTTTGCACATGGTGGCCATGTTTTTGCTGTGTGGATAGCCTTCCCCATAGAGCGCTTCATGATGCTCCATGGTCGCTTGTAACGTTTCTTTGTCGTGGAGTTTGGTTGCTTTGGCAATGAGAGAAGAAATAATGGGATGAGTCTGGTAGCTGATTGAATTATCTTCTGGCGCTTCCATGGTTTCTTTGGGGAGGTGCAAAACCCCCAAATTTGAATAAAGTCCACTAATGAAGCACGCCTTAACAATATCGTTTGTGTGATTGGCTTTCTTAGCTATCAAGGCCGCTAGCCAAGCACAGAAAAGAGTTTGTTCAAACTCTTTAGGAAATTGGATCTTTAGCACCGTAAGCTTTTGCAGCATGGTACGGTGTCTATTCTGGCTGTTGCACAGATGTTCAAGTGCCTTTTCAAAGTTGTTGCGATCATGGATTTTCAAAAGGTGTGGCTTGCTATCGATAAATTCCAAGAAGCTCTTTAAAAGCCCCCTTTCATTGAGTGCATCCTCCAGCTTGAGCGTACCATCGATATCATTTTCTAGATGATGATTATTTAACTTTTCTCCATGGCTTGCGGTAACTTCTTCACCTTCTTTTACCAGTAGCACACCAAAACTATTGTAAATATCTTCAGTGGCGACACAGCGTTTCTGTTTCGAAACATCAATAAGATGCTTGATATAGTCATCCACGATTTTAGGATCGTATTTGGGTGTCTTAGTGGGCGTTTTGTTTGGCGTGTCCATGGGGATGCCGGTGCTTGATCAAAAAGTGAAAGCCTTTAGTATGGCTTATAAAAGATAGCAGCTATCTGGTGGGGTAACCATTTTGGCAGGTCTCAACCCGGTCAATGGTTGAACAGGCCTAAAAAAGTCCCGCTAATAGGTGTAACATGCGGGACCTATGATGCCGGATCTGCCAGCCATTATGTGGCCGGAGCATGGCCGTTAAGATCAATTTTGGGGGAATATAATCGTGGCGAATCAAACCTATGATGTGATTGTTTTTGGAGCGACCAGTTTTGTCGGTCAGATTATTTGTCAGTACATGGTTAGCACCTATGGCGTTAATGGCGATATTCAATGGGCTGCTGCAGGTCGTTCACAAAGTAAGTTGGAATCTGTAAAGAGCAGCTTAGGTAGCACAGCTGCAGAGTTGCCATTACTAGTTGCTGATGCTGCAGATACCAGTGCTCTTAAAATCATGTGTGAACAAACCAAAGTGGTATTGTCTACCGTTGGGCCTTACGCACTCTATGGTGATCCGCTGGTAAAAGCCTGTGTGGAAACGGGAACTGACTATGTTGATCTAACGGGGGAAGTGCAGTGGATTTACAGTATGTTGGGTAAATACGAAGCACAAGCTAAATCATCAGGCGCACGTATTGTTCACTGTTGTGGTTTTGATTCTATTCCTTCT
This sequence comes from Pseudomonadales bacterium, assembly GCA_022361455.1. Classification (GTDB taxonomy): domain Bacteria; phylum Pseudomonadota; class Gammaproteobacteria; order Pseudomonadales; family Ketobacteraceae. The sequence goes on along the minus strand of JAKSAW010000460.1, from coordinate 15,202 downwards.
GATTTGGGCGTTCATTTTGTTCAGCAAACAGCACAAGAAAAGTATGGTAAGCCCTGCAAGCGCGTTAAGTTACGAGTAAAGGCTGCCCGAGGGGAATTCTCCGGCGGCACCGTAGCAAGTTTGATTAACGTGATGAAAGAAGCCACGGCAAACCCACAACTGCGCAAAGATCTCGCTAATCCTTATCTAATTTGTTCTACCGGTAAGCCCGGCACCGTTACGCAGCCTGATGTTAAGTCTGCTCAATACGATAAAGATTTTGGGGTTTGGTTGGCACCTTTTGTAATGGCAGGAATTAACACTCGCGTAGTGCATCGCTCCAATGCGTTAACGAATGCCTCTTATGGCACTGACTTTGAATACGATGAAGCCATGATCACCGGAAGTGGCGCAAAAGGTTGGGCGGCGGCGCAAGGTATGACCGTCGGTATGGGGGGCTTCTTAGTCGCTGCTGCGATTAAACCAACTCGTTGGCTGTTGGAAAAATATGTATTACCTGCACCAGGTGAAGGCCCAAGCCCTGAAGTTCAAGAGAAAGGCTTTTATGACATTCGTTTTTACGGCCAGACTGATGATGGCCAAATTGTTCGTGCTAAAGTGACCGGTGATCGCGATCCTGGCTACGGCTCGACCGCTAAAATGATTGCCGAGTCTGCTATCTGTTTAGCCAAGGAAACTTCCAGCGAAGAAAAGGCCGGGGGCTTTTGGACCCCTGCAACAGCCTTTGGTGATAAGTTAATTGAGCGATTAGTAGCAAACGCCGGATTAACTTTCGAGCTGATTTAATCGGTTTTGAATAGCGCTCTGTAAATACTGATCTTAGATGCCTCTAGATTAAGGCATCTAAGATTAGGCATACTGTTAATATTCCACCAAAGCGTCGCGTATACCAAAACGCAGCAGCCACATAATATAACGGCCAAACCTTTTCTAATTCTTCTGGTGGTTCATCAGGTGGTGGTGCTGAAAAGTATTGATTGATGCGCACCAGCGAAGGTATCGCAATTAACGTTAACAATACGATTGCACTGAAATAACCGCTTAATACCAATCCTATTAGTAGTGGATACTGCAAAGCAAATAACCCCATCACTGATTTTCGACTTAATTCATGGCCTAGAATTACCGGTAAGGTTTTAATGCCTTTGTTTTTGTCCGCATCTAGTTTATCGATATGCTTACCGAACAAAACCGCCGTAGGCGCAAGCGCATAGGTGGTGGCAGCAATAATAACTTCAGTATTAATGTCGCCAGCTAACACATAGTAACCACCACCAATCATTAACGGGCCCCAAACCAAGAGCACAGCGGGCTCGCCCATGCCGATGTATTTCAGCGGCCAGGTATAGAACAAAACAAAGAACGCTCCTATGGCTGTTAAGGTGATAATGGTGTCGCCGCGCACTGTCCATAAATAAATAGCGCACAGTGTTGCCAAGCCGCCTGTAATGGCTGCGTAGAGTAAATTCTCTTTCACCGACATCAAGCCGCTTTCAATGGGCTGCACACCGTAACGTGTGCGAAAGTAATTACCTTTGTCGACGCCTTTCAGGTGATCCGTTAAGTCGTTTAATAGATTATTAGTGGCATGGGCTAGGCATAAACCCAAGGTCATAACTAACCAAAGGATAAAGTCGAATTGCTGAGCTTTATAAGCAAAAAGACCGGCTAATGCGGCGGATGTAAAGGTCATTACTAACACGGCGGATCGTGTTGCGATTAACCATTTAGAAAACAGATCAAGGCGCTGCCAGGTGTCGGCATCGATTTTTGGCATGCCCGCTAAGGCTTTTGCCCAAGTGCTTGGCGATATCATAGGGTGGCTAACGTTTTTGGTTTTAGAATAAGTTAGCAGGAAGTTTAAAGATAAATTGCGACACTGACAAAATGACTAGCGGCTCCAGCTAAAACAAAAAGGTGCCACAGCTCATGGAAACCGAAAGTTTTACTAATGTTGGGCCATTTTGTCGCATAGACTACGGCGCCAACGCTATAGCAAATCCCGCCAATGACTAACCAGCGCACTGCACCGGGGGAAAGTGCTTCGCTTAAAGGTTCAATCACGAACAAACACATCCAGCCCATGGCTAGATAAAGCACGGTACTTAGCCATCGTGGTGCATGCAGCCAAAAGACTTTCTTAATGACACCCAGTAGTGCAATGCCCCAAGCAATGCCAAACATCCACCAGGCTAATGAGCCTTCTAATCCAATCAAGCAAAAGGGTGTATAAGAGCCGGCGATCATAATGTAGATAGCCATATGATCTAGTCGTTTTAAGGCTTTGATACCGGCTTCGCTAATTTCCATTAGGTGATAGATAGCGCTAGAGCTAAACATTAAGAACATGCTGATCCCGAACACTAAATAACTCGCCAGATACAAACCAAACTGTTCGCTGGGCACGTTGCTTAGCATAAAGGAAAGTGCTGCAATCGAAAGCGCAGCGCCGATCAAATGGCTGATGCCAGAAATCGGGTCTCGCAAATGGCGCGTTAGTATCATAAACGTTTGTTCAGTAAGTTGGCTCAAGGAAAATAAGCATACCCACTGCGGATAAGAAAATCCAACTTTAGCGTGGTTTTTGATCAAGTAATCAGCAGCTTACTGCCATGGGTCGTAACCAAGGAGGGAGTGATTAAATGTAAACGACTGTTTTGTAATGCGATCTTCTGTGAACTAGCAGTCACCGCCGCCGCCACAATCGTCGCCACCGAAGTTACTGCTATCAATGAAGCCGCCGGTAGATCCGCCCGGCACTTTGCTGCCCATGCCACCTCTAGTGACCAGCCATAGCAACATGGCGATTAGAAAGGCTATCACGCCTATGGGGCCAACCACGCTGAATAGCGCGTTATCTGACGATATGTCGGTTAGCCACCAGCTGCCACTAAAACCAGAAAGAATCACGATTAAAGATTTCATGTCGTTATCCTCTTCGCTCGAAGCGAACCACAGAATGATAAGAGTTTCGATCATAATCTAGGGTTCGCTTCAAGCAGAGGTTGGAATGCAGCTTCCAATTGGTAATAGTTCACTAGTGATAAAAAAACTTAAGTGAAATCAACCTCTGGCTCTTCAACCAAATTATCTTCTAGGTTGTCATTTGGATTTGATCGCACGTAAAAGCCATAGGGAGCGGCGACACCGTGATAACCTTCTACTCTAAGAATCTGTTCTTTCATAAGTTCGCCGCCTTCTTCTGGTGAAACGTCATGGCCGCTATTAAGCACGAAGTAACCCACAGACTCCCCTTGAGCACCAGGTACCGCAAATTGGTCCTTAATAATGTCTACAAAAGTTGCGTCATGATGCCCAGCCATCAGCAGACTGGTATAGATATAGTGACCATCTAAAACCCAGGCATCCCGTCCGTATAATTTCATGGGTATCGGTGCGATTCCGGTGATGCCAGACAAGCTTTCCAGCATATCTGCAAATGCCGCGCTTACTTCGTCGCTTAAGCCGTTACGAACAACGCCGGGAGCGTCGTCAGCTTCGTCTAATGCGGGCGCTAAGAAAATACTATGTAAGATCCAACCGATAGGACCTATCACAAACAAAACAACTTGCAGCAGTGTTACCCACCAAGGTAGATCAACTTCTACGTCTACCCCTTGTGTTAACACACTGATGCGGCCACCACCGGGAAAGTGTCGCATGGCTCCGCTTTTCAAGTAATACCACCGGCTCCAGTGCATTACCATAATGCCATCCCAGGTAATGTCGGCTTCATCTTTTTCCGCTTCGCCGTGTACTTCCATGCCTAAGTCATGCATTTGCAAAGTGAGGGCTTTAATGGTGGCACCTTCAATATCTTCACCCACCATTTCCGCTGCCTTCTCGGCAATCACGATATCCATGGCATCGCGAGCAATAGCTACTTGCAAGCCGCTACCGCGGGTGACAATAGATCGGTCATTGGATAAACGGGGATCATCACCAGGCATGGCTAAGGTGAGCAATAAGCAGGGCACCGTAGCGCGGTGTTCAACGGATGACACAAACGGTGTGCCGTTTTCAACCGGAGTAATATGAGGTCGATCGATATTATTTGGTCGACCCACCATAAAACCCGCAGACCAAGTATCTTTTGCAGGTTGTGGATCCAAAGAAGGAGCCAATTGTTCGATTAAACTGTCATAAATAGGTAAGGTGACAGTCTCTAAAACCTCATTTACATTTTCATTGAGCAGCAGCTCTAAGGTGGATTGAAACCAAGCGGGTTCTACGTCTTCAAGCACGCCTAAGCGCAATCCTGCTTGTGGCGCTTCGCCGGGCACATTAATTACTTGCGGGATAGCTTCGATCCATGCTGTTAATGGCGAAGGGTCGCCACCAAAAAGTGATAGCTCACCATTAATGCGCACACCTAATCTTGGCGCGATGGTATCAATATCTTTAACTTCGGTTGTCGGTAATAATAAGCGAGCATCTACAGCGGGTAATGATTCATCGCCGATGCCGATATTTAAATCTATAGGGGCGGAAAGAGCGGATTGCTCATAAACGTATTTTAAAATATCGTCTATAACTTCTAGATCTAGACCAACTGCAATTTTTACTGATCCCATGTCCATGATGATGGCTCCGAGTATTTTATTTTTGAAGGGATGGTTGTACTGCAGATATCAACGAACAAAGCATACGCCTTTAATAATAAAGAGACTACTACCAGATTGGGGGGTGACAGGTGGATGAACTTATTGAACAAAAAGTTAGCTGCCCATATTGTGGTGAATTAATCGACGTGTTAATTGATAGCTCCGAAGATCAGCAGCACTATATTGAGGATTGCCAGGTTTGTTGCCGACCCATTGAGTTTCATGTGAGTGTGGCAATGAATGGCGAAGTGGATGTTTTTTTGAATAGGGATGATGATTAAAGTGTCCAATCGAAATGATACTTCTGATTTTGAAACGCAAATTATTTACTCTTGGCACAAGAATGCAGAACCCTGGATTGGGGCGATCGCCAACAATGAAATCGCGACTCGCACCAGTGTAACCAATCAAGCAATAGTAAATGGGATAATGAAGCATAAACCATCGACTGTACTTGATGTTGGTTGTGGCGAAGGCTGGTTGGCCGTTCAGCTAGAGAATTTGGGGGTGAAGGTAACGGGTGTAGATGTGGTGCCTGAGTTAATTGAGCGAGCGCAAGCTCAAGCTCGTGGCACTTTCTTAGTAATGTCCTACCAAGATTTAGCGAAAAATAAATTACCTCAGTGCTTTGATGTTGTGGTTTGTAATTTCTCTCTGTTCGGAGAAAACTCGGTAGAATCTTTGTTAGCTACTGTGCCAAGTCTATTGAATCCTGGAGGGAGCTTAGTGATTCAAACATTGCCTCCCAGCGTTGCAGGTTTAGGTGAAGATGAGTCGGGTTGGTGCCAAGGGTCTTGGCAGGGTTTTAGTGATGCTTTTAGTGATCCAGCCCCTTGGTATTGTCGAAGCCAGAAAAGTTGGCTTGCACTGTTAAATCGCCAAGAGTTTTCTATGGTTGAGTTTGAAGAGACCAAGTCGAAGGATTCTGATTCGGCGGTTTCGTTACTGATAACTGCAAGCGTTTAATCGCTTCACATATTTTTTACATCTTGCTAGATATATTCTATAAATCATCATCTTATCTTTCCCAGATTACCAAGAAAGAGGAAAATATGATTAATCGTTCTTTGCTCGCGTGTTTGCTGTTGATATTAGCGGGGTTGCAAGGCTGTACAACTACCTATACGAACCAGTCTCCCGTAGGCGAGCTTTTTCCTTCTGTGAAAGGTACAAGCCTTTCTGATAAAGAGTATGACATCCCAGAGCAATTTAAAGGCCAACCGGTATTATTCCTCATTGGTTACAAGCAAGCGTCGCAATTCGATATTGATCGTTGGTTGATCGGCCTGGATATGACAGAAACAAAAGTGGCGACTTATGAATTGCCAGCGATTCAAGGATTCGTGCCGCGATTATTTAGTCGCCAAATTGACAGCGGCATGCGTGCTGGAATCCCTGATGAGTTGTGGCGCGCGGTAATCACTATTTATGAAGATGGTGATCGCGTTCAACAATTTACTGGCAACACCAATCCTAATAATGCCCGCTGTGTGTTGCTGGATGCGGACAGTCGCATTGTCTATTTCTATGATCGTGGCTTTTCGGTGGCAGCACTTAATGAATTAAAGGCGGCATTGAGCAAATTAGGCCCACAAAGCTAAGTGGTTTCGTTTGATCACCCTCAAGGCTATAACTCGTTTTATGGTACCATCTGGTCGGTTAGCGAGATTTGATGTCTACTCTGTATCGATAGGGGCGAGTTAATGAAATTGTGGTTGTTTCTGATAGGGATCGTTGGAAGCGGTTTGGTAATGGCGGAGCCAGTGATTAATACCAAAACGCAACATTATGAATTTAGTGCCAAAAGTCGTAAACAGATATGGCAACATATCCGTAGGGCTGGTGAAAACGTTGAGCTTAACAATGGAACTCGACACGGGGTGCCTGTCGCTTGGACGGCGTATGATCTGCAATTGCAATATCGCCTTAGTGCAGCTTTGTACCAATGCCGCCTTTACAGTTACAAGCCTATTTTAAATGTGACGGTTACCTTGCCCCATTGGAAGAATAAGTGGGAGGCTGATCCAGTGCTTGCGGAGAATTGGGATAATTATGTGCGAATGGTGGCGCAACATGAATCCGTGCATAAGAAATATGCGATTCAAATGGCCCATGAACTCGATAAGCGATTGTCAGAAATCGGTATTATGAAGAGCTGTCGCGAGGTAAAAGAGAAAGTGGAAAAGATTCGTAGCCAGGTGTTTGCCGAGAATAAAGCGAATAATAAATGGTTTGATGCCAAAGAGAGAGTCTATCAACAAAAACTTAGATGGTTTTAGCTGTTAAGTAGCATTCACTGTATGAATATCTCAGCCGATTATTTTCTCGAACCCTTTCTCTGGCTGAGTGTCATCACTGCCATTATCGTTTTGATAGTGGCTGCCTATTTTTCCCCATGGAAAGCATTATTGCAAAAATCTGAACGGCAACATGCTTTTTGTGCGGCTTGGTTGTCTCTAGTGGTTATGATGTTGCTGCAAATTAGTTGGGTGGATGGCGTTTCTATTCATTTTCTAATGATGACATCTCTGGTAGTTGTGTTTGGTTGGTCCTTGAGCGTCATTATTGGCGCTTCCGCTCAGTTAATGTTGGCGCTCTGGTTCGATCAGCTGTCGTTAGTATTATCTGTCAATTTTCTGCTAGCTGTTGTTGTCCCAGCGGCAGTTTCATATGCTATTTTTCGCTGGATTATTCTGCATAAGTCAAAAAATCTATTTGTATTTTTATTGGGTGGCGGTTTTTTCGGTTCTATTGCGACCTTGCTGGTGAGTTTGCTGGTATTAGGTTTGGTGTTGCTAGTTAATCAGCAGTGGTCGTTACTGCAAACGCTTTATGACAAAAGCTTGATGGTGGTTTTATTGTCTTACTCTGAAGGTTTCTTGAATGGGCTCATTGTAACTGCCTTGACGGTATTTTTTCCTAGCTTGGTGCGAACCTTTGATGAGAAAAAGTATCTAGATAGCTAGGCGCCGACTAGATTTTGATAGTTTTTTATTGCGTTAAACCATTTCTATAACTTGGGTGTAGGTGACATGTTGGTAACTCCTTTTTATGCAGCGATATTTGGATTGTTCTTTATTTACTTAAGCCGCCAGGTGATTATGGCGCGGCGTAAGTACCAGGTTGCTATTGGTGATGGTGATCACGTTGAGTTAAGTCGCGCCATTCGCGCTCATGGAAACTTTTCAGAATATGTGCCTTTTTCCTTGTTGCTTGTCTACTTTGCTGAGCTTCAAACTCAGAGCGCTTGGGTTGCCCATATATTTTGCTTAATTTTATTGGCAGGACGTGTGTCCCATGCGTACAGCAACAGTCAGGTTAAAGAAGATTTTCGGTTTAGAGTGTTTGGCTTGGCATCGACTTTTACGGTAATGGGGATTGGTTCGCTGGTCATTTTGGTTAGTGCGGTAATGTAGCGTTCTAAAGGCTTATTGTTTGATCAGTTGTTTCGTAATACTTCATATAAATTAAACAATTCGCTTATAGTGTGGTCGCTTTGGGCTGGCTTAGCTTGGATATGAAATCTGTCCCTAAGTGATCTATATTGCAATGCAAACTGTCGGTATGGATATCTCCTACTGATGAGTGGCACTATAGAGCTTTTTCTAAACTTGGCAGACTGTTGTGAGCTTCACTGCAGTGAATGGTGCATAAGAGATTGAATTTGCCAATGAATACAACGATAACAGGCAATAATTGAGGGGCAGCATGGAGAAGCAGACTTTATCACTCGCTGAGCAGTTTCTACAGACTCGTCAGCGTTCCTTTCAGCTTTGCGAGCCGCTTGAGCGAGATGACTATTGCTTGCAAGCCGCAGCGTTTGCCAGTCCGCCTAAGTGGCATTTGGCACACACTACCTGGTTTTTTGAAACATTCATATTGAAACCCTTTTGTGCGAACTACCAGCCCATCGATCCAATCTACGAAGTGCTTTTTAATTCCTATTACAATGGTATTGGTGAGCAATTTCCTCGCCCGCAACGAGGTTTATTGTCGCGGCCTTCATTAGAGGACGTTACTCAGTATCGCGAGACTATTGATTCAGCAATGTGTGAATTGTTGCAGCACACTGAGCATGCGCACATTGATGAGATCAAACGTCGCTGTGTGCTTGGTATTGAGCACGAAAAACAGCATCAAGAATTATTATTAACAGACATCAAATATTCCCTATCCAAGAATCCCATTTGTCCCACCTATATCCCGATAGATACTAATTCCGCAGGTAGCAAGGAGGCTTTTCAAGATGTTTGCCAAACTGAGTGGGTAGCGTTTGAGGGCGGGGTTGTGTCCATGGGCGTTGAAGGATCAGAAGCGCTCGATGATTTTTCCTTTGATAACGAATCGCCAAAGCATGACCACTTGCTTCAGCCGTTTAAGCTAGCAAGCCGCTTAGTCACCAATGCTGAGTTCCAAGCATTTATTGATGACGGTGGTTATCAACGTCCTGAATTTTGGTTGGCGGATGGCTGGACCGAAGTGCAGGCTCAGCAATGGGAGCGACCACTGTATTGGCGTGATAAAGATGGCCAAGCACTAGAGTTTACTTTGCATGGATTACAGTCTCGGAACCCGCAAAGCCCAGTGTGTCATGTGAGTGCTTATGAAGCAGATGCCTTTGCGAATTGGGATGGTGCGCGCTTGCCGACTGAGTTTGAGTGGGAATATGCGGCAAGCCAGCAGCGTTTTAGTCGTGATAGTTCTTTGCGCTTTCATCCCGATAGTAATCATAATGCTGATCCATTGACGCAACTCTATGATCAGTGTTGGCAGTGGACTGCCAGTGCTTATCGACCCTATCCCGGTTTTAGTGCCAGCAAAGATGCGATCGGTGAATACAATGGTAAATTTATGTGCAATCAATGGGTGTTGCGTGGTGGATCTTGTGTGAGTCCTCCAGATCATGTTCGAGCGACCTATCGAAATTTCTTTTATCCAGCGGATCGCTGGCAATTTTTTGGAATTCGGTTAGCTAAATAAATTTAAAATAAGAAAAAGGAAGCACCATGTCAGAGGTAGCGTTGGAAGTTAAGCAGCAGGGGAATGTAGTTTATGCCCGCCATCATTCGGTTGCACAAAATGAGAAGCTTGCGTTGCTAGCAGGGTTAAAGCGGCCGCAAAAAACCATTAGTCCCAAGTATTTTTATGATACTCGTGGTTCGGAATTGTTTGAGCAAATTACTCTTGAGCCAGAGTACTATCCCACGCGAACAGAAAGATCCATTCTTAATGACAATGCTGAGGAAATCGCGGGCTATTGCGGTGTGGATTCGGTGCTGATTGAGCCCGGAAGTGGCAGTAGTGAAAAAGTTAGATTGATCTTAGATGAATTGAGACCCAAAGCTTATGTTCCTATGGATATTGCTGGAGAGTTTCTGCATCGTTCTGCATTGAGTCTATCGCAGGAGTTTCCTTGGCTAGATATTCATGCAGTGTGCGCTGACTTTTCTAGCTTGAATGTGCCACCAAAAAATATACCGACCGGTAATAGAGTCGTTTTTTATCCAGGATCTACATTAGGGAATATGACTCCTAATGAAGCCGTGCAGTTTTTAACAAAAATGCGCGACTGGATTGCGCTCGATTCGCTGAGTGAACAGGGTGGCGTATTGATTGGTGTAGATTTGCATAAGTCTACCGAACGCTTGAATGCTGCTTACAATGATAAGAGTGGCCTTACGGAACAGTTTAACTTGAACATGCTAAGTAATATTAATAACTTGTTCGACGGCGACTTTAGGGAAAATAACTTTGATCACTTAGCTTATTACAACGAAGATCATCGTCGTATTGAGATGCATTTGGTCAGTAAAGCGGATCATGTTGTTAGGCTGGATGATACTCATATTGAGTTCTCTGCTGGTGAAACCATTCATACAGAGAATTCTTACAAATATACCTTGGCGAGTTTTGCTGAGCTTGCCAGTGGTTCAGGCTTAGAAGTCATAAAAAGTTGGGTCGACGATGAAAACTTATTTAGCGTTCATTATCTTGTGGCAAAATAATTAATCTCAGTTCAAACGCAGTAAGTGATTTAAGTGAATCTATGGATACAACCTCCTCATCCGGACAACAACCAGAGCCAAATACGCAAGATGTTAACAGCCGTGCTCAAAGTCAGAGCGCAGCTGTTATTTTTACCACTTTTCTTAGATTAGGTCTTACTTCTTTTGGTGGGCCTATTGCCCATCTTGGTTATTTTCGGCAGGCCTTCGTCGAGCAAAAGCGTTGGTTATCTGAAAGTCAATTCGCACAGCTTTTAGCTATTTCTCAGTTTTTGCCTGGGCCTGCGAGTAGTCAGGTGGGTTTTGGAATTGGGTTGGTAAAAGGTGGTTGGCTAGGTGCGTTAGCGGCATTTACCGCTTTTACCGCGCCATCGGTATTGTTGTTAATCTTATTCGCTACCATGTTGCCTTTGTTTGGGAACGAAATAGGTGGGGCATTTCTTCATGGATTGAAGTTAGTAGCGCTTGTGGTGGTGGCTCATGGACTGCGTGGTATGCTTGCTGGTTTATGCCCTGATCCGATTCGAAAATCGATTGCCGTTGGGGCGGCGGTACTCGTGTTATTGGCGGATACTGCTTTTGCACAGTTAGCTGTAGTGGCAGTGGGTGCTGTGCTAGGTGGTTATTTATGTCGAGACGTAAAACCCACTACAGATTCAGGCTTCGTTTTAGGATATAGCGCTAAACTGGGTTGGGTGCTGGTTAGTTTATTTTTGTTGCTGCTATTTTTGTTACCATTCATTCCAACGGTAAATGATAGTGTGTTAAATGTGTTTCAACATTTCTATCAATCTGGTGCGCTAGTCTTCGGCGGCGGTCATGTGGTGTTGCCCTTGTTAGAAGAAGCCGTGGTGTCTCCAGGGTGGGTGACTGAAAGTGAGTTCTTAGCTGGTTACGGTGCGGCTCAAGCGGTTCCCGGACCCATGTTTTCATTTGCTGCCTATTTAGGGCAGCTACAAGGCGGTTTCGGCATTGCTATCACTGCATTGTTGGCAATCTTCATCCCTGGCTTTTTATTGCTAGGTGGTATGCTTCCTATTTGGCATCAACTTGCCCGCGGGCCAAAAGCGGCGCGAGCGGTGGCTGGTGTTAATGCCGCTGTGGTTGGATTGCTGGGAGCAGCCTTATACGATCCTATCTTTACAACTGCAATTACTTCTTCGGTGGATGTTTGTATTGCTATAGTAGGGCTGCTGCTTATCACCACATGGAATGCATCTGCTTTGTGGATTGTAGCCTGGTGTGTAGTTGCCAGTTTGCTTGCTACTGCAGTTTTCTAACAGATATGTGATTTGTCTCGTTTGCTGTGATGTCGTAACTGAAATTTATCCAGCAATTTAATCAGTTGATTAAGTCTTAGTGGTTTTGAAAGAAACTCATCAATCGCTAGTGAGTCCCGCTGATCATTTTTTTGTTGGTCGGTGTTGCATGCCACGATCACTGGTTTAAGTATGTCTAGCTCATAACTTATTTGCGCAATGCTTTCAGCGCAGGTGTAGCCATCAAGTTTCGGTATATTAATGCCTATTAATGCTAGGTCATAAATTGGATTAGAGTGGTACTCGCTTACTGCCTTGGCGCCATCTTCTACGAGTTTATAAAAGATGCCGAGTTTTTCTAGATAGGCAGTCAATACTTTCTGGTTTACGTTATTATTATCTGCCACCAAAACAGAAAGGTGATCAAATCCAGTTCGATGGTTTTCTGAGGCGTTGTGCTTTGTGGAAACTTTGTTTGTAGTTCGCTTTTTAGTTTCAGGTTTAAGTTGGTTCAAGGCGTCTACTATTCGAACGGGTGTGATGGGTGCTCTTAACGTCTGAACGTTGCCCTGATTAAACTCTTTGTCGTGAGGTCTATCTGTGACGTAAATAAATTGATTTACGATAGATCGTTGTGGAAGCTTTAGTTTTAGGAGGTTTTTTATTCTTGATGCATCGTTACTAATAAATATATGGGGATACATAGATACTGTATTGTCGCTTTGGCATTTATCGATTCCGCTTTTATCAATGGGTGTTCGCCATACTTCTAGCTGTCTTTCGATGTAATGGTTCTCCAAACCGTCCATATCAATAATTATCTTAGAATCCAAATTACTGAAGTCATAAGAAAATGCCGACTCGTTTGGGTGATTATTGAATTGGGCGCTAAACCAAAATAAAGAGCCATGGCCTACTTCTGTATCCACACCCATTTCACCTTCGTGCAAATCAACGATACGTTTACACATGGCTAATCCGAGTCCTGATACATCAGCGCCATTGTCTTCAACTTTTACTGCTGAGAGACCGCGAAATAACTTGTCCACTTTGTGAGATGGCACGCCAATACCGCTGTCGACAATTTCAAATTTTAATTTGGTCTTATCTGAATTGGGTTGTTGATGATCTTTCAGGACATGTAAGGCAACGTAACCCTTGTCAGTGAATTTGATCGCATTGTTGAGTAGGTGGCCAATAGCTTGCTTGATTCGATCAGGGTCACCCAATAATTGTTGGGGTACGTCTGGCGCAATATACATGCTAAGCGCAAGGCTTTTCTGACAGGCATTGGTGTAGGCGATGTCTAGGCAATCTTGTATGAGATGAGGAATGCTGATCTCAACACATTCCAGGCTCAGCTTACCTTTTTCTGATTTTGAATAATCTAAGATGTCGCTAATCAGAGACATTAGCTGTTGGCATGAAGAGTCCACAGTATTGAGATAGTTCTTTTGGTCTTGATTCAATGGGGTGTCTCTTAGCAGTTCTAACATGCCCACAAGGCCTATCATGGGGGTGCGAATTTCATGGCTCATATTTGCTAAGAATTGTTCCTTGGCGCGAGCGGCTACCTCTACTTCAATGGTGCGCTCGCGAAGGTCGTTTTCCATTAAGCGCAGAATGTCCACTATAAATCCAATCCCCATGTATTGATCGCCGCGAACGATGACAAAGTCCTCGCTGATTGGGCTGGTGATTTTCTTAGAAATGGCATTAGCTGCATCCATCAGTGGCTGCTCGATGTTTACGATGATGGGATCTAAACGCATGATTTCCAACATGGTTTTCTTGCCATTCAGCTCGCGGCCGTAGCGGGTAAGCATTAATCCATCAAGCATATGGCGGCTTACCAGTCCGACAGGCTTGCCATTTCTAACTACTGGGAGAGATAAAACAGACTTGAGCTTTTCACACTTGGCAAAACGATCACTAACCTCTAGCACCGAATCGCTGGGCTTGAGTGGTTCTACGTAATGAATCAACTGCTCTGGGATCATGGTTTTCTCAGCTCAAAGGGTCGTTTTATATGGGGTGACGATTACTCAAAAATTCTAAGGAGGTTTCTTGAATATCTTGTGATGTATTGAGACCAAAACGCTATCAATGAATAGCAGAGTCAATTGGTGAGAGAATAACTTATAACTTCTAGTGCTGTTGTTAGAGTGACTTATTGGCATTTGCGAATTTTTAACAGCACTATTACCAATTGTTTCCAATTGATGAATTTAATATTCGTTACATCTTAAGATCATGATTCTGAAACCGATTGCCTGTAAATGTATTACTGTCATTTTTTCTTACTCCACTCACTGAGCAAAGGGTTGCTACGAGATGCAGTTGAGGTTCTTAGGCGTTGGTAGTGCCAGTTCTCAGGAATTTGGCAATAGCTCTGCGGTGTTTGAATATTGCTGCGAGAAAACTGAAGTTAATAAGTATCTTGTTATCGACTTTGGTTTTAGCGTATTACAAGCCTTTAAGGGGCGTTACCATTGTCTGCCTGATTCAATCTTTATTACCCATGCTCATTTGGACCATATCGGTGGCTTGGAAAGCTTATTTTATGAAGCCTACTTTAATCGTATGGATTCTGGAAACGCGTGCTCTAGGTCTTTGATCAAGTTATTCGTTCCTCACAAATTAGTGAGCCTTCTTCATCAACGCTTAGCGAGTCTAGATAATATCTTGGCTGAAGGTGGAGCTAACTTTTGGGATGCTTTTCAGGTTGTCCCAGTAGGGGAAAGCTTTTGGCTCGATCAATTTAAATTTGTTTGCTTTGAAGCTCGCCATCATTCACCCGGATTTAGTTATGGCCTTTGTTTGCCAGGTAGCTTCTTGTATTCCGGTGACACTAAGCCTATTCCAGAAATCATTTCACACTATGCCAGTCAGAATGAATTGATTTTCCATGACATCTCTTTAACACCTCAACCATCTCATACTTATATTGATGAGCTGCAAGCTTATACCCCTGAACATCTAAAGCGTATGTGGTTCTATCACTTGAAAGATAAGGGTTGTGTCATGGAGCTAAAAAAGCGCAATTTGAAAACCGTTGATAGTCATCTTGTTTTCAAGTTTCGTAGTCAGTTTGAAAACCATGAAAATGTTGTCCAGCTCGAGCGCTAGCGCGCATCTGCTGAGCTGGCCGAACCCAAGCATTAGAGTCCGTCCTGAAGTAAGTCTGTTAACCACAAGATGGGTGGGTTTTTGCCCGAATTTTTACCTCAGTTGAGGTTTTTTGGAGAAAAATCCGACCCCTATGGTGCGCTTTGTAGTGTTTTCTTTGTCCTTTCTAAGTATCTGTTTGTATTGAAATTTCTAGAAGTTGTAT
>JAKSAW010000322.1 GCA_022361455.1 Pseudomonadales bacterium | reverse complement strand
GGGTTTAGACATGATAAGGACTACAAGACCGCACGCAAACTTTTCGAAGACTTGACCATTTTTGAAATGCTTGGCCAAAGCATGGCAGTTAAAAGCGCTGACAACTTTAGAAGATTACGAAAAAAAGGAATTACTATTCGTAAGACAGCTGACGTCATAATTGCGACATTTTGCATAGAACAGAAACTCCCTCTTCTTTTCTCAGATAAAGACTTTAAACCTTTCGTGAAACATCTCGGCTTGCGCGAGGGCTGAGATCTAAATTATTCCACCTGCCGTAGACTTGAACTCATCGTCGTATCGATTGTATCGCTTTCTTCGTGCCATCTGACACCTCCACTTTGCTAGTTGGAGGTGTGCGCATTATCGGGTCAGGTCTCTGTTCCCGTTCACCAATTTGTTATGCATTTTTTAAAGTTGCCACATTATCTCATTTCTTAGCTTTTCGACGACCTCAACTTTCGGGCCTGCGACCACTGCATAGACAAAGGTCTTACCCTCTACTTGGATACATTTTATAGCGGCTCTATTATTGGAATAATTCCCATACACAAACTCCCCGTGGGAGCTTTTTACAACGCCTACGAAGCCCAGCGATGACAATATTTCTTTACTTTTGTCAGCGCATTTAGATTCACTTATATCCAGTAATTTGTGGTCAGACCATATTTGTGGTGGAAATTCCTTTTGTATAGTCACTACGTTATTAACGCCAGGCTCTTGTTCGATACTGTTCGGTTGATTAACAGTACAACCAAAAACAACTATTAAGATCGAACTATAAATAATCCATTTCATATTTAATAATACTCCGTATATGCATAACGCCTCAAAAACCGGCGCAGCTATGCTGCGTCCGGCGCCATAGGTGCGAAGTTGATTGACTTGTTATGCCCTTCTAGGACACATAAGGGTAAACATTTCATATAATTTTTCTGATAGTTCTTCTTGATATATAACCGTATCGGGAGCTACTTTCCACCCTAAACCCTTCGGCCCCATGCCAGCATATGCCACTTCAAAATCTGTTTTTCCATGGCGCTTACTTGGCTCTAATTTAGCCATCGGTATTCTCACCCTCTCAAATAGCTTTTTAGCCTCCACAACTTTTTCGATACATTGTGGCTGAGCCAAACTCTCATCTTCTCTGAGGCGTTGAGAAATCATTCGTACAAGCTCATATGCACCAAGCACCCAAAGCTGGGCTTTTATTTGATGTCTTTCGAGAGTAAGGATTCCATCAGCATCTTCTTTGGGATTACCAGAAGAATCGAATATATCTTCATACCTAACCCCCCTTAGCTCGGCGTCAACAATTCCAAGCATTTGAATATGATGAGGTATATGAGAATCCCTATCATCTCTAATCCAACGAAAACTTTTAGTAACCCACTTTTCGTAGACTGAGTAATCCATCTCTTTCCTTTAGGATGCATAACGCCGGTAGCAGCGGCGAGCGAAACGCAGTGTAGCGAGTCCAGGCAGTGCCGCTTTTTGGCACTGCCGATGTTGCCTACCCTTGTTAAAGGTTTTAGTCGCTACCACCGAAACCACCGTGATCATTTGAATCGTAGTGCCCATGCTTGCCGCTACTACGAGGTTTATTTGAGAATAGGGATTTAAAGCCCGTTTCTGCTTCGATATTGTACTTTTTAATAAAATCTCTTTCGTGGCGAAAATGATAGTAACGATAACCAAAACCAATAATTAGCGCCAAAACAACAAGACCATCCAGTATTAATACATCTAGGTACGATGCCCCGGCCCCCAAGTATTTTGGAACATCAATAAAGCCGAGGCGAAATTGTAATAGGCCGTTACCCAAAGATACTTGATAAGCACAATAAACAGCTGTTCCAAGTGCAGGGCCTATCATTGCAACCATAGCAATAATAAATTCCCAAGTACTCTTGTGCCACTCATCTATGCGTCGAAGCATGGTAGACCTTTAACGCCTAGCTCACTGGAAAAATACGAGCGTAGCGAGTATTTTGTCCGGTGCAGCTACTTCTTGCGTGGTACATCCTAGCTTTCATCCGAATCTTCAACTGTTCCAGTGTCATGAGTTTCTGGACATAAATGATCTGCTATTCCATGCAGTAGTATACTAAGTCTCGATTGGTCGGCATGCACCATTGCCATATCTATATTGCTGTGACCATATCCGGAGCGGTATCTATCTGCTTCTTTATGTAGGTCAAACGCGGTCCTTGATCGGATATCAAAATTAGGGGCATCGTCCTTGGAAATATATGTATCAATATCAGTGAACAGTTTCTCATCAGGCAATTCAAGGATTAGATTCAAGCATGCCAAGCCGCAACAAGCAGTTTCTAAGGATGCCCAACCAGTCTGATATTTACCGACCTTACGTGTCCAGCGAAGAAGTAAGCTTCGAATTTCAAGTGCTTCGATATCGCAACCACGTTTATGTGCATCTACTGCGGATTCGAAGATATTATCTGCGATACGGAACGTTTCTATATATTTTATTGTTTCTTCATCATCAGGAATCCAAGAGAGCACACTAATCAACCAACTTGCCGATTTTCTTAGTTTATCTCTATGATGATCATTGCAAACATCCGAACAAGAAACAGCGAAGAGTAGTTTTGTGATGTGTACTATCCACTGGATTAAATCGAACGTAAGTTGAGATCTTTTCTCAATAGCCAGCAATAATAATTCTTTTTCAGTTTGATATAACCCATCTCCCCACTCCTCTATATGGCCAACAACTCGCTGTGCTGCCTTATCGCCGGGTTCTGCATTGGATAAAGCATTTGCTAGCTCCGTAAACCATGCCATTAATGTATCGTTACTGGTTCCTGAATAGTAAGGCGCTAAGCTTGTGCTATGTACTCTTGTTAGCGGTGCATCCGGTATCTTTAGGTATATTTCAGCAATCAGTTTTACATCAGCTCGAACCTCTTTGATTGCATAACTCACTCTCCATGACTCGCTTCTCAATAATTCGAACGTCAGTCTTGCGAGCTGCTTTACTGCCACTTGAGTTACCGGCTGGTAATTTTTGTTAACTGTGCCTGTGCAAGCGATTAGTGCAATTTTCTCAGAGATAGTAGCTATGTACTCAGGCTTGTCGTTATGTACGATTAGTCGACCTGCATTTCCGAGTAGGCTTACGCCCTCAATTAATACATCAGCCATATCATGCGGAATAACGCTTTCTACTGCACTTGTCAGATAGCCAGACACTAGATGAGCATGCGACCGTGCAGCATGTACATCGCCGTATTCAATGGACAAATAAAGCTGCGTGAGCTGAAGCAGACTATGTAAATTTTGTTCTATGAATTGCTCATCTTTTCGTGAAATGCCTACTTGGATATTCTGCCGAAAATGTTCAAGTGTATTTGTTAGAAAATTGTCAGATGCAAGTGGGTTATCAAAAAAGTAGCTGTTTGAGAAAAAAGTCTTTCCTTTTGTTTTAATATATAACGCATTAATTGCTACTATCCCATTAAGCGCAACCCGCGAAACCTCATGGTCGCCTTGTTCAGCGTAGCGCCTTGAAAAGGCAATACAATAGGATATGGCCTGATCGGCCGATGATGTCCAGTTTGGATTTAGCTGAAAGTAAGTAACACGGTCCATATCGTACTTACTTCTTAATTCGTCATCTTCCGCTCCACCATTTGCATTTTCCCGAAGTAGCGGCGTCGTTCGTTTTATTGCTCTATCCCATTTTTTAAAATCTCTTTTTGTGTCAGCGACTACAAGGCCCAGTTGCATAGTAGGGCTAATCAAAGCAAGCGCCCTTCGATACGCAAGCACAAATAACAATATAATTAAAAACGAGGACCAGACTGTTGCTGATGTAGCGACGGACACCCAGGATTTATCAGGAATTAGTGAAAATGCTGTGATGATCAATGCCAATGAGAATGTAGAAGTAAATGCGCCAAGGAGCCTTACATCTGAGCTAAACTTCCTGAATAAGCCATGCGGCATGCGCTCTACATTTACCTGCATTGCAAACATAATGAGTGAGAACGCGATCGCGGTTGCGCCGATCATGGCACCACCAAGAGAAAGGAATAGCGCCCTAATCGAGTCTAGTCGTCCTGATTGGGAAAAATATGGTTCTAGATAATTTTGAAGTGCTGGAACTGAGATTGCACTTGCAATCATTAGCACTGCTAGAAAGGTCAAACTTAATCTGCCAGCATATTTAGACTTGAGATTGAAAAGCCTGTTTCTCCCAAGATATAGATATTGCCAACCTTTGGCGTTCCAAAGAGACAATGACTCTTTTGCTCTTGATGTAATAGCAAGGGGTATTTGTCTTATCTTTTTCCAGTGCGATATGGCTTTATCGATCACAGTTTGGAGATCCCTTTATTTAATGAAGCCTATAGAATCCATTCGTAGGGTAAGTAATTTCCCTGATTCATGATGTTAGCATCGGGAAGACACACAACGCCAAGTACAATGGCAGACTAAGTGGAGCGGGTTTTTGGCATAAAATGGCGAAGCCATGCCAAAAATTTGCGTAACTTTGGCTATCCAAGCGACCGCCGGGAGCGATTGATACGAATTGTTATGTCTCGCACTCTGCATTGTAAATTACCCTGCAATTGTGTATATCAGCCTGTTTATACCAAAATTTCGCCTTCTCTATATCTTTACCTAAATAGAACGTGGATAAATCATTTGCAGCAACATAGCAGCCAGCTTCAAACGCTTTTAAAAGCAAATCCTCTCCGACACTTAAGTCTTTTTCATAGAATGGTAAGCTCAAGCCTAAATAGGTATAAGCAAGCATTCTCATTGATTCACCATTGCCGATCAAAGATTCATTGTGCAAAGCTTTGAATGCTTTTGAAGCATATTCCTCGCTGAGCCTTTTATCCGGAGATTTTGGATAGATATCTTTAGCATAGCTTTCTGGAGAGTGATATCTACTAGCCATTTCAAGTAGTGCTAGACCATAACCTTTTCCTGCAAGTTCAGATAAAAGGGCGAATGCGTTCTCGAATTCGTTGTGTTCCTCAAGCTCGAATACTTTTTGGAATTTATCGGTAATCATTTGACATAACGCCGTGGTCAGTGGGCCAGTGTAGTGGAGCATTTTTTATGGTAAAAAGAGCGAAGCGATACCATAAAAAATGCGGAGCGTAACTGGCTCCACTGCGCCACCTTGTTGGGCGCACCTACCACAAATCTAGCCGAATTATCTCGAACTCAACTGGATCTTCAGTTGGAAGATCGCCAATTTCAATGAAAAATCCATTTACCTGAATGATGCCATTGTCCCGATCTACCACCGCGCCAAAGCCAACATATGAATACGGGCCAGTCTGTTCAATTCGCTCTCTCGATTTCTCTCTCTTAACCTCAGCAGGCCAGTCAGACAGACAGGCTGCCTTTACCTCTGCGTCCAGCACCCTCAGAAGATTCTGGACTTTGTCTCCCTCACGGTATCCGCAAAGATGGCAGAACACTTGGATTGTGGAGATGCCACTATCAAGCGTAACGCACGCCGTTTCATCTCCGTAGAATTCAACATTTTTGACAGTGAGCTGATTCATTTACTCGCCTAACAATTTAGTGAACCGAACCTTTCGTGATATCCAAGCTCAATTCTCCTAACCTTTTGTTTTAAATCTATTATTTTTTATCACTGATAATAAATTAATCTGGCAAATACCGAAGGGTTCGTGATATCCCGGCTTGGATATATAGAATCCTTCGGCATATCCCGGACCTAAATAACGAAAGTTCCGGTATATCCAAGTCAATAGTCTTTCTTTGCGCAACCCCTGTCTACTGTAAATATCCACATGAAAAGAACTTTTCCCAGGTCTGCTCAGCCATACCCCAAAAAAAAAGCCCCCTGCCATAGGCAGAGGGCTTTCAATTTAAAGCACACTATTTATTACAAAAATTCAACCATCAAGACTTTTTAGGAATCTTGTCGCGAATCAGGAAATTAGCCAAAGCAGGCAATAACCAGATTGCGCCCACCATGTTCCAAATAAACATAAAGGTTAACAACACACCCATGTTCGCCTGAAACTTAATATCAGAGAAAATCCAGGTGCCCACACCAATGGCCAACGTTAATCCGGTGAAGCAAACGGCCTTACCGGTTACCTTC
>JAKSAW010000459.1 GCA_022361455.1 Pseudomonadales bacterium | reverse complement strand
TTAATTTTACTGCGGCTAGCGCTTTGCGCATATCCACTGGCAGGTGGTAGTGTTCTTTCATGGGTAACTGAATATTTTCCGATACAGTCAACGACGAAAACAAAGCGCCACTTTGAAACAACACTCCCCATTGCGCCATTAAATGACTGCGCTCCTCAAGGGTAGTACCTATCAATCCTCGCCCCTGAAACCACACTTCTCCCGCAGTTGGTTTCTGCAGACCCAGGATGGTTCGGAGTAATACTGATTTACCGGTACCCGATCCACCCACAATGCCGAGAATTTCTCCCTGCTCAATGGTGAAAGATACTCCATCATGAACCACCTGGGTTCCAAACTGATTTACAATGCCATCAATTTTTAGGAAATGGCTCAAACCTAAATCCCCAACCGCGAAAACAAAATGGAAAACAGTGCATCTGCCAAAATCACCAGGAAAATAGACTCCACAACAGCCTGGGTTGTGTAGGTTCCCACTTTTTCAGCTGAGGTACTAACCTGCATACCACGGCGAGTCCCCACTGCTGCGATTAGAAATGCGAACACCGGCGCTTTAATAATCCCGACCCAAAACATCCACATGTTATTTGATAGTAGGCCATGAACTCTTTCTATGAACTGCATCAAAGGAATATCTAATAGAAGACCTGTCAATACCGCAGCGCCAGCGATACCCATCATGTCCGCAATAAAGGCTAGTAAAGGCAAGGCGATGACCAATGCAATTGCCCGAGGCAACACCAATACCTCTAACGGATTCATGCCCATAGTCGCTATGGCATCGACCTCTTGATTGATTTTCATGACTCCAATTTCTGCAGCAAAAGCACTACCGGAACGCCCCGCTACCATAATGGCTGTAAGCAATACGCCCATTTCCCTGAGCACTGAAAGGGTCACCAGATCCACGGTATAAATATCCGCGCCAAACTGTTGCAGCTGCGTTGCACCTTGATAGGCCAGCACGACGCTAATCAAGAAAGCAATTAGCGCAACAATAGGAATGGCCTGAATGCCAGCCGTGTAGATATGTCGTGAAATGGATTTAACTCGTAGATGCTTTAGATTGAATACGCCGTACAACAAAAGCACAAAGACTTCGCCCATAAAGGCAAACCAATCCAATAGATTTTGCCAAGCATTGACGGCCCATTCTCCTAGGCTGTGCAAATGATCAACAATCGGTATTTTTCGAGCCCGTTGTTGCACCACCGGGCGAGCATCAAGTTGATCGAGGTAATTGAGCAAATTATGATCTTGGATAAAGAACTGTACCCTTTGATAACGCTGCTCGATATCTTTTACGACCTGCCTGAGTAACCAGGCGCCAGACACGTCCAAACGAAAATCATCGGCGGATTTTAGAGTGATCTGATCAATATCCGGCCAACGAAAACGATTAATCTCCGCCTTAATTTCCATCAAACCATCGATGGTCCATCGACCTGCCAGCTCGACAATTCCTTCGTCGCTATGCCGAAAATGTATGGTGTTCGTACTCATCAGCTATTTGTCATCATCTTTTTATTATCACCGCCACCCTTACTGGACTGCCTTCCCGCGACCCTCTTCTAACATCCTCAGCGACTATATAAATAACGCCTACCGCCAGGATAAGGTTGCTGCTGTCCATAGCGTTTAGTTATATGGCAACAGATATCTAGCGCCAATGGAAGTACTCAATTACTGAAACATTCAGAGCATTAACATAAAAGCACTGTTCGTAAGCCCAATCGCCAGCTAAACTTTTAAAATCTCTCGCATTTTATACATTACACATCGCGCACGTGCTACCAATAAATATCAACAACAAGGACTTCCTGATTCTCGTCGTCGATGATGACGATGCGATTCGTTTTGTTGCCCAAGACACCCTGCAGGATGCTGGCTTCAACGTCATTGAAGCCAATGATGGCCGTGACGCTATCCAAAAGTTTTCTCGCTATCAGCCTGATTTGGTGTTGCTCGATCTGATTATGCCCGAAATCGATGGTTACGAGGTATGCAGTCGTATTCGCGCTATGCAGGGAAGTGAAACTGTCCCCATCATGATTATGACCGGGCTAGATGACGCTGAATCAATCAACAAAGCATTCGAAGCCGGCGCAACGGATTTCATTACCAAACCGCTGAATCATTTAATACTAGAACAACGCACCCGATATATCCTAAGAACCAGCACCGTTTTAAAAACCTTGGAACAAAGAGAGTCCCGTTTAGAAAACGCAGAGCGAATTGCTAAATTGGGTAGCTGGAGTTGGGATACCCGAGATCGGCAGTTATACGTATCCAAAGAATTTAAACGCATTCTAGATTTCCCGGATGAAGGCAATCCAAACCTTAGCCAGGTTTATGAAAACTTTTCTAAAGAAGAAAAAAGTAGAGTGCGTCAGATTTATCAGAACGCAATCGATAACAAAGACAAGTCCTTAGTGGTAGAGCATGGTTTCTTTGACAAGCAAGGCCTACATCGCCGCCTACGTCACGAGGCTGAATTCGAGTTTCGTGGTGATCAAGACTACATCATCAACGGCACCATTCTTGATATCACCGAAGAAACCTACAACAAAGATAAGATTCTTCAGCTCGCTTACTATGACACATTAACTTCTTTGCCGAATCGAACTTTTTTCAAAGCTCATCTTGAATACGCGGTTAAGCGCGCTAAAGAAAAAGCCAGTTGCTTAGCGGTGATGGTTTTAGACCTGGACTTGTTTACTCGGGTTAACAACTCCCTCGGTCATGAAGCTGGTGACAAACTATTGGTAAAAGTTTCCGAACGAATGCTGGAAGCGATGGACGATCCCAGCAGCATCAAGCTAAGCCCAGCGGCTATTGACCCTCATGCCACCGAAGAAGGCACCGGCAATGTCCTTGCGAGACTAGAGGGCGATCAGTTCGTTATTTTATTAAACAACTTCCGCAAACTTGATGATGTTATTTTACTTATTCAGAAAGTATTTAAACGCTTGTCTGCACCCATCACGGTTAAAGCCAATAGCGTGGTCATAACCGCCAGTGCCGGCATCGCGTTATATCCAGTGAATGGTGCGAATAGCGAAACTCTACTTCGTAATGCTGACGCTGCAATGCTGTTCGCGAAATCGCAAGGTAGAAATAGCTTTAGATTTTATTCCAGTGAAATTGATGCTCGTTCTAAAGAAAGACTGTCTGTAGAGAATGATCTTCGCAATGCGATACGCAACGGCGAACTGGAATTGCATTTTCAACCCAAGATTAATTTACATACTCGCGAAGTACGCAGCGTTGAGGCCCTAATACGATGGCGTCATCCTGAGAAAGGTATGATATCCCCGGGGCAATTTATTCCCATGGCCGAAGAGCTAGGCTTAATCAATGAAATGGGAGAATGGCTGCTGCATGAAGCCTGTCGTAAAACCAAGTTATGGAACCAGGCAGGAATTCCACCAGTAAGAACCGCTATTAACTTATCGGCATTACAATTAAAGACATCCGGCATCGTTGAAAAAGTACGTTCTACGCTCGATCACCACAGCTTGATCCCTGCGCAACTGGAAGTGGAAATCACTGAAAACATTTTGATGGAAGACACCCATCGAACCTTAAGAGCACTAGAAGGTTTGCGCTCCCTAGGTGTGCGTGTAGCCTTGGATGACTTTGGTACCGGCTACTCCTCGCTAAGCTATTTAACTCGCTTTCCTTTTACAAGCTTAAAGATCGATCGCTGCTTTATTACGGAATGTGTACGCAACGCACAATCGGCGTCCATCGTTCATACCATCATCCAGCTTTGCAAGAACCTGAACCTAGAAGTGGTCGCCGAAGGGGTAGAGATTGAAGAAGAACTACGCTTCTTATTGGAAAGACGCTGTGACTTTGTGCAGGGCTTTTACTTTAGCCCCGCAGTAGATTCTGACACCTTTATTAATTACATGAACCAAAAACCCTGGATTGATCAAATGGAGGATTTAGATTAACCCTCATCACCGATCTCCTTGCCCTGCTCACAAATCTCTCGTAAAACATTATCCCCAACAATACTAAAGCCTGTAATTCTTACCGAGTAAGTATTAAAGCTGTTTTGCTTTGCATGTCTTAATGTTTCCATTGCATAACCATTTCTACCGGGGTAAATAGTATCAAGGTCTAATAAATACTGATTCCAAACTTGTACTGGTATCCCTTCCAAACCTAACTCTGCAATTTCAATTTGCACCGAGCTGATGGCATACTCACTATCGTTTTTAATGGTTAGTGCGAGTGTTCCGACACTACCTTTAAAGTCAATCTTATAATTTTCCAATTGAATCAAATTTTCTATAGAAACCGCCAAAGCATCCTCCACTCGCTGCTCTTCGGCTCCTTCTTTTATTGCTTTAATACCTTCTACGCCCACATTAGCAAATAACCCAACTAAGGAAATTAATGCGTAACCTAAAAAGAAAATACTGCCCAATAGGTAACAGGTAGCAATCCACCAAGCTGAATTTCGCTTGTAGACAATTTTGACTTCTTCCATGGTTTGTTTCTTCCTACCGATAAGTAATTAGAGAGGGGCCAGTAATCGGCCTATGTTTTCTGGAATTGCGACCAGGTTTCTTTGTCGACTATGTTGCATTGCTCTTGCTCGGTGTCGAACACGATGAGCCAACGCTTGTTTTTGATGCCATTAATAACCTGCTCTACTTTTTGCTCCGTGGATATTTCTGATGCACCATAATCAGTACCATCCCGAGTAACAAATTCCTGAACCAAGCTTTCTAGCGTTTCTGGCGCTAACTCCTGCCACGGGACTTCAACCATTTGCTCAGACACAACTTAATCCTTTTCCGTTTGGAAGACTTCAGGGCCAAACTGTTCCATGACCATGGCAGCAACATCTGGTGCTAATAAACTGACTTTAGCGGTATCAACATGTTTCGCTAAAATATCGCTAACTATTTTTAAGGTGTAGTAACGGGCACTCGCTTTATCATCGGCTGGAATCACATGCCAAGGCGCTACTTCAGTAGCGGTATTGGTTAACATATCTTGATAGGCTGCTTGATACTTGTCCCAATATTGTCGACTAACCAAATCTGACACGGTAATTTTCCAGCGCTTGGTTGGCTCTTGAATTCGATCCACTAATCGCTGACGCTGCGTTTCCTTGGATAAATGGAAGAAAACTTTAATAATCATAACGCCGTCATCAGCAAGCTGGCGCTCAAATTCATTGATTTCGCGATACGCTCGCTTCCAAGCATCTTCATCACAGAAATTTTCTACCCGCTCTACGAGCACCCGCCCATACCAGGAACGGTCAAAAATCGTGATCTCGCCATGGGTAGGCAGTTTTTTCCAAAAGCGTTGCAGATAGTGGTGTTGCTTCTCATGAGCATCAGGCGCACCAATAGGCCATACATGGGCGCTACGGGGATCTAGATGACGGGTTAGCCGACGAATAGCACCACCCTTACCAGAGGCATCTGTGCCTTCAAATACAATAATGGCTCGATGCTTTTCTTTATAAAAGGCAAGGTGCTGACGCAACAACTCTAATTGTAAGTCTTTAATTTTGCCTCGACTATCTTTAACAGGTTTATCCGGCAATGTGGCGGTTTTGCTTAGGTCAACAGTTTGCCCTGTTAGTTTAAAGTCTTTCATTCACCCCTCACTTACCAGAACCAGCCAGAGTCTAAGCTATCTTTACACTTGTTATATTGACGTCGGTATTGGATGGATTTTCCAGATACTTTTTTCGCGATATTCTTAAGCCATTGCTTATTTTTAAAGGACCGCCGTTCAAAGCCACCATGGCCCTCGTGATAGGCTAAGTACAAATGATAGGTATCATTACGACGAATCTTATTGCGGCGATAACTTTCCGATGAATACCAACCGATAAAATCAATAGCATCATCAAAATCATCACGATCTGCTCCACGATTACCGGTGGCACGAATATAAGTATCCCATGTTTCATCTAGAGCTTGAGCATAGCCATAAGCACTGGATGCTCGCCCCAAAGGAATGAAAAGGAACCACTCAAACTCTGGCTTATTATCACCGATGAATTTTGATTCCTGGTGCATAATTGCCATTAGCACAGGCACTTCTGTTCCCCATTTTTTGGCAGTATCAACCGCTTCCTCATGCCAATCATCTTTCTCCCTAAATATGGAACAAAGATCATTAACTTTTTTCGGGGGCGAGGTGGCACAACCGCTCAAGAAAGCACAAAAAAATACTATAAACGATGCCTGTAAAGCCTTATGGTGCAGCCACGGGTGCTTCAATTTCAGTCTCCTGAGGTGAAAAAAGGGCTGGATATAAGTTTAGATGAGTTTCATCAATCATTTGTCGCAATGAGGTCTTCGTCGCTAACAGATTCTCTTCGTATTCTTGAGCAGGATCAGCCAGCTTGGCACTTAAATTAGCAAGAGCTTTTAACTGTTTAGCTAACCAAGTGCGCTGCTCTTCATCAAGGAAAGGTTCCAGGCCGAAATAGGCTTGATTAATACGATGCACTGTTTCTTCCAGCGCAGTACCATCTTGCCTCTCAGTATTCATACTCATTTCTGAGAGCTGGCCCATTAATGCGGAGTAATGCTGCTGTTTAACCACAAAGTCCATTTGTTGGCGACGATCATCCTGAAGGTTTTGTACGAACTTCAAGAATTGCTTTTGCATTTTATCTTGCTGAGTTTGGCTCTCAGCAGCTATTGCTTGAACGTCTTTAAGCATCATTTGCTGCTGATTAAAAACCCACATAAACACGACAGACACAATGAGCAACGCAACCAGGGATACAATGGCACTCATGGGCCAACCGGGAGCTTGTTTATTATTGTTAGTTTCAGCGCTTTGGGAAGCCATTTGGTTGCTCCTGTTATACTTAGTTCTAATCTAAAAGCTGCTGTTCCCTTAAAAAACTAATAAAACCTTCTTCATCCAGAATATCAATGCCTAAAGATTCTGCTTTTGTCAATTTTGAACCTGCATTCTCGCCGGCTACAACACAGTGGGTTTTCTTGGAAACGCTACCCGATACTTTAGCACCCAATTGCTGCAGATACTGCTTGGCTTGATCACGCCCCATTTGTGACAAAGTACCCGTTAATACATAGGTGAGCCCCTCTAAGGGTTTTTCTGCCTCATGATCCACCTCTACTTCAGGCCAATGCACTCCTGAATTCTGCAAATCATGAATCACTTCCAGATTGTGGCTTTGCTGAAAAAACCTATGGATATGCTCAGCAACAACAGGCCCAACATCAGGGACGGATAACAAACTTTCTTGGCTGGCTTGCTGAACATTTTCTAAGGATCCATAGAAGTTTGCCAGGTTAAGCGCTGTGGCCTCCCCCACTTCACGAATTCCTAAGCCATAAATAAAGCGCTGCAAGGTGGTGGCTTTACTAGCCTCAAGTGCATCTATTAAGTTTTTCGCAGATTTCTCGCCCATACGTTCAAGACCGGCAACCTGCTCGACTGTTAAATGAAATAGATCCGCCACATGCTTAATCAAGCCCTCATCGACAAATTGCTCCACCAATTTATCGCCCAAGCCATCCACATCCATAGCACGACGAGAAGCAAAATGCTTGATAGCTTCTTTCACTTGCGCCTGACAATAGAGCCCACCACTACAACGAGCAACAGCTTCGTCCGCGTGCTTTTCGATGGCAGAATCACATACAGGACAGTGGGTAGGCATAACAATTGGTTCGGCATCGGCGGGCCGTTTCTCGGGAATTGGTCTGACCACCTTGGGAATTACATCACCAGCACGATATATCACAACTGTATCGCCAATACATAACCCCATACGCTCAACTTCGTCCATATTGTGCAATGTCGCATTACTCACCGTAACGCCGCCTACAGACACCGGCTCTAATCGTGCTACCGGTGTTAAAGCGCCGGTTCTACCGACCTGGAATTCAACATCCAACAAAGTGGTCAGTTCTTCCTGTGCCGGAAATTTGTGAGCTGTGGCCCAACGAGGTGCTCGAGACACAAAACCCAAGCGCTGCTGCAGGCCAATATCATTAACTTTATAAACAATACCATCGATCTCATAAGGCAACTTATCCCGCTTAGCTAAAATATCATCATGGTATTGCTGACATTGTTCAGCGCCTTGAGCTAAACGAATTTCCGGATTAATTTTGAATCCCCACTCTTTAAGTTGCTGCAGTATGTCAAAGTGACGCTGGGGCATTTCCCCACCTTCGACAAAGCCAATACTGTAGCAATACATATCCAAGGGACGGGTTGCAGTAATTTTTGAATCTAGCTGGCGTAAGCTACCTGCCGCTGCGTTACGTGGATTAGCAAAGACCTTATCGCCGTTTTCCGCAGCTTTTTGATTCATACGATTGAATCCTGGCAGCGGCATAAACACTTCACCACGAACCTCTAACTGACTGGGATAGCCAGAGCCAATCAGTTTTAATGGTATGGACCCTATGGTGCGAATATTTTGCGTAATATCTTCGCCTGTCTGACCATCACCTCGGGTGGCAGCTTGTACCAATAAGCCATTCTCATATATCAGAGATACGGCCAAACCGTCTAGTTTGGGTTCACAGACATATTCAACGGTGTCTTCGGAATCCAACCTATCTTTGAGCCGCTTATCAAACGCCTGCAGTTCTTCTTCATTAAAGACATTATCTAATGACAGCATGGGTACTCGATGAGTGACTTGATGAAACTCATCCAGTGCTTGAGCACCTACTCGTTGGGTAGGTGAATCTGGGGTAATTAAATCTGGATTTTCTTCTTCAATTTTTTTCAGTTGCCGAAACAATCGATCGTATTCCGCATCAGGGACTTGAGGATCATCCAGCACATAATAACGATAATTATGGTCCCGTAAGATTTCACGCAATTGGTCGATTTCTTGCTGTAATTTCGAGTCTTTAGATAATGTTTCTGACACAGATGGCTCTCTTTAAAAACAAGCGTTGCAATAGCTAGGATTGTACATGATTTCAGAGATGATCATGGGTGCAAATTCTACACCCATAAAAAAACCCAGGACCAGCCTGGGTTTTTTAGGACTTGTTAGCTTATCGAGCTAACGCTCGTTGCGACAGCTGCTTACGCTCAAACTCAACAACTCGTTGACGGTAATGCTCAAAGGTTTGCTGCGTCATCACACTGTGATTCTCATCCTTCATATCTGCGCCAATTAACTTGGAGATACGACGGGCGCTATCAAGCATGACATCAAAAGCCTGCAGTGGACGCACTGGACCAGGTAATTTTAAGAACATACAAATACCAGGAGTAGTAAAGGTAGCGACTTTCTTGGGATCGAAAGTACCCGGCTCCACCACATTGGCAACGCTAAACAATAAACGCCCATGACCATTATGCTGTTCAAAGCGATGGAAAATATCCATTTCACCGTGATGGAATCCACAGGAACTCATGGCTTTAAACAAATCTTCACCATAAATTTCATCGCCAGCTTTAGCCATGACATTAATAACGATCACATCCGCCAAGTCATCAACTGCAAGATTCATATCTTCTTCTGATGGCTGCTCTGGGGCTCTCTCTACTGCGGGCTCACGTTTTGGAGCCTTGCGGGAGGGTTTTCTCTCCTTCTTAGCAACTGGAGGCTTCTCTTTTGGCTCCGCTGGTTTCTCAGCAGGTCCACGATAATGAGCAGCCAGTTGTCTCTCTTGCTCTTCCTTAGCTCGCGCTAGCATTTCATCATCAGCAAAAAGGTCTGTCTGAATTTCTTCATAACCCTCGCTACCACGCTCAGCCTGCTGGCCTAGTGACTCGTTGACATAGTCCTGAACCTGATTGTCATAAGAGTCCTGAACTTGACTATCGAATGAATCCTCAGCTTGAGCTTCGTATTCTTCTTCAACTTGGCTCTGGTATGATTCCTCTACTTGCTCGATCTCACCAGGATCGGAAAAAGCATCAGGCTCTCTCACTACACGCTTAGCTGAAACCTGGGGAGCATACCGATCATCGCCATCGACATATAAAGATTCACCTTCTTCGAAGCTAGGCTCATGTCTGGACGATAAATCTTCATCGTCATTTTCATCTAAAACAGGCTCTTTGCGCAGCGACACCGATCGCGCTCCGCCATTGGGAAGTTCACCCCGATAATATTCCCAATCATCATCCATGCTGGCTCCCATTTCTGCAGGAAGATCCAGCGATCCGACCTTAGATCGCCGCATGCGTCTAAAGCCATCAAAAAGAATCGCGGCAATCACTAATAGGCCAACCCCTATCAAGACTTCTCTCAAGCCGAATTCCATTTATTCACCTCGTTTTGTTTTAACTTTCCCTGTAAAGCGCGCTGCACGCCAAACAGTTTATCTTTCATCCAACATATAGAGCATATTCAGAAAAAATAAAGTTTTTTCGCTCTATACCACCCTATTTACGCTGATAAATCCATTTATAAACACAATCACAATTTTTTAAAGCGCTGCCATCGCTGCTGCTTCTTCAACATCAACACTTACAATTCTTGAAACGCCAGCCTCGTGCATCGTCACCCCCATTAATTGATGGGCCATTTCCATCGCAATTTTATTATGGGTGATATAAATAAACTGCACTTTATCCGACATTTCTTCAACCATTCTTGAATACCGACCAACGTTCGCATCATCAAGCGGTGCGTCCACTTCGTCGAGAATACAGAACGGCGCTGGGTTCAATTGGAAAATAGAAAATACCAGCGCGATAGCCGTTAATGCTTTTTCCCCACCAGACAGCAAGTGAATTGTACTATTTCGTTTACCCGGTGGACGCGCCATAATCGCCACGCCTGTATCCAGCAAGTCCTCACCTGTAAGTTCAAGGTAAGCATGCCCACCGCCAAATACTTTCGGGAACAACTCCTGCAAACCTTTATTCACTTTATCAAAGGTTTCCTTGAAACGCGTTCGCGTTTCTCGGTCGATTTTGCGAATAGCCCCTTCTAGGGTTTCTAATGCTTCGATCAAATCGTTGTGCTGCGAATCTAAGTAAGTTTTACGCTCAGATTGCGATTTAAATTCTTCGATAGCCGCTAAGTTAATTGCCCCCAGCCGAGAAATCCGCGACGCCAAACGTTCTAGACTGGCTTGCCAATCTGCCTCATTGGCATCTTCCGGCATATTTTCCAGTACGTTTTCTAGATCAAAATCGTCTGCCTTCAGTTGATCGGTCAAGTTAGTACGCTGAACCTGCAAACCTTGCCACTGCATACGGTTGCGTTCGAGTTCACTACGCACGCCTTGTGCCGCCTGCTCTGCTTCGGAACGTTTTTTCTCACAGCCACGTAATTCATGTTCGCAAGCTTCCAATTGTTTGCGACATCCGGAAAGCTCATCTTCCACTTTCAGGCGCTGCTCTAACTTTTCTTCCAACTCCGCCTGCAACTCAACAAACGGATCGTCCCCCTGGGATAATTGTTCTTCAATCGTGGCGCGACGCTCATGCAACGTTTTTAATTGCGACGTTAAACGATCCGCTCCTTGTTTAGTAGAATCAGATTGCGCTCGCATTGATCTTACTTCCAAAGCAATGCCGTGCGACTTGTCTTTATCTTCCCGCGCTTTTTGGCGGGCTTGATCCAACGCTTCGCGGTTACCATCTCTTTGTTGCAATAACTCTTCGCGTTTTGAAGTATCCTGCTCCATGAGGTCTAAGGCTTCTTGAAGCACCAACCGAGCCTCACCAATAGATTCCTGCTCTTGAGCCTGGTGCTCTTTGCACTCATCCAATTCACGGCTAATACGTTCGCGACGCATGGAGAATTGTTCCAAGCGCACCTGTTTCGCACTCAACTGAGCTTTAATATCTGCGTTAGCTCGGTTGAACTCGCTCACTTCCCGTTGTGCTTGCTCTCGGGATTGCTCATCTTCCCTTAGACCATCGCGACCTTCCTGAAGTTTCTCAGAAAGTGAATCTATTTTCGCTTCGCTTTCTTCAAGTCGGGCTTCAATCTCTTGCAACTCTTGTTGGCGTTTTAGCGTACCCGATTGAGGATTGTCTTCGCGAGCAACCCTTAACCAAGCGGAACCAACCCAAATACCATCTTTGGTAATAATAGATTCTTCGGGTTTCAGCTGAGCACGTTTAGCCAACGCATCAGTTAAAGATTCAACCGCATAAACACCCGCCATTAATTGCTTGGCAACGCCATTTCCCGTTTGGTCACTCTCTAAATAGGTCGCCAATGCGGTTAAGTCACCACTCGATTGTGCGGAGCCCTGTAGACCAGTATCGACAAACGCCAGCGAGCCATGCTCCAAGGTGTCGATAACTGAAGACACAGCATCAAATCCATCAACACAAACAGCCTGTAAATAATCACCTAGAACCGTTTCTACGGCTTTTTCCCAGCCTGCTTGGGTTTTAATTTCTGTGGCCAGTCGCTGGTTTTGACTCATGCCATGCTCAGAAAGCCAATCCACCACATCGCTTTCGCCCATGGCTGCTTGTTGCAAGGCTTCCAAAGAAGCATGGCGACCTTTTAATGACTGCACTTCGCTTTTTAAGGTATCTAGCTCACCACCAATCTGATTATTTTTCTCGCGCTTGGTATTAATTTGATCCAGCAAGTCGGTCACAGTGGCCTGCTTGTCTTCCAGCTGCAATTCGGCTTCGGCAACACGCTCTTCTAATTCTGCCACTTCTTCTTCCAAAGGCCCGGCGGATAGCGTCTCTTTCTCAAGGTTTAAGCGTTCGATACGATCGCGCATACGCTCGATAGATTGTTCTAAATGCTGAATGCGAGATTGTTCAACTTGGGCTTTTTGACGGGGCTCATTGGCAGCTTGGTTAAACTCATCCCATTCGTTTTGCCAAGTCTGCATGGCTTCGTCGGCCTGAGCCAGCGCTTCCGCGGACTCATCAGATTGGGCCTGAACCATTTCCAGTTCCGGTTCTAACTCCATCAACTTGGCTGCATAGTCTTCAGCTTGTGCCTGATCCAAGGCAAGCTGCTCTTCTGCTTCTTTACAGGCTTCGATGGTGTCTTGCAAATCTTTGCGCAGCTGGCTGCCACGTTCTTTTTGATGCTGAATGGTTTGTTCGATACGCGCGATATCGGCACCTAGGCCATAAAAGCGACCTTGCACTTCGTTGAGGTTATCGTTGACCTCAGTGTGAACTTCACGATGCTTTTCAATTTCCGCATCCATAGCTCGCTGGTCAGCGATACAGGCTTCCAGTTTTACTTCTAAGTCGCGAATATGGGTTTCGTAATCTTTAACGGAAAGATCCACAGCTTGCCAACGCAAGGCTTGCAGCTGCGCTTTCAACAAGCGCTCTTCTTCTTTGTACTGTTTGTATTTCTCTGCGGCTTGGGCTTGACGTTCCAAATGCTGAAGTTGACGACCAAGCTCTTCACGCAGATCTTCTAAACGATCCAAATTTTCCCGCGTACGCTTCATGCGGTTTTCGGTTTCGCGACGGCGTTCTTTATATTTGGAAATTCCGGCAGCTTCCTCAATAAAAATGCGCAGCTCTTCTGGCTTGGCTTCAATCAAGCGAGAAATCATGCCCTGTTCGATAATCGCATAACTACGTGGGCCCAAGCCGGTACCTAAGAAGATATCGGTAATATCTTTACGACGACACTTGGTGCTATTGAGGTAGTAGAAGGATTGCGCTTCACGAGTAACCACCCGTTTCACTGCCACTTCATTATAGTTGGCATATTCGCCAGTGATGGTGTTATCGCTATTGTCGAAAACCAATTCCACAGACGCTTGTGTCGTTGGCTTACGTGCATTAGAGCCGTTGAAAATAACATCCGTCATGGATTCACCACGAAGGTGTTTTGCCGAGGATTCACCCATTACCCAACGAACAGCATCGATAACGTTCGACTTACCACAGCCATTTGGGCCTACAACTGCAGATAAATTATTTGGAAAATTAACTGTTGTTGGATCTACGAACGATTTGAATCCAGCTAGTTTTACGCACTTCAACCGCATGAAATTATTTTATTCCTATGATCATTAGTGCATTCGACTTTGTCAGACAATTTTGCAGACAAAAGATGCACCTTAACAAAAACGTTAGATGCCGATGCTTGGCGATTAACAACTATTAATCTTGAGCAACATCTAAACGTTAAATCTTTTGGCATGGCCCCCAAGGCTGTTCCAAAGAACAATTTTTGAGCTCATTTTATAACCTAGTTACCGAGCATTTTAAACAGGGCATTTTATCTTTTTTTAGGGTTATGCACGAGCGTTGGGAACTAAATATGGTCGGGATTTTACGATCTCGCAAGTTAGCTTAATTAGTCTTAAAAATCGCCTAATTTTTGTTACGCTACACCCGCCTATTTATCGACCTCAAGCAAAGTCAACACCCAATCTATTGTTAGGTTCACTGCGGCATCTATGTTAATTTGAACGCAAGTTTGGCAGGTATTAAGGAATACTGAATGTTTCAGCAGTTACAAGAAGGCATTAAGTTTGTTATTGAGGGAGTTGAGCTTGCTAAAAAGCCAGGGATAAGACCTTACATGTTTATTCCACTGGTTGTGAACATAGCGATCTTCAGCCTGTTTGGCTATCTACTCATCGATCAATTAGACAGCCTGCTAAGTTTCTTTGAATTCAATACTGATTTACCCGGTTGGCTTGATTGGCTAGAACCAGTCATTGCTGTTGTTGGCAGCGTGCTTTACTGGGTCTTACTGCTGCTGGGTATTCTGCTGATGCTGTTTATCATGAGTTCTGTCTTTACCATGATGACCCACCTAATCGTTGGACCCTTTATCGGCTTACTAGCGGAAAAGGTTGAAAAGGAAATTCACGAAATCGACTATCCCAGCCTGACGCTCTTACAAATCGCAGGTCGTTCCTTCAAGCGGGAACTTGGCAAACTAAAATACTGGGGCTTTCGTGCCCTGGGCTTGGCGTTGCTGACACTGATTCTAAGCTTTATCCCGCTAGTTCAAGCGGTGACACCGGTGCTTTGGTACCTATTTGGCGCCTGGATGATGGCGATGCAATATCTGGATATACCAGCAGACAACAACGGCATTGAATTCAAGCAAACGTTGGAAATGATGCGTAAAGATAGAGCTGCGGCCATGGGATTTGGCGGCGCAGTCACACTAGCAACGGCAACCCCTATTTTGAACCTATTTATTATCCCTATTGCGGTGGCCGGAGGCGTGGCATTTTGGGTAGCAAGAATGGATCAGCAAAAGCCAGCACAAACTCAATAGACTATCTGCATAGCTACCGTTACATCTAGAGAAATTAAACCTCTAAATAGGTGAGCACAGTTTGGCATTGGTGTTCACCGAATTTCTCAAGGGCAGACACTGCACCTTCTGCATCTCTAGCAATTAGGCGCTCCATCAAATTCTGGAAGAAGCTTAGTGAGCGCTCCATCTCATCCTTTTGCATTTTGATCGCTACGTAATAGGTGCGGCGTATCGAGGGTTGCAGATCGTTGAGCATGTCTTCTAGGTAGGTGTTATCAGCAAATTGATAACCCATACGGGCAAAGTTAAAGGTGGCGTCTAGGAATTCTAGATACTCTTCTCGCTCCACCATTTTTTGCATGTCTTGGATCAGCTCCATGAAAGGCGCTAAGTCCTGCTCTTGCCAAGCATGAGTTGCTTTACGGATCAGCAGAGACAACATCAAGATGTTCATCTCATAGACATTCTCCACGTGCTTGGGTGTCATGTGAGACACAATGGCGCCTTTGCGGGGAATGATTTCGATTAGATAGCGTCGCTCAAGAATCAAATAGGCTTCGCGAACGGATCCGCGGCTAACGTTTAATTCGCTAGCAATACGCAGTTCTTGGATTCTATCTCCGGAGCTTAATTCTCCAGTGATAATTAATTGACCAATATGGCGGGCAATCTGCTCCGCTAAACTATCAGGTGCTTGAAAACTCATGTCAGATTGGCGTCGATTCGTGTTCTTTTTGTTATTACTACTATGTCCACCGCTAAAGGGTGTACTGCGAAATGGGAATGCCCCAGGGTCAGCGTGGAGTTTCCGCATTGGTCCCTGCTCCGTCAAGTCTAATATAGTCAACCAGCCAACATTTGTTTACGAGTGTTCACCACCGCATATGATGTTGACTACCTCATGATCATTTAGACTAACACAAAATGTAGGATTGTTTAACAACCCAACACTCAATGAGAAACAGTTTCTAGAAACTAGTTTAGGCGAAATTCGCCATTACACCCCTTTCGGATGGCCAGCTTTCTCGATGGCGTCCTTTACTTCAGGGGGCATATATTCTTCGTCGTGCTTGGCAAGCACCTCTTCGGCCACGAAGCGACCATTATCCTCTACCTTGCCCAGGGCAATAATCCCCTGGCCTTCACGAAACAGATCTGGAAGTATGCCATCAAAATAGATGGTTGTTTTCTCCGCTTTGTCGGTGACATCGAAGCTCAACGTCAGGCCATCACCTCGATTGACACTGCCTTCAACAACTAGGCCACCTACGCGGATCGATTTACCCACCGGGGCTTCACCAGCCGCCATTTGCGATGGGGTAAAAAACAAATTGATGTTTTCTTTTAGGGCAACGCCAATCATGGCGGCCGCAATACTCACACCTGTAACAATACCTAGGATAATAAAAAGTCGCTGTTTACGCTTTGGGTTCATTTACTAGCTTGCTCCCTTCGAAGTTTACGACGGATTTGATCTACAACTTTTTTTCGCCGTTGAATCACAGCAAAAATATTGCCTAAAACTACGGTCAAGGCGATGGCGTAGGCACTCCATACGAAAGGCCCATGGCAACGATCGAAGCCCATTGGTGTGACGTAACACATTGTCATGAAATCATTGAGGGATTCAAAAGCCATCACTTCATTACCTCTTGCTGCACCCAACGACTGCGCTGTTCTCGGGTCAGTACTTCATTCCGAGTTGCCAACAATACCAATAAACCAAATAAACAGTAAAAACCGGTAATCGACAGCAAAAGCGGATAGAGCATGCTCGGATCAATAGCCGATGACTCGGTGATTTTTAAAGTTGCGGGCTGATGCAAAGTATTCCACCAGTTCACCGAATACTTAATGATGGGCAAATTAACCACACCAACTATCGCTAGAATACCTGAGGCCTTGGCAGCTGATGCGGGGTTTTCAATGGCATTTTGTAACGCGATAAAGCCTATATACAAAAACAATAAAACCAGCATGGATGTTAAGCGCGCATCCCAAACCCACCATGTATTCCATGTGGGTTTACCCCAAATAGCGCCGGTCACTAAGCATAAGAAGGTAAAAGAAGCACCGATAGGCGCAATGGCCTTGGCCACCATCTCTGCCATTTTCATTTTCCAAATGATACCGATCGCGCTTGCTACTGCCATCATCACGTAGCCGCCCATAGCAATACTGGCAGAAGGCACATGGATAAAGATAATGCGATAACTATGGCCCTGCTCTTCATCGATAGGAGCAAAGCCTAAACCCCAGATCACACCGGGTATTAAGGTCAAAACAGTCAAACCCAAGAACCATGGCAATAGCTTGCCACTGAGTTCATAAAAATACTTTGGCGAACCAAATTTATGATAAAGACGGGTAATGGAATCCCAGAGACTCATTTAACTATTCACTTCTGTGCTTTTCAGTTGTTCACTTATCGGCTTATTACGCTGATTCGTTTAGCCACTTACACTTACCCGCAAACCTGCGGCGATCGCAAAGGGGGCGAAAGTTACTGCAATGGCCAACAGCGCTGCCAGGTAGGCTAACTGACCAATATAAGGTAATTCTATAGAGGCCGCTTGGATGGCACTAGTTCCAAAAATCAGCACTGGAACATACAGCGGCAAGGCGATAATGGCAATCAAAACACCACCTTTTCGTAATCCGACTGTTAAGGCAGCACCAATTGCGCTGATCATGCTCAAGATTGGGGTGCCAATCAACAGGGTAAGCATAACAACACCGAGCACTTCGCCTTCTAGAAATAGCATTACCCCTAAAAAAGGTGAGGCGATAATCAGCGGTACCGAGGTCACCAACCAATGGGCAAACACTTTTGCCGATACCAACACAAATAGTGGATGGGGACTTAGTAATAATAACTCTAGTGCACCATCATCGAAATCTTGTCTAAATAAAGAATCAACTGCTAGTAATGTCGACAATAAAGCTGCAATCCAAATTATACCGGGAGCCATCTTTTGCAGCTGACTGGCCTCTGGCCCTACTCCCAAAGGAAACAAACTAATCACCATGACGAAGAAAAATAAAGGATTTATCATGTCGCCGCGCTGGCGAAACGCCAACACCAAATCCCGTTTTAGGAGCGCCCAAAAGCCTTGGGATAAAGGCAAGACTTCTGAATCGATATCATTCATCAGCTGCCTCCTGCTCTAGATCCATCCTTGCCTCGCTCTGAGTCGCTTGCGAGCCAAGTGTCAACGTCTTTAATTTCTCTGGACTAATGGCCAGTTCATGATGTGTAGTTAACACAACACTGCCACCATTGTTGGCCTGCTCAATAATAAGTTGCTCCAATTCCGCCACACCTTTCTTATCGATGGCAGTGAAAGGCTCATCTAAGATCCATAGAGGTATGGGTTTCAGCAGCAAGCTCGCCAAAGCAACGCGACGCTTTTGACCGGCCGATAGCGTGTAAAGCGGCACATCTTCAAAACCACGCAAGCCGACTTTATCCAATAGGTTTTGAATATTCTCATTTAGGCTGTGCTTGTCTGCCTGAATGCCTTTGATCTGGGACATCCAATGCAAGTTCTCTTCGGCGGTGAGCGCCAGCTTAACCCCTGTGTTGTGCCCAAAATAGACACAAGACTGGCGAAACTGGCTAGCGACTTCCGACATCGGTTGGCCACGCCAGAATAAATCGCCCTCAAAATCCTGGGATAGTCCACATAGAATTCTGATCAAAGTCGTTTTGCCGCTGCCGTTAGGGCCTTCTATTTGCAGGATTTGGCCGGGTTCGACCGAAAAAGAAAGTCCACTAAACAGAACGCGATCGTCGCGTTCACAGAAAAGGGAATCTGCTGTTAATAGTGAATTTGGGGATACTGGCAAGTTTTACCCACTCTTAGCGATACTGATTTTCGCCGCATTATAATCCAAAACACACACTAGTGCTTAATTGAGTTCGGTATTGAGTGCTGTAATTTGCACTCTTTTGTGGTTATCGCTAAGATCTGCCAGAACTTACAGGTTCTTCGTCAATTCAATTAGTTACACA
The DNA here is from genome assembly GCA_022361455.1 of Pseudomonadales bacterium. Taxonomy (GTDB): domain Bacteria; phylum Pseudomonadota; class Gammaproteobacteria; order Pseudomonadales; family Ketobacteraceae. Next base: position 34,610 of record JAKSAW010000459.1, on the reverse strand, counting down.
TCATACGCCTTCAGATGCGAGGTTTCCCCTTTTGGATTTATGGGTCATTGAAGTCGGTTCATTGCAACTGGGCCTAATAGAACTGCTGGCGCTAATTATATCCGGCATTATTGCGGGCTTTGTGAATACCCTAGCAGGAGGCGGCTCGATATTTACCTTACCCGCACTAATGTTGTTAGGTATGCCTGCAGACGTGGCAAACGGCACCAATCGGGTTGGGGTGTTTTTACAATCTGTAGCAGCGGTTCGTGGCTTTAACCAACATGGCAAGCTAGCGACTCAGGCCATTGTCCCTATCTTAGTACCCACGGTGATCGGCTCTTTAGCAGGATCAATCGTTGCATCCTATCTGCCCGTAGATATCTTAAAACCAGTGCTGATTTTTACCATGATTGCCATGACGCTCGTAATCATTCTAAAACCCAGCGCTATTCCTGCTGAGCATGAAATCCCACTTTCCTTAACAGAAAAGCCCGCCGGCATAGCCTGGCTGTTTGTTGCCGGCCTCTATGGTGGATTTGTACAGGCAGGGGTTGGGTTCATTTTGATTGCGGCACTGGCAGGCGTCTTGCGCTATGACCTAGTACGCGCAAATGCTTTAAAAATGGTTTGTACCCTGGTTTTCGGCACAGTTGCATTAGCTGTGTTTGTCGTTCGCGACCAAGTGATGTGGATTCCGGGATTAATCATGGGTGTCGCCACCATTATTGGCGTTCAGCTTAGCGTCAAATTTGCTGTGAATGCTCAACACGCAACTTTAAAATGGATTCTATTGGGGATGTCTCTAATCGTTTGTATCGCCGCACTCCTCAAAGCCTAATTTTAAGAGACCTAAAGCGATAATACGGGTGGAGCGCTATACTAGTAGCTATGCCCATAGATATTCCCTCTGACAAAATTAATAGCTCCACACCACCACGATCCAATAATGTCGAGGCAAACGCTACTGCCAAAATTAATACAAAACAAGGCTCATCGAGTGATGGTGCGATTCTGCGAGCGGTGGTCACGGAAGTTATCAATGCCAGCCAACAAAAAGCCCAGGCTCAGTCAATTGCTGTCAATGCTCAAGCACAAAAGGCGCTTTATGAGGCAATCATCACCTTAAATCAAACTCAAACTAAAACGACTTCAACCTCTACGAGTAGCGTTCCACCCACAACTCAATTGGATGCAGAAGCCATTCAACAAATCACGTTGGGAAAGCCGGTAGCGGTACGCGTGCAAACCAATGCGCAACTAGAAGTTGGTCAACAATTAAAAGTGCAATTGCAAGGGCAAGCTTTAAAGCTAATGCAGATTGCACCACCTGACTTAAAAGGTGTGTTGCAACACTTCATACGCCAAGAAGTCAATCAACAAAATAGCTACGCACTTCTGCTATCTAAGTTGATGAGCATCGCACAAGCTATTCGTCAATCTAATGCACAGGTAGTTAGCTCAAGTACTGCCAATACAAGCACAAGCGCTTCAAATACCAACCCATCAGGCCCCAATACAGCCAATCAAAACGTGGCAAACCCGAACACTATTGGCACTGCGAATCAAAAAGCGATTTCAAATCAAGCATTGGTAAAAAACGCTAATTCACAAATCAATAACACGCAATTAGCAACCACCAACACAACGCAAACCATAAGCGCGACATCACAAGCAGCCATAGCCAGCAATGAACCGCCTAATGTCAAAGCCCTTAAACCGGCTATCGATCGCTTTATGCAAGCTTTACCCAATTTAAAAATGGTGACCAATTCAGAAGGTTTAAAGCAAGCCATTAAAAATAGCGGCGTTTTTTTCGAAAAGAACTTATTAAATCCCGACTTAGCAACCACAAAACCCACCGCGACAAAGCCTATTCTTGCTGGTAGTGCAAAAGGCCCAAATCCTGCTCTACTCATTCAGCAAATCAAACAACAAATTAAGCAGTTGAAAATCGCGATACAATCACAAGCGGTAACAACCAATGATTCATCTAAAGCCTTAATAGCCCAAAGTAATTTGTCTACAGATTTAAAGTTAAATTTACTTACTCTGCAGCGACAACTGGAATCATTAGAGAAACAGATCAACACAAGTATCGTTAAAAATAAATCAACCGCCTCTGAAACGCCTGCTGCTAGCAGCACCAATAAAACCTCAGATAATGTCCCCACAACCAAAACTAACTCACCAGAAAATGCTCTCAATGCTGACGCAAAAAACATTAAGGGTGAGAAAACCCAAGCAATGGCTGACAACCAGGGAATTAAAGCAGCGCAAAAGTTAGATAATGCACTGCAAGCAAATCCTGATGCAAAAGCAAAACAAGTCAATGAACAAAAAGTGATTGAAAGCCTGGCAAGAGAAAACATTGCAAGAGACAATATTTCTAGAGAAAATATCGCTAAAGACAATGCAGCCATCGCGAATCTCGCTAAAGCAGGTAGCCCCGTTTATCAACGTCCTACTCCAAGCCAAACGCCGACGCAAGCTAGCAACGCCAATGTCGCCCACAATAGCAGCTCGACGAGTAACGACTCTGCAAAGCAAAAGAGTATTACTGATCTAATCATTCAACCACCCTTACCAGGCAAGCCATTAATTCAAACTCAAGCCATTAGACCTCAAAGTTTGGCTAAAGAGTCATTAGCTGATGCATTAATTAGCGTATTAATAAAGCACACCAAAGAGGCGACCTCTCGACTCAATCTCCACCAACTAACTAGCGTGGCAGAATCTACCCGGCAAGACGGTGGGCCACCACAAACCAACTTAAGTTTTGAATTACCTGTGGTTAATGGCAATGATCTTGCGCTGTTTCAATTTCGGATTCAGGAAGAAGAGTTAGAAGGTCATGAAAGCAAAGAAAGCCAAGGGAAAGAGAAGAAGTGGGTAGTTCATATGGGCTTTGACTTGGAGGGGCTTGGGCCTATGTATTGTCAGATAACGCTCATTGGTATTAGCGCAAGCGTTACATTTTGGGCTGAAGAAAAAGCAACCGTCAGCCATTCGAAACAGCAATTAGATGATCTGAGAGAAAAGCTATCGAACCTGGGTGTTAATGTGAAAGAAATCCAATGTCTTGAAGGTTCGCCACCAACAGATCAATCCGGAATTAAACAAACTTTAATTGATATCGAAACCTAACCAAACGATCAAGATGAGCAATAACAAACCCACAAAAGCGGTTGCCCTTACCTACGATGGAGAAAAAGCGCCATTTGTCAGTGCGTCCGCTAGCAGCGAACTAGCCGAAGAGATTTTAGAGATTGCTCGTGAGCATGAAGTTCCCATTTATGAAAATGAGCAATTAGTGGAAACCTTAGCGTTGTTAGAAGTAGGAGATGAAATACCGGAGCTATTATATCGCACCATTGCTGAAATAATTGCTTTCGTATACATATTAAAAGGAAAGGCGCCCGGGGGATGGGCGCCTGAAGATCAAAGTCAAAATAAAACTGAGGAGAACAATATTACAAGTATCGGCACTACAAAACTTTCTGATGAATCAGCACCACGTTTAGGGTTTGATTCGGATGAGAACAATTAAGTTCTACAGTTAATTCACTTTTGGTAACGCTTCGGATCGACCAGCCATTTTCAGCTCAACCGGTAGATCTGCAGCCATCCATGAATAAAACCCTTCACGGAAATAGTAAACATTGCTGTAGCCCCAGTTACTGGCAAAGAAACTTGCCATAGCGCTACGAATGTTTAATGCACTACTGGTGTAAAACACGATAGGCGTTGAACGATCTAGGTCTTCAGACAAGTACAACACTGAAAACTCATTGGCGTTAAAATCCAAATGAACAGCACCTTCAATGTGACCTAGGCTCCAAGCTTGTCGATCGCGTACATCTATAAATATCGCGCCTTCATCGTACAAATTCTTGGCTTTATCCAACCCTACGGTGGTTGCTCCATCTATCACTAGGGGAGCCTCTGCCCAAGAAACTGCACACATTAAACTTAGGCAAATACTAGCTAAAAACTTCTGAGCTAACTTCATTACAACACCACTACTATCTAACTACCGTGTAATTATCAGTATAGGGCTGCGGGCTCTGAAACCTTGGAACGATTCGCTCTAAGAAAATACCGAGCTAGAGTTTCCGGCTGCTTTTTATAATTTAATAAATTTTTGATTTTCCGAAATTTTTATTGCGGGACAGGCATTTACAAAAATAAACAATTTTGTAGTTATCAAAGTCGGCAAGACTATGAATAAAGAGCCTAAGCGATTGATTTGTTTTATGTTAAGAAGTTTGAAGCGCCGTTTTTTTGGCGAATTGGCAGGTTAAGAAATTTAGGCTCGCTAAGTGTTTATTCTTCCAGCTCAGCAATCTGCTTTTGTTGAAACATGTCTAGAAGCTTGGCCTCGGAACGGGTAATACCGACCTTTTCGATCACATTATCCATTTCCAATCCACGCTCAAACAACTTCGCCGCCTGTTTGAAAGAAAGCTGTTCAGATTCTTTATTCTCTAAGGAATCTTGGCGTTCCATGGTTTGGTTTAAACGCTTCTCGGTTTTCATTAAGCGTTTGCCCATGCCCAAAGTGCCTTTGTTTAACATGACTAACTGTTGTGTGAGGGAATCAATTTTAGATTCTAAAGATTGATTACGTTTTTCCTGCTCCGATAAAGCCTGGCGCAAAGCTCTTTGAGTCATCAGAAGTGAAATCATGACGCCAAACACAATAGCTAAAGCACCGTAAGCTAGCCACTCTGCAGGTATATTCATAATGTCACCTCTCGTATCGTTAATAATGACTGCGGCTTTAGAAGCCCACAGCATCCAATCCACCAGGATTGGTGTCGATCATCCTTTCTAACTCAATTAAAATCAATAGTTCATCATTCTTATTGCACACACCAGAAATGAATTTAGACGTTTCTTCATTTCCAACGCTGGGCGTTATCTCAATTTCTGATTGGCGCAGATAAGTCACTTCCGCGACACTATCTACCAACATCCCAATAACCTGTGCATCCACTTCTACGATGACAATACGAGTATTGTTGTCCACATCGCCAGGAGGCAATCCAAATCGCTTACGGGTATCAATCACGGTCACTACATTACCCCGCAGATTAATAATTCCCAACACGTAATAGGGAGCACCCGGTACCGGTGTTATTTCGGTATAACGAAGTACTTCCCGAATCTGCATAACATCAACACCATACAATTCGCTATCGAGGCGAAAAGTGCCCCACTGTAATACCGAATCGTCTCCGGCTTGCTGATCTGTTGACATTTGCTGCTCCTAAATTCTATTTAAGCCTGATTATTATCTGGCCTTGCCGATTCCAATTGTTAAGCCAAGTTTTTGGCATTCCGACAGCAATAACTAGATCACTGCATACGCCATGCCAAAAATGCATACTTTTTAAGCTGCTTTTAAGCTATGTTAAAAACCTTCCAACTCCGCCCACTCTTCTTCGGTGAGCAGTTTATCCAAGTCCACAAGAATCAATAGCTCATTATTCTTGTTACATACGCCTTGAATGTATTTAGAGCTTTCATCATTACCGACATTTGGAGCGTGATCGATTTCTGATTGGCGCAGGTAGACTACTTCCGCCACGCTATCGACCAAGATACCCACCACATGGCTACCGGTTTCGATAATCACGATTCGAGTGTGGTCGGTCACTTCTCCAGCCATTAAACCAAAGCGCAAACGGGTATCGATCACGGTCACCACGCTACCGCGTAAGTTAATAATGCCAAGCACGTGTGAAGATGCACCAGGTACAGGAGCAATCTCCGTATAACGTAATACTTCTTGTACCTGCATTACATTAATGCCGTAGGTTTCACCCGCTAATTTAAAGGTTACCCACTGGATGACGGGATCTTCGCCACCTTGTTGCTGAGCGGTCTGGCCCATTTAAAAACACCTCTGATTTCAATGAGCTGGCAAACTACCGCTCACTCGATGATGGAATGACTAAATTTCTGATGCACGAAAACAACTTAGAAACTCTTCCTAGTTTAAATATAGATCACCACTTGTAGCTTGCCAGGAGAGTGTTTGAAAAATAGAAGTGTCTAGACAGGAAAGAAAACAGAGACCTGCTCAGTAATTAAGCGAGCATGATTAGTCTGGCTAATCCCGCTTTTCAGCTTGTTTAATTACGTGGTGAAAACCTTCAGTATCAACTAAGGCGCACATCTGATCTACCACTGTGCCGGCTAACCAGGGGCGTTTACCGCGCTTGGAGCGCCACTTAACATCCTCGGGCTCTAAGGTAATTGAGTGGAGAATCTCATGACAGGCAATCCCCCACTCAAAGCCATGCAGAGTAATCACATAATTAAGACCTTCACGAGATGCCGGGGTATATTTTTCCGGCATAACGCATAACGCCGTATCCATGACTTTGATATTGCCGCCTTGGGTTTGCAGTATGCCAATAAACCAGTCCAACTGACCCGGTAATAGATTAAAGCGACGATCAATTTCATGGATCATGCCCAAAGTCACAAGCGGTACTGCCAACTTTAATCCTGCTACTTTAAACAATAAGCATTCAAAACGACCTTCGGCCCACTCGGGTCGAATTTCCTTTTCAGGCTCTTCCCAGGGTGTCATGGGTGGTAGTCGGCCTTCTTTATCGGCAACAATTCCCATGACAGTGCTTGGATCTATGTCCGGCTCAACCTTGGACCTGGATTGCTTGATGGTAGCCGAGTCGAAGGTTTTTATGGTTGGCTTTATCGCTACCTGAGGCTTAGCTTCCGCTTCTTTTTCTTGTATAGGCTCTTGTGTAGGTGTGGCTACTATTGGCACTTCTGCCACAGGAGTATCTGCCGGTGTTTCCGTCTTAGTTTCTACAACCGGTTCTTCTGTAGTCGCGGTTTTAGTAGCTTCTGCCTCCAGTTGTTGTTCTTTGGCTTCTATGGGTGTTTGTTGAATTTCTTTAGCAGGTGCCGGTTGCTGTACAACAATCGGTTTTTCGAAGCCAAGCATCGTCTCACGAGGCAAAGTCTCCGGCTCTTGCTCGGGAATCAAGGTTTCCGTGCTTGTTAAAATAGCCGGCTGATTTTTCTCTTTGATTTTGAAAGGCTTAGACTGAGGTTCTTCAGCCCGTTGCAAAGCGGCTTCGGGCTTTGGCAATGTCGAATCGACAAACTGTTCGGGCAACGAATTGACACGCGATGCTGGTGTAGACGCACTAAGAGATTCAGGTTTGGACTCACCCTCATCGGGTAACTCGGTGTCTAAAGAGGCTTCATTGGGGGAATCTTCGAACGAGCGCTGCCCCGACCCTTCATCTGGATCGCAAAGCATTTCATCAAGATATTGATAAATGGCCCGATCACTTGCCGATAGCAAGCTCGAGTCATCTCGCTCTTTTGGCATCTGCCCACCTATGGTACTGCGCTACTATCCATGCGGATTGGCTCCTGCCCTAATAAGTATTTTAGCAGAGACATGTAAGCTTTCACGCCCCGTGAGCCAGGTTCATACAAATTAGGGGGGACTCCAGCCTTACTGGCATCCCTAAATCGAGTGTCGACTGAGATTGCTGAAGGCCAAATATGGCCTTCGTAGGTATTACGAAGGATACGTAAACTGTCTACCGACGCGGAAGTGCGCCGATCAAACATGGTAGGAATAACGGTATAAGGAAGCTCCCTTTTTTGCGAGTTCATCACCATTTTTAGGGTTCGCATCATTCGCTCCAACCCCTTAATCGCTAAATGCTCAGTCTGTACAGGCAACAAAACTTGCTGACAAGCTGCCATCGCATTTATCAGCAACACGCCTAGTATAGGTGGCGTATCTATTAACACGTAATCAAAATCTTGCTTCAAACAATTGAGGGTTTTGGTTAACACTAACCCCATACCACCTTGATTTTGTGCTTGTCGTTCTAAAATCGCTAATGAAGTAGAAGCAGCTAGAAAACTCAAGTTGTTATAGGGAGTGTCAATGACCAAATGCCGAGGCAAATCTAGTGGCACTTCCCCTTTGTGCTGAAACAATTGAAAAACAGATTTTTCAATTTCATCAGGATTGTATTTAAAGTACGACGTTAATGATCCATGGGGATCCATATCCACTAACAATACCCGTTGTCCTTGAGAAGCTAACAACCCACCAAGACCAACAACAGACGTTGTTTTGCCAACTCCACCTTTTTGATTAGCTATCGCCCATACTTTCATTGCTGGGCTCCTTGAGGCGTTTCCAATGGCGTTGCATTAGCCGGCGTTCGATCACCAGAAAATAAAATCCCACCGTTCTCAAGTTTTAAAATTTTTAGGGGGACCTTGGTAGAACTTTTCTTGGCCGCTTCCTGACGACTCGCAGGATCGCTGGCGATAGGCTCATCAATGTCGGTAACCCCTGCACCCACTTTAAAATCTGGATCCTCTTCAAGGACACTTTTCTTAGGTAAGTTTTTAGAAATAATAATTGCCACTCGACGATTCTTAGAACGTCCATCTTCAGTTTCATTGTCCGACACTGGATGGTACTCACCATAACCAACCGCAGCCAAACGTTCAGGAGCAACCTGCTCACGAATCATAAAGCGCACCACTGCGGAAGCACGGGCTGAGGACAATTCCCAATTGGAAGGAAACTGAAATGTTTCTATAGGAACGTTATCTGTATAACCTTCCACATGTATTGGATTTTCATAACTCGCTAACACGTCAGCTATTTTTTTAAGAAGTCCCAAGGCTTTTCCGGAAAGCACTGCACTACCACTGGGAAATAATACACTGGACTGTATATCTACCTCGATCCAATCTTTTGTGGTGCGGACGTTAGCTAGCTCATCAGAAATCAAACCCTGGAAGGCCACAGCAATCTCGTCTGAGATTTTGGATAGCTCATTCACTTCACCTTGCTCAGGACCATCTTTTATTGCCGGATCTTGGGCATCATCAAATAAACCTTCAACGGTATATTTATAATCTTCCTTGGCGGGGAAATCCCCAGGGATAGGTAAAGGGATCATGCGATTGGAAGAAGCGGATCCGCTTTTCTGATCCGCCACCTGAATTGGCTTGATACCACTACCAGCTTTGGCATTAAACACACTCACAAGAGAATCTGATAGAACTTTATATTTACCTTCGTTCACTGAAGAAATGGAATACATAACAACAAAGAACGCAAACAGCAACGTGATAAAGTCAGCATAGGAAATCACCCATCGCTCATGGTTCTCTGGGATTTCTTGCTGTTTACGCCTAATCATAATGCGTCTATCACTCGCAGCCCTGGCCATCGTGCTCGCTCGCTATACATCACTTTATTAAATAGCCTTCGAGTTTTGACTCAATCGTTCTGGGATTCTCGCCATCGGCGATAGCGATCAAGCCTTCGATCATCATTTCACGTTGATTACTTTGATTTCTTACAACAGATTTAATTTTGGCGGCCACCGGTAAGAAAATTAAGTTCGCCGCTCCCACTCCATAAATAGTGGCAACAAACGCTGTAGCAATGCCACCACCCAGCTTGCTTGGATCGGCAAGATTACCCATTACATGTATCAAGCCCATCACCGCCCCGATGATTCCAATGGTTGGCGAATAGCCGCCCATGGCTTCATAAACCTTGGCTGCTTGAATATCTTTCTCTTCTTGTGTGAGTAACTCCACTTCAAGAATGCTGCGAATATTTTCTGGCTCTCCGCCATCTACTAAAAGCTGTAAGCCTTTTCTTGCAAAAGGATCTAGCTCCTCATCGGCAACAGCCTCTAACCCCAACAAACCCTCTTTACGAGCAATCATGCTCCAATCGATAACCTTGACGATGTTTTCTTCCATGGGAATATGAGGTGGAAAAATAATCCAGCGAACAACAGAAAAGGAATGCAGAAAAATAGACATTGGGGTTTGCAACATGGCGGCACCAAATGTCCCCCCAAGAACAATCACTGCCGCCGGGCCATTGGTCAGACCAGACAAATGTCCGCCTTCAAGTGCATTACCACCAATAATGGCAACGGCACCCAATAACAAACCGGTGATACTGAGAATATCCATATGCTTTTGCGCTGCTCTAAGTAAAAATTAATAAATCTGTTTTAACTTTTGAGCAAAACTATCAATAGGTAGGACTAAATCGGAATAACCTGCACGCTCAACGGACATTGGCATACCATAAACTACCGAGGTTTCTTCGTCCTGAGTCCAAACATTAGCACCTTCACGCTTGAGTAGCTTGCTCCCTTCACGGCCATCATGACCCATGCCTGTTAGAACCAATGCAAGAACCTTGCCTTTTAATGATCGAGCTGCTGAACCAAAGGTAACATCAACACTCGGCTTGTATTGCAGACGCTCACTTCCTTCGATAACAGAAACCGTTTGCGCACCGTCGTTGATGAGCATCTGCATTCCACCAGGAGCTAACAAGGCCATACCAGGACGAAGCGCATCATTATCTTGAGCTTCTTTAATGCGAATTTGGCAAACCCGATCCAAGCGTTGCGCAAACGCCTGTGTAAAAGTGCCAGGCATATGTTGAACAATTAAAATCGGTAAAGGAAAATTAGCCGGCAAACCAGTAAGAACTTTTTGCAGAGCAATAGGTCCGCCGGTAGAAGCGCCAATAATTAATAAACGTGGGCGGTTCTTTTTAACTTGTTCAGTGGCGGCATCGGCAACATGTCGTGCCGGTTCAGCACCTGGTCTCTGTTGAGGAGCTGCAGGTTGCGAAGCGGTAGGCTTAGGAGAAGCAGCTTTACTAACAGCTGGTTTTTCAGCGGTTGGCGGTGATACTCTAGTTAGAGCAACTCGCGACTTAGCGATAGCAACCACTTTTTCTTGCAACAACTTCGAGCTTTCCGTGGGATTACTCGACATAGACTCGAAGCTTTTGGGAAGATAATCCACCGCACCGGCGTCCAATGCATCCAATGTAACGCGGGCGCCTTCGTAAGTTAAAGAGGAGAACATTAAAATGGGTGTTGGTCGCTTAGCCATGATTTGCCGCACCGCCGTGATCCCATCCATCACCGGCATTTCATAATCCATGGTGATAACATCAGGTTGCAGCTCATCGACTTTTTGCAGAGCTACCTGACCATTATCCGCGCCACCCACAATTTCCAACTGAGGATCTTTTTCCAATATTTCTTTTATTCGTCGACGAAAAAACGCTGAATCATCGACTATTAAAACTTTTATCGGCATCCGATCCTCAAAAATAGCTATGACCTATTAGCGTATGCTTTCAACATACTAGGTACATCTAGAATTAAAGCGATTCGTCCATCACCAGTAATAGTTGCACCCGCCATACCAGGGGTGCCATGCAACATTTTACCTAGCGGCTTAATAACCACTTCTTCTTGGCCAATTAATTGGTCCACTACAAAGCCCATTTTCTGGGTACCAACCGAAACGATCACCACATGAGCTTCATTTTTCTCTTCGTAACCGCTATTAATAAGCCAGCGCTTTAAATGAAACAATGGTAATGGTTTTTCACGAACAACTACCACTTCTTGGCCATCTACCACATTGGTTTTTGATAAATCTAAGTGAAATATTTCACTCACGCTTACCAAAGGTAATGCAAATGCTTGATCACCCAGCATCACCATAAGCGTTGGCATAATAGCAAGTGTCAGCGGCACCTTAATCGCAATCTTAGTGCCAACACCTTTTTCTGACTGAACGTCGATGGTGCCGTTAAGTTGGCTGATCTTGGTTTTCACCACATCCATACCAACACCACGACCCGACACATCAGAAATCTGATCTTTAGTAGAAAAGCCAGGGTGGAAAATTAAGTTAAATGCTTCATGATCACTCAAGCGATCCGCAGCTTCTTGATCCATTAAGCCTTTTTCTACAGCCTTTCTGCGTAGCACATTGGCATCCATTCCGCCGCCATCGTCGGTAATGGACAGCACGATATGATCGCCCTCTTGTTCTGCAGATAGCACAACTTTACCTGAGCGCGACTTACCTGATTGTTCGCGAACATCTGGCGCCTCAATACCATGGTCAACAGAGTTACGAACCAAATGCACTAACGGATCCGCAAGCGCTTCTACCAAGTTCTTGTCCAGATCCGTTTCTTCACCCTCAAGCTCGAGGTTAATTTCTTTCTTAAGGTTTCTCGCCAAATCTCGTACAACACGAGGGAAGCGACCAAACACTTTCTTGATAGGCTGCATCCGAGTTTTCATCACTGCGGTTTGCAGATCACCAGTTACCACATCTAAGTTGGCAACCGCTTTTGCCATTGCTTCATCGGCACTCTTTAATCCCAAGCGTACTAAGCGGTTACGAACTAACACCAATTCCCCAACCATATTCATAATATCGTCGAGGCGTTTGGTATCGACACGTACCGTTGTTTCCGCTGGCACAGCATCTTTTGCTGGCCCTGCAGGTTTTGCCGGTGCCTTTTTGGGAGCCGCAGCTTTAGGTGCTGCTGGTGCAGGCGCACTGGCCGCAGCAGGTTTTGGTGCAGGTGCAGCCGCCGGTTCTGGAGCCGGTGCAGGTGCTGCTGGTTGTGGAGCTGCTGGGGCGGCTGGTGTAGAGCTTTTTGGTGCTGCAGCAGCGGTTGGCCCTTTACCTTGGCCATGGAGTTCATCTAGTAAGTTTTCAAACTCATCATCGGTGATTAATTCGCTATCACCGGATGCAGCAGCTGGGGCGGCCGCAGCTTCAGGAGCTGCAGCATCGGTGGTTGGTCCTTTACCCTTGCCATGCAACTCATCTAGTAAGTTTTCAAATTCGTCATCGGTAATTTCATCGCCTGCCGGTGCGGCAGCTTCAGGCTCTGCGGCTGGTGCAGTAGCGGCGGCAGGTTGATCATTTTGACCAGGGGCACCACCTTGACCATGCAATTGATCTAATAGTGCTTCAAATTCTTCTTCAGAAATTTCATCGGAATCATTATCCGCAGCAGCAGGTTCACTAGCATCCACATCAATGAAACCATCATCTGCTGCAGGTGCTGCTGGCTCTGGTGCGGCCGCTTCCGCTGGTTTTTCCTCATCATCAATAGCATCAAGGAATTGCTCAAATTCTTCATCAGTAATGTCGCCACCGGCAGCGGCTGGTTCGGGGGCCGCAGGCGCTTCTTGTGCAGGTGGAGCAGCGGGTGCTGCTTCCGCCGCTGGCGCTGCAGCAGGCGATTCACCATTGATGATAGCGTGCAAAGCCGCCATTAATTGTGGGTCTGCGGCATCAGGGTATTCACGGGCATTAACCTGACCGAACATAGCAACCACGCTATCTAAAGCCTGCAACACCACATCCATTAACTCAGCGTTAACAGTGAGCTTTGCATTACGCAGCATGTCGAAGACATTTTCTGCTGCGTGGCATAAATCAACTAAGGTATCGAGCTGTAAGAAACCCGCACCACCCTTTACGGTATGAAATCCGCGGAATATGGCATTCAGGAGATCCATATCATCGGGTCGGTTTTCTAATTCAACAAGCTGCTCCGAAAGCAACTCGATGATTTCACCCGCTTCGACAAGAAAGTCCTGTAATATTTCCTCGTCTGCATCAAAGCTCATGCACTATCGCTCCGTTAAAAACCAAGACTTGATAGCAAGTCGTCTACGTCATCCTGGCTTGTTACAACATCATCCCGTTCTTCAGCATTTATAATGGGGCCTTCGGCACCCACTGCATCTTCTTCTGGGTTAGCTATGGTGGCTTCCTCTTCCTCATGCTGAATACCTGCAATATGATCTACAGTTCCAGCCATTCTCACCAACTCAACTAAGTTGGATTCCACATCTTTAACCAAAGTAATTACGCGTTTAATAACTTGGCCAGTTAAATCTTGGAAATCTTGCGCTAGTAAAATATTCGAAAGATTCTGATCGATCTTAGATGTTTCACCAGCTGCTAAATCTAAAAACGAATCCATTTGTTTAGTGAGCGCACGAAACTCATCGGGTTTCATTTGCTTATTCATCAACTTTGTCCATTCGGATTTAAGTGAGCGAGCTTGATCACCCAAGTCAGATGAAATTGGAATGGTATCTTCCACTAAATCCATGGTTTTATTGGCCGCGTTTTCAGTCTTTTCGATCACATAATTTAAGCGATCGGAAGCATCAGACATTTTTGACATGTCCTTTGCTGCAGCGTTGTCATCGGCGGTGTCGATATCAAAATTACGAATTGCCGTATGCAAACTGCGCGTTAACTTCCCTACTTCCTGATAGAGGAACTGATCTCTTTGAAAGTGTAAACTCGAGATGGTCTGCATCGCATCCACAGAGTTACCACTTTCCAGCTGGGTCAGGAGCTCTCGCGCCTGAGCCATCATCGGATTGTCCGCTCTACTATTGTCTGACGTGCTCATTAACCACCCTTAAATCCTACGGTCTTTTAGCCGTCAACTCGCTCAAAGATCTTTTCGATCTTTTCCTTCAAAGCTTGCGCAGTAAAGGGCTTAACAACATAACCATTTACACCGGCTTGAGCTGCTTCGATTATCTGCTCACGCTTCGCTTCTGCAGTTACCATTAACACTGGTAATGATTGCAGTTTTTCATCTGCGCGAACCGCCTTTAGCAACTCAATACCAGTCATGCCTGGCATGTTCCAATCGGTTACCAGAAAATCAAAATCCGAAGATTTTAATAACGGTAACGCTGAACTGCCGTCATCGGCTTCTTGGGTATTGGTAAATCCAAGGTCACGTAAAAGGTTTTTGATGATTCGTCTCATGGTTGAAAAATCGTCAACAATGAGAATTTTCATGTTTTTGTCCAAGGTCGCCTCCGAAGAACCTTATCCACATCGTTGAGGTTGGCTAGACCTACTCTTTAGTAAGTCTAGTAGCTGAATTCTGGGTATCCAGTTTTTGCGAGCATTCATGTTAATTTCTTTTAAACTCACGGACTTAATCGCAGACATTTACTAGAAATGATGTATTTCAAGGAAATAATGAATGCCTACTTTTATTGAAGCACAATACCGAAAATCTGAGATGAATTTTGTGGGAAATAAGCAATTACGCCCAAGCTTTGAGGCGAGCGCGCAATCGTTGCGCAGCTTGGCTATGAAGTTGACTGACACGGGACTCACTGACCCCTAGCACTTCACCAATTTCTTTGAGATTTAATTCTTCGTCGTAATATAACGACAACACTAACTGTTCTCTTTCTGGCAATTCAGTAATCGCGTTAGCCAAATGCTGTCGCAGCGAATCTTTTTGCATACCCTCAAAGGGATTAGAGCGATCTAAATCATTCACCCCTTTATCAATCTGCTCATCGGGTGACAGCATTTCGTCGATACTAAACAACTTGGTGGCCATGGTGTCTTGTAACATTGAGTAGTAGTCATCTAGCTCCACACCCAGTTCTTCCGCCACTTCGCGATCAGTCGCATCGCGTCCTGTGCGGTGCTCCACCACCTGTATCGCATCTTGAATCGCACGTGAATTGCGATGCACTGAGCGTGGTGCC
Organism: Pseudomonadales bacterium; assembly: GCA_022361455.1. Taxonomy (GTDB): domain Bacteria; phylum Pseudomonadota; class Gammaproteobacteria; order Pseudomonadales; family Ketobacteraceae. Next base: position 19,197 of record JAKSAW010000459.1, on the reverse strand, counting down.
CACTCACCTTTGCGCAATTCATCGATCATGGCACCGCGAACGCGAATACCCGCATAGGTTTCAAAACTGGCACCTTTGCTTTGATCGAACTTTTTGCTGGCATCAATCAAACCAATCATGCCCGCTTGAATGAGGTCTTCGACGGACACACTGGCGGGCATACGCCCCATCATGTGATGGGCGATGCGCTTGACTAAGTCGGCATGACGCTCGATTAGTTCGTTTAAAGACTGATTTGACGCATCACCAGCATACATAGAATACCTTGGGGCTATCATCGTTAACGCGCGGCGGCGCCCTGAACCAATCGATCAACAAAGAACTCAAGATGCCCTCTTGGCGTGGTTGCTAACGGCCATGCATCCACTTTGTTGGCCAAGGTGCGATAGGCAAGAGCAGCTTTAGAACGGGGGTAGGCTTCCACTACCGCTTTTTGCCGCTGGATAGCTTTGCGCACATAATCGTCGAACGGTATACAGCCAGTGAATTGAAGTGCTACATCTAAGAATCGGTCGGTAACTTTCGTTAGCTTGGCGTAAATATCTCGACCTTCCTGCTGTGATCGAACCATATTCGCAACGATATTAAAGCGATACATATCATGATCTTGGTTAAGGATCTTAATCATGGCATAGGCATCAGTGATAGAAGTGGGTTCATTAGTAACCACAAACAAAGTCTCTTGCGCCGCAGTCACAAAACTCATCACCATATCTGAAATGCCAGCGGCGGTATCGATAATAAGAACGTCGATATCATCGCTTAACTCGCTAAAGGCATGAATTAAACCGGCATGCTCGCGGGGCCCTAACTCAACCATACCTTTGGTGCCGGATGATGCTGGCACAATCTTCATTCCTCCTGGCCCATCCACCAATATATCGCGCATGGAACACTGGCCCTGCAGCACATGGGAAATGTTTTCCCGCGCCGTCAGGCCCAAAAGAATATCTAGGTTAGCAAGACCTAAGTCAGCATCGAGCAAAACAACTCGTCGCCCCATTTCCGAGAGGCACATCCCCAAATTCAGTGAGACATTGCTTTTACCAACGCCCCCTTTACCGCCAGTTACTGCGATCACTTGTACAGGATGTCCACTCATAAAATCTTTCTCATATAAACTGCATTTTTTATATCAATTTTTACTAACACTACTACCACTGCTTAAACAACCATCACTTCAGCAAACATATCAGCAATTTCTGACTCTTCACAATCAGCCTCCTTGCTCAAAGACACCGCCAAATTAATCAGCTGGTTTGCCTTAGGCCGTTGAATATCATCAGGAATATTTTGACCGTTGGTAACGTATGCCATGGGCAATTTATTTTCGACAATCACACTTAAAGCTTCGCCTAAACTTGCCGATTCATCTAGTTTAGTCAAGATTGAACCAGTTAGATTCAAATGTTTGTATTCATTAACGGTTTTTTCCAAAATTTTACGCTGACTAGTGCCCGATAGGACTAACCAGTTTTTCATTTCGATCTGAGATTGCTCCAATAAGTTCATTTGGTGATCGAAAGAATCATCTTTCACACTAAGACCGGCAGTATCGATTAATACCATTTTCTTCCTGGATAGCGACCTAACCACTGCATCCAATGGATTTTGTTCATTCGCAATACGAAGTGGCACTTTAAGGATTTGCGCCAAAGTGCGCAGCTGTTCATGACCAGCAATGCGGTAACTGTCGGTAGTAATCAGTGCTAGAGATTCTGGCCCATGTTTTAAAGCATATTCAGCCGCCAATTTGGCAATAGTTGTGGTTTTACCCACCCCAGCAGGGCCTACAAATGCCACGACACCACTGCCATTAATTATCTCATCATAGCTAATGGGTAAACGGCTGCTTAAATCTTCTAAGACTCTGCGCCATGCTTCTTTTTTTGGTAGTGTTTCATCCACTTGATTCAGCAGGCTTCGACACAAGGGTGAGCTAAGCCCTATTTTGCGCAAACGTTTAAATACCGCCGCAGATAGCGGTTTGCGATAACTGTAATCTCCCCAGGACATATTGTTGAGTTGACTACTCAAAATACTTTTCAGTTGATTGAGCTCTTGCTTCACATCGTTAATGTCTTCTTTCGATGTATTCGCATTCATGCGAGCGTCCACATGATTTTGCAGCGCGCTCACGGGATCAACAAAAGCGTCTGGCTCATGTATCTGTCGTTCTACTTCAGCTTGTTCATTATCTCGCTCTATTTGCGCGAAAAATTCTTCTTCAGGGTCATACTCTTTGGCTTTAATGGAAACTCGATCATCTTCCAAACCATAGGCAGTGTTTGGATTAGACATGCGGGCTGGAGGCATATCGGGTGCAGGCTCAGCAATTTGGCCCTGTAAATTTTCTACCAAGCCTTCGTGCATCGCTACGCGCTTATTACGTTCCTGGGCAAATTGCTCACGCAGCTGACGACGAGATGCTTTCTCTTTAGCAGCTTCTAAGTCGCGCTTTATCACATCGTGCTCATTCCCTTGGGCCGGCACCATTTCAACGTTCTCATCGACAAATGCAGGCACATGCTTGCGCTCGCGTTCTTTTTGTTGATGGGCATCCAACACAGCCTGGTAATCAACACTGGCGGTAATCTCCACACCAGCTGGTACCTTGCGATTGGAAAGAATCACCGCATCTGCGCCCATTTGGTCTCTGACTTTCTTTAACGCTTGACGCATATCGGGAGCGACGATTTTTTTTACTGACATGGTGTCACCTTTGTTCATGAATTTTTAAAATTCATGTCCTGTTTAATCCTGACCAATACTCGCTACTATCGTGATCTGCTTGGTCTCAGGTATTTCGTTATAGGACAACACTTGTATTCCTTGAACACTGAATCGCAAAAATCGCGATAACATGGATCGAATACCACCGGAAACCAATAACACTGCAGGTTGCCCTGCTAACTCTTGACGCTGTGCTGCTTCAGCTACTGAACGCTGCAAAGTATTTGCAAGTCCAGGTTCGATCACAGCGTCTGACGCATTACCGCCAGTTTGTTGTGCCTGTGTTACTGACTGAAGCAACATCTGTTCCAACTCAGGCTGTAAAGTAATCACTGCTAAATCATCTTCTGAACCATAGATGTTCTGTATGATTAAGCGGGATAAGGCTATACGTACCGCGCCTGTTAGTGCGTCAGGGTCTTGACTCCTAGGCGCCACTTCCGCCAAAGCTTCGGCGATTGTACGAATATCTTTGATAGGTATGCCTTCTTGTAAAAGTGTCTGCAGCACACGATGCAATCGGCTTAATGGCAATGGATTGGGTACCAGGTTTTCCACTAATTTAGGCGAAGCTTCTTGCAATTGATCTAATAGTTTCTGAACTTCTTCAAAACCTAATAATTCGTGGGCATGCTTGTGCATAATTTGATTTAAATGGGTAGCTACGACAGTACTCGCATCCACCACCGTATAGCCCATCGTTTGCGCTTGGTCTCTTTGATTGGGTTCTATCCATACGGCATCCAAACCAAAGGCAGGATCTTTACCTGCAATACCGTTCACATTACCAAACACCTGACCGGGATTTATTGCTAACTCTCGATCAGGATAAATTTCCGCCTCATCAATGGTGACACCCATTAAGGTAATTCGGTAAGCATTAGGCAATAAATCTAAATTATCTCGAATATGCACCGATGGCATTAAAAACCCCATCTCTTGAGACAGCTTTTTACGCACACCTTTAATTCGACCTAGCAACTGACCACCTTGGGATTTATCGACCATCGGAATCAAGCGATAACCCACTTCAAGGCCAACCATATCGACCGGTTGAACATCATCCCAACCCAACTCTTTCAAATCATGTTCTGGAGAACCAGGTTCTCCAGGTGCAGGTTGTTGTGCGAGTTCAGTCGCTTCTTTATCGTCCGCTTCTTTTTGCTGGCGAAGAGAAATCAGATAAGCACCACCGGCACACAACCCACTTAAACCAATAAAGGCCAAATGAGGCATACCAGGAATTACACCCATTATAAATAGCACGCCAGCGGCAATACCAAGCGCCTGTGGACTACCGAACATTTGTGTCATCACCTGGTTGCCAAGGTCTGACGCACTAGAAACGCGGGTGACAATAATGGCAGCGGCGGTAGAAAGTAATAACGAAGGTATCTGCGCCACCAAGCCATCTCCAATGGTTAATAGCGCGTACACTCTTAGAGCATCGGTAAAGGCTAGATCATGTTGCCCCATTCCAATCGCCAAGCCGCCAACAATATTGATGACAAGAATTAAAATACCTGCGATTGCGTCACCGCGAACAAACTTACTAGCACCATCCATTGCCCCGTAGAAGTCTGCCTCTTCAGCTACTTCTTTTCGACGACGTTTAGCTTCAGCAGGATCTATAATGCCCGCGTTTAAATCCGCATCGATAGCCATTTGCTTACCAGGCATTGCATCCAAGGTAAAACGTGCGCTAACTTCCGAGATTCGACCTGCACCCTTGGTAACTACCACGAAATTGATAATTACTAGAATTAAAAACACCACTAGACCGACGGCATAGTTACCGCCGATAACCACTTCACCAAAAGACTGAATGACCTTACCTGCGGCATCACCTCCCTGGTGACCCTCTAATAAAACCACTCGAGTAGAGGCCACATTCAAAGCCAAACGCAGCAAAGTAGCTATCAACAACATGGTGGGAAAAATTGCGAATTCCAGCGGCCGAGTTGTATAGACCGCCACCAACAACACGACCAGCGATATCGCTATATTAAATGTGAAGAGAACGTCTAATAAGAACGGTGGCATGGGTAGTGTCATCATCGCCATCATGGCTAACAACAACACAGGCACTCCAAGATTGCCGTGCCTACTTATGCTTTTAAACTGATCCAGTACACCCACTTGAGCCATATGCTTGACTGCCTACTACTAAAAGATTGACGTAAAAAGGTGAATTTACCTGATTACTGCAAGATTCCTTCCCGATCTAATAGCCTATTGTTTTTATTGGTTTTTTTAATCTTTCTTAGGGTTATCAAAACCAAGACGATGTTTTTTTGGCGCGACTATAAAAGCAACTATCGAAGTAACCACTATTCATCCCGCCTTAAATGATCTGGCACCTCTACGCTTGGCATGACACCGGGATTATCAGCCTTGCCTTCCTGGTAAGCTTTTAACTGGAATACATAAGCGAGAATTTGCGCCACAGCCACATAGAGTCCAGCTGGAATTTCTTGTTCTAACTTAGTGTGATAGTAAATCGACCTAGCTAATGGAGGCGCCGTGAGCATGGCAATCTTATGCTCCTTAGCAATCTTGCGAATTTGCTCCGCCATAAAGTCTGTGCCCTTAGCGAGTAAGATGGGCGCATTCATATTTTCCGGATCATACTTTAATGCCACTGCATAATGGGTGGGGTTGGTAATCACCACATCGGCATCAGGCACTGCGGCCATCATTCGGCGCTGAGACATTTCCCGCTGTGCTTGGCGAATTCTACCTTTTACTTCTGGTTTCCCCTCAGTGTCTTTATGCTCGTCTTTGACCTCTTGCTTGGTCATTTTCATTTGTTTTTTGTTTTGAAAGATCTGAAAGGGAACATCGATAGCGGCGATAAAAACTAGCGCCCAGGTCAACATGAAGAAGGACCAACCCAAAATGGTCACCGCATGGGTGATGGCCCCCTCAACCGTTTCAAATCCTAACCCCATCAATTGCTCTTTGTAGTGATAAATGGCTAACAAACCAAAACCAGCCACTAAAACAAACTTGCCGATTGACTTCACCAGCTCCATTAAGGAGTGCGCGGAAAACATACGTTTCAAGCCTTTAAGGGGATTCATTTTACTCATCTTCGGCGCTAACGCTTTCAATGAAAAATTCCACCCACCGACAAAACCAGGCGTAAGCAATGTTGTGATCAATAAAATAATAAATAAGGGAGCAAGGGAGTAAAACGCTTCGGAGATTGACTCAAATAATAATTGCGACAGCCAAAATTTATCAAAGGCGGCATCCCTAGGCAAATCCATGCAGCGCTTAAAAATGCCTTTCAAGGCTTCAAAAACTGGTCCTGCAGTAAGAATACATCCCAATGAACCCAGAATCATAACGGCCATTGCGTTTAATTCACGGGATCGGGGAATCTCGCCTTTCTTTCGGGCCTCGTCTAATTTTTTCTGGGTGGGTTCCTCGGTGCGTTCCTGACCGCTCTCTTCTTGTGCCACAGAGCCTCCTATAACACCAGATTACGAAGCATCATGTACATTTCCTCAGATAGCCTTTCAAACTGAGGTAACACGTTGCCCAAGGTAAGCCAAATAATAATAAGTCCAACCACCATCGTGAATGGAAAGCCAACAGCAATAATATTCATTTGCGGGGCTACACGGCTCACCACACCAAACATAAAATTAACCACCAGCAAAGCAGTAACAGCAGGCAGAGCCACGAGAACAGCGCCGCGGAACATCCAAGTCCCCTGCTCTGCAACAAAGAAAAAACGCTGAATCTCGAATCCGTCTGGAGCAATAGGTAAGGTATAAAAGCTTTGCGACAACAGTTCTATCAATGCTAAGTGTCCATTTAAAGAGAAGAACAAAAGATTCGTAGACATTAAATACAATTGGCTGATGGATGTAACGTTAATACCATTTACCGGATCCATTAAAGTACTGAAACCCAAACCGTTCTGCATAGCCACCGTTTGACCACCGATGACAAACACGTGAAATAATAGCTGCACCAAAAACCCCATGGTAATACCCAGCATTAATTGATGAAAAACGATAAGAAATGATTCTCCAGAAAAGGGATCTACATCAGGCGTCCGTGGAATATTCATGGCAACCAACACGGTTACAGCTAACGCTAATCCAAGACGAACACGGGTAGGTACGAGCTGTGTACCAATAATAGGAACCGCCATAAAGAAAGCGCCAATACGGCAGAAAGGATAAAACAGCTGCCCAAGCCACCCATAAATTTCTTGAAGCGCCAACTCCATAGAAACATCACCCAATCATAGTGGGTATATCGAGAATGAGCCGCTCGGTAAAATCATATACCATTTGACCTAGCCATGGTCCCGCTATGCTTAACACCATCAGCGTTATCACTAGGCGAGGAAGAAAACTCAGAGTTTGTTCGTTAATTTGTGTGGCTGCTTGAAACATTGCCACCACCAAACCGACCAGCAAGCTAGGTACAATAATAACCACCACCATCAGCATGGCAATAAAGAGCGCACTTCTCATTAAATCTGTTACCATTTCAGCGGTCATTATAAACTCCTGATTTTAATAGTTAGCACCAGCAATACGATAAAGTCGTCAGACATTAAAGCTGGAGGCTAAGGTGCCAATAATCATTGCCCAGCCATCCACAAACACGAATAACATAATCTTGAAGGGCAAAGATACGATCAACGGCGATAGCATCATCATACCCATGGCCATCAAGACACTTGCTACTACTAAATCTATGATCAAAAACGGAATAAAAAGCATAAATCCAATCTGAAATGCCGTTTTTAATTCGCTAGTAACAAAAGCTGGAATAATGACAGTCATAGGTACTTCATCTAAGCTGGCATACTTACCGGTGGACTTACTGATATCCAAAAACAATGTCAAATCGCTTTCACGGGTTTGCGCCAGCATAAACTTGCGGAAAGGCTGAACTGCAACTTGCAGTGCCTGCTGTGACTCTAACTCTTCATTTAAATATGGTTGAATCGCCCTGGTATTAACGTCCTGCCAGACTGGTGTCATAATAAATGCCGACAAAAACAATGCTAAGCCGATTAATATTTGATTTGAGGGTGTTTGCTGCAAGCCAACGGCTTGTCTTAAAATTGAAAAAACAATAATGATGCGTGTAAAAGATGTCATCATAATCAAGATGGCTGGTAAAAATGACAACAAGGTCATCATCACAAGCACTTGAATAGTAATAGAGTAGCTTTGAGTACCGTCTTCGTTATCTACTAGGGTTAGGGCGGGCATCGACAAGTTGGGCTCCGCTGATGCAGCAGAAGAAAACGCCCACCCCAGTAGCATTATGATCGCTAAAAATGATTTTTGTCGCTTAAGAAGATTTAGTATCTTCACTAAATTTCCCCTGTGATAGCGCTTTTTTAATTTGCTTAGCAAAAGTTCCTGTCATGGGAACCTGCTCGGTCTGGAGAGATTCTTTATTTTCTAGTTGTCGCAACAAGGTAATATTATGCGGAGTAACACCAAGTAATAATTTGTGACCATCTGCTTCTACTATTACTATTTTTTCTTTAGTTCCCAACGAAAGTACCGATTGTAATTTAAGAGCGGTTCCCTGAGACATGTTGTTGATATTAAGTCGCTTGGCAGCCCAAGCTAACAACACAATCAAACCAATAACAGCGCTTAAACCCAGTAGAAGTTCACCTAAACTATCTGACGTTCCAGCTTTAGTTGAGGCGGTTTCTTTTTTTAGCTGATAATTTTCAGAAGTTAATGCTGGAGGAACCGAATCATTATTTTCCAACGAATCATTCGGAGCCGCAGGGGACTCATCGATGTTAGATTCAGTAACCGTTTCTTGTGTAGTTGTGTCTTGTATAGCTATATCTTGTGGAGTCGTTTCTTCTTGAGCGGAAACAAAGCCAATGCAACTCAGCTGCGTGCAAACCACCGAAATCAGAACAGCAAGCAACCGTCGCATCTTGCTAAGCCAACTTTTTAATTCGTTCTTGAGGACTAATAACATCGGTCAAGCGAATACCAAACTTCTCATTCACCACCACCACTTCACCATGGGCAATTAAAGTGCCATTAACCAATACATCCAGTGGTTCACCTGCTAGACGATCTAACTCGATAACTGAGCCCTGGTTGAGCTGCAACAAGTTCCGAATAGTAATGGCTGTACTGCCAACCTCCATAGACAAAGTCACGGGAATATCGAGAATAACATCCATATTCGGACTGCCAGGGGCAGATTCGAAACTGGGTGCGGCAGGCTGTTCAAAATTTTCAAGCTCCGCCGACATAATGGCATCGGGATCTATTTCGTCCTCGGGGCCTTGCTCTTCCAGAGCAGCCGCCCACTCATCAGCGAGTGCCTGATCATCGACGGGTTTATCATCTTCTTCTGACATGATCTGCTCCTATATTTACTGCGATTGCTCTGCTTGCTGTGCTGCTTCTTCAGCTTCGCGCTCTTTCTTAATTTGCTCTTTTAAATAAGCCAGTCTTGAGCCTTTTGAACTATCCATTTCTGGGCGTTCAACTTTTTCCGTTATTTTTAACGCTAAATTGCCACGAGCCTGGCCCATCTTGGCTCTAAAAGACGGAATACCGTTCGCCAGAACCATGACGGTATCGGGTATCTCTACAGGAATAATGTCCCCTGCCTTCAACTGAGATAGATCCGATAAATTCATTTCGTGCTCCATCAACTTACCTTTAAGATCAACTTCAGCACCGAAAATCTCTTCGCGCATGGATGTCGACCACCTCTCGTCGGTATCATCAATGTCACTCTGTACACCGGAATCTAACACTTCGCGCAAAGGTTCAATCATGGAGTACGGCAGCGTTAAATGCATTTCCCCGCCACCACCATCAAGCTCTATATGGAATGAACTGACTACTACAACTTCACTGGGGCTGACGATATTGGCTAAGGAAGGATTCACTTCAGAACTTAAGTATTCAAACTTAACCGGCAGCACCGCTCGCCAAGCTTCCTCCATATCGATAAATGCTTGTCGCAACACCATTTGAACGACGCGGTTTTCAGTAGGTGTAAACTCACGTCCCTCAATCTTGGCATGGCGACCATCACCGCCAAAAAAGTTATCCACTAATTTAAATACTAACTTCGCATCAAGAATGAAAAGCCCCGTACCTCTTAAGGGCTTAATGCGAATCATGTTTAATGAAGTAGGTACATATAAGCTGTGAACGTACTCACCAAATTTGATGACTTGAATACCACCAACAGATACATCAGCGGAACGGCGCAACAAGTTAAAAATACTGATTCGCGTATAACGTGCAAAGCGTTCGTTGACCATTTCCAGCGTAGGCATACGCCCACGCACGATTCGGTCTTGGGTGCTTAAATCATAGGACTGTATCCCGTCTTCCGGTTCATCGGATTCAGTCTCTATATCACCATCATCTACCCCGTGTAAGAGGGCATCGATTTCGTCTTGTGATAATAAGTCTTGAACTGCCATACACGCTTACTGCATTACAAAATTAGTGAACAGAATTTTTTCAACACCAGGATCGCCAAGCTCTTCGCTGACAATTGTCTGCAATTCCTCAAGTGCTTTTTGTCGCAAAGCTTCTTTACCCTCTTGAGTTTTCAGACCTTCAAATTCTTGGGAGCCAAAAACCATTACCAAATTATTCCTAACCAACGGCATGTGTTTTTGTAAAGCTTCAATAACCGCTTCGTCTCTCGTCATGATGGCAATGCTAATTTGCACATAACGTTGTCTGCCTTTCCAATTGTAATTGACCACAAAAGGAGGCTTGAGCTCGAAGTAAACCGCGGCAGCGGTGCTCATATCTTCACTTTCTTCAGCATCACCACCATCATCGCCGCTACCCATCAAAAAGAATGCTGCAACACCTCCACCAGCAAGTACCGCCACTAATACCACGATGATGATGAGCATCATCTTCGATTTTGGTTTTTCCTCAGCACCTTCCTGTTGTTCTTCATCAGCCATTGAAGTCACCTTTCTGCTGTATTCATTCGTTGCCACAGACAACGGAATCTTCACGTTAATAGTAGCGAAGCAAGAGCTATGCCATGAAACCAAGGGGATTTTTTCGCTTAAATATCAATGAATTGAAAGCCATTATTTTTATAAGCGTCAATCTTTTGGCCTCAGCAACAAGTGTAGTAGAGAATTTTCAATTTCACCTGCCAATTTTTCAGCATGCATTTGTTTTTAAACAAAAAACCCCATGACCTTTTAGCGATCATGGGGTTTGCGGTAGTGACCATGTATTTTCTTAGGCGTAGAAATCTACTATCCGATCAGAGTGAACCACCTTGGTCACTGTCTCCTCAGATTCGCCCTCATTCTCACCGGCGATCAGTTCAGCAGAACCTTGCCCATCAGAAGCATCATCTTCGCCATCCTGATTCTGTTGAGTCTGATCCTGAACATCCACATCGCCTAAGCTCAAACCATTCTGCTCAAACATTTCCTTTAAACGAGGTAATGCTTGTTCTAAAGCATCTTTCACTGCGGTGTGTTGAGTACTGAATACAACATTAGCTTGTTCATGCTGCATACGTACCTTCACTTCCATTGGACCAAGATCAGGTGGATCAAGACGAATCTCAGCCACCTGAATTTTCTGCCCCACCATCATCATCAATCGCTGACCTAACTCAGACCCCCAACCGGGTTTGCTAAAGTGCTGCTGCATTGTCATCGTAAGTGGCTTGTTATTTGCGGCTGCTTGAGCGGACTGCAATTCAGCGGGTTTAGTGACACCAACTAATGGCGAGGCTGACGCTGAACTAGTAGCGGTTGACTTAACAGAAGCTGCGACCTGTTCTTGAACTCGACCCTCTTTCACAGAGCCGCGCAATTGATCCACCATTGCGCCTAATTTTTGCATCAACTGGTCAGGTGTAAGCGCTTTGTCTTTGCCTGCAGCCAACTCCATATTAGACACATCGATACCTTTCCCAGATTTAAGATCCAGCTTATTACTGAATTGCTCTTGACCATCTAGATCAGTTGTTAGATCCAAGGTTTTTGCAGCGGAATCACCCGAATCGATATTGGCTTTGGCAGGCGCCAAGTTAAATGAAGTTTGATTCGTAGACTTTTTCACTTGCTCCAGTTGCGCCACTACCGCTTTTAGAGCGTCACCATTTACCGCCTTTGCCTCTGTATTGGCTAAGTCGACTTTTAGGTTATTAATATCTTTCAGCAAAGCTTGCTTGTCTGCAGCCGGTAACGCCAATTCAGCTAGTAGCGCTTCAATTTCTGTCAGCGCTGCTTTGATATCCTCGATAGGCTCAGCACTATTAAGCGCTGCTTCGCTATCGAGTAGCTTCTCGGCATCGATTTGTATTTCACCGTCTGAGATAACAGCCACGTCAGATTCTATTTGTTGCCCTCCTAGCAGCGCCTGTAAACGCTCCGCTATCGATACTAAACCTACCGAATTATCGGACTCGGCAATAGTATCCTTGGGTAAAAGTTCAGATAAGCCATTTAGCGCCTGCTCTAAACCAACATTCGACTCAATTTGATCTAGGGAAGGATCAGAAAGCCCGTCTTCTGACTTGGCACTCATTACCTGCTGCAAAAGCAAATTGAGTTCGCTTGGTAATGCAATCTCTTCTGGCGTTTGTAATTGGCCTCCAGACTCTAAACCTGCTTCACTCATTTGAGCGGCGATCATTTGCTTAACTAGCTCTTCCGATAAAAACTTGTCGCCTACAATTTTCTGTTGTTGTAACTGTTGCTCAATTAACTCCGCGTTTTCAATCTGGTCATCGAGTAAGACCGAATCACTAAGCAGCTTTTGTGAAAGATCTAATTCATACTGCTTTTCCGCCGATACTAAGTTAGCTTCAATGTCATCGGCGGCTTGATCGGTTTCTAGGTTAGAGTCATCTATATCATTAGACTTTGGTGTGGCACCACTGTTGGTTGTTACATGCTGCTGGCCCTGAGCCTCTTGAGATGGAGTATTACCAACCTGTCGATTGGAGCTATCAGCAGATTCAGCGACATTGTTTTTAACATCACTCTCGGCCGTGGATCGATTCTTATCCGTCCGATTCTGATTAGCAGTATTTCTCGTGGTTGAGTGGTTGGCTGTGCTCTGAGATGAATGGGTTGACTCAGTACTTTCGCGCCTTTCGCTGGCTACTGCATTTGATCGAGAATCATCAATAGAACGGCGATTCGAATCAGAACGCTCCCGCTGAGCAGCAGTTTCACGATCTTGGGTTGGCAATCTATTGCCGCTAGAAGAGTCATTTTGCCTACTTTGCTGCCTAGCGGTTGCCGCAGCCTGGGAAACCAGAGTTTTAGCAACTTGGTGATCAAGCTCGATATTAAACGCTCTAAAGTCACTGCTGCTAACTAACTGATTTCTATTGTTTAAACTGCCTTTGAGTGACTGCCCTTTAGAATAATTGGCAGAATCTAGAAAGTTAGTAAAGCGATCAGCTGGCATACCCAGTCTCCTCGTAATGCTCATTCAAATAACTATTTCAACTGACTATCAGTCGAATAGGAGCAATAGGGATGCCAACTTTGAGACGGGAGAGTTAAACCCCTATGTTAGATAACGTGGTGATGATTTCATTCATGATACGAGCAACAACCGGATGCTCTTCTTCATACTGAAGCAGTTTCTGTTCCAAGCCATCTACTAGCTTCTCTTCCCAGTGCTCGTTCTCTCCACTTAACATGGCATCTAATCTTGCCGCTAAATCAGACAGCTCTTCTTTGTGCTCATCAGCAAGCTGCTCGTTTTGGGAAACTTCTTGGCGTAACTCTTCTACAGAGTTTTGTAATTTTTGCTTTGGCATGCGTAGACCTACATATACTGGCGCAACTGAATGGGAATCAACAGTTTCATTCTGACCGAAAAAGCTATCTTATTCAAAACTTACTCGTGAGCCGTTGCCCTAAATCAAAAAGCCGATTCTCTAATGAGAATCGGCCTTCTTCTTGAACCCTAGCTGTGCGAGGTAGGGATTACGAAGCTTCTTGATAGATATGAATATCTTGTTGAGGGAATGGGATCGAAATGCCTTCTTTATCGAAGCGTAATTTCACATTCTCCTGCATGTCGAAGAAAACGCCCCAATAATCCGCAGCGTTAACCCATGCACGAACAATAATGTTAACACTGCTATCGGCTAGCTCACCCACTAAAATTTGATAGTCTGGATCTTTAAGAACGCGCTCATCAGAGGTCACTAACTCTTGAAGCACTTCTTTGGCTTTTAATAGATCATCCCCATAGCCAATGCCGAAGGTAAAGTCGACACGTCGAGTTGGCTCTGCGGAAAAGTTGGTCAAGCTACCATTTGATAAGGCGCTATTTGGAATAATAATGCGCTTGTTATCTGGTGTATTTAGGATGGTATTGAAAATCTGGATTTCACGAACCGTGCCCATATGGCCTGCACCCTCAATAAAATCTCCTACCTTGTATGGCTTGAAGATCAAGATAAGCACACCACCGGCAAAGTTAGATAAACTGCCCTGCAACGCCAAACCAACGGCTAAACCAGCGGCACCGAGAATAGCAACGAAGGAAGTGGTTTCGATACCCACCATGGCAGCAACACTGACAAACAGCAGCGCTTTAAAGAGGATATCCGTTAAGCTGTGAATAAAGCGTCTTAAGGTAGGCTCGGAGTTGCGCGCTTCCATTAAACGCTCAAATAAATTACCTACCCTGCGAATAATCCAAAGACCAATAATGAGCGTGACAATCGCCAACGCTAGCTTTGGTAAATAGGCCATGGACAATTCCATTGCCATTTGCGTTAACTCTTCAACTTTTTCTTCCATTTCCAATCCCCTGAATTATTTTAGAATGAGCGAAGTATGCCTGTAAAAAATGTAACGAGTTAGTAAAACAACGTTAAATACAAAGGAAATTACCGTTTGTTTTGATCGAAGACATAAATATCCCGTCGTGGGAACGGAATGGTGACTCCAGCCTCTTTTAAAGCTGCAAATATTTTGGCGTTAACTTGGTACTTGCTTTCAAAATAGGCATTCATGGGCACCCAATAACGCAAGCCAATATTGATCGAAAAGTCGCCAAAACCATCTATACCCACTTGGAATTTGGGTTCCTGGGTCACGCAAGACATATCAGCCAATACCTGTTTAATGGTGTCGATCGCCAGATCTGGAGAGTCTTGGTAATCAATTCCGATAATGCACTCCACCACTTTGTTCTCGAATGAGTTATGGATGATCTCTCCGATCACCTGCTTGTTAGGAATGGTGATTATTTCACCATCTTCTGTTTCCAAAAGCGTACAGGCCAAGCGAATTTCTTTAACGATACCAGCACATTCAGTCACCGTAACCGTATCGCCCACTTTAAAAGTGCGGGCAAGAATGATAGCCAAACCGGCGCCGTAGTTAGAGATCGGCCCCTGCAGTGCCAACCCAATACCCAAAGTGGCAGCACCCAATGCGGCGACAAAAGGCGCCACGGTAATACCAAATTTTCCTAAGCTGATAATCAAGAAGCAAACAAAGACTAGGATCCTGGTAACATTGCCAAGAAAGGTCGTTAGGGTGACGTCCACATTGCGCTTAGTTAATAATCGCACTGTTGCGCTGGATAACATCTTGGCGGCGATTAAACCGATTATCAGGATGATAATGGCTCCCACCACCTGAAAGCTGTACTCGACCAAGTAGTTCGCTACCATTTGGTAAATCTGTTCTATCTGTTTTAGTTCTTGCTCAATCATATGCAACTCCCGCTCTAGAATCGCTATAGAGGGTATATGATTTCATACAGAGTTCAAAAATAAGCCGTAGTATTTTTTGATCTAGCCCAGTGGAATATCAAAACAGTTGCCTGACTTATTACTTCTGGATTAAAACCACTCTATAATCAGCACCCAGCGAAAGATTCTGTTATTCAGTGTCTCTGCTTTAGTTATTCGACATCGACATATATAAGAAAGTAGGTCTTCATACATGGAAATCATTAAAACCCTAGGCGAGTTCATTCTTGACCAACAAAGAGACTACCCCGAAGCCAGCGGAGAGCTTACCTCGCTGTTTTCCTCAATTCGCTTAGCGGCCAAGGTTCTCCATAGAGAAATCAATAAAGCAGGCCTGGCTGACATTACAGGTGCGGCCAACGCTGAAAACGTGCAGGGTGAAGAGCAACAGAAACTCGATGTATACGCCAACGAACGCTTTAAGAATGCGCTAGCTCAACGTGGTGTTGTCTGCGGTATCGCTTCTGAGGAAGAAGAGCAGTTTGTTAAGTTTGAAGAAACCAAGAACCTCGAAGGCAAATATGTGGTTCTAATCGATCCCTTAGATGGATCGTCCAATATCGATGTAAACGTCTCCGTGGGCACTATCTTTTCGGTCTACAAACGGGTTTCACCAGTGGGTAGCCATGTCACCGAAGCCGACTTTTTGCAGCCAGGCCACCAACAAGTCGCTGCGGGCTATGTTATCTATGGGTCATCCACCATGCTGGTTTATTCAACAGGTAAAGGCGTAAACGGTTTCACTTACGATCCCACCATTGGCGTGTTTTGCTTGTCCCATCCCGATTTAATGATTCCCAAAGATGGCAAGATCTATTCGGTGAATGAAGGTAACTATATTCATTTCCCTGAAGGGGTTAAAAAGTACATCAAGTACTGCCAGGAAGAGGATGACTCCACCAACCGTCCCTACACCTCACGTTATATTGGATCCCTGGTATCGGATTTTCATCGCAACCTGATCAAGGGCGGTCTGTATCTATACCCAACTTCTAGCCGCTATCCTAATGGTAAATTGCGCTTACTTTATGAGTGCAACCCAATGGCTTACCTAATAGAGCAAGCTGGCGGAAAAGCAATGGCTGGGCCAGATCAACGTATAATGGATATTGAACCCACTACTCTGCATCAGCGCTGCCCTCTATTCGTTGGCTCACCCAACATGGTAGACAAGTTGAACGAATTTATTAGCGAGCATGGTTAAACCATAAATATTAATTTTGGGCGCTTAGAATGCTTCTGGGCGCTCCATCCTCCCCTTTTGAACCCTTCCTCTGACCTAACTTTAATTTAACTTCTTAAATCACCCCTGATTTTCGTTAGTTTTTTGCCTGGAAAAGGTCTTTGTTTTAACAATGCTATCGCGCCTCGCCCCTAAGCCAGTGATTCTCACCCCATGCAAAACCCCCCTGTGATCATCACAACCAACCAATTTGGAAAAATCACCCGGGAAAACAATGAACCAGACGATATCGCCTATCTCATCGCCAGAATAAAGTGCGAGAACTATGTGAAATGCCTCGATCTGCGCACCCAACGAATGATATTTGCGTACCTCATCGGCCACCGACTTTCTACGTTTGAAATCAACTAACTAAGCTTTGTGCCTTCCATAATGCCAGCACCCCCTACTAGCCCGAACTAAAAGACCATAAACTTATTGATATACGACAAGATACGCGGCCTTAGCGTGGAAACTAAATGATTGCGTCTATAAAATAGCCCCCCCATTTCTGATACTTGGCCCAACGCCCATTTAACGAATTAAGCTAGGAAACTCTATGAATCCAGAACTGCTATCCCCTGCGGGTACCATCAAAAGTATGCAATTCGCTTTTGCCTATGGCGCCGATGCAGTCTATGCGGGCCAGCCACGCTATAGCCTTCGAGTTCGTAACAATGAGTTCAACAAACTAGAGAACCTAGAAAAGGCCATCAATATTGCCCATAGCCAAGGCAAACAGTTTTATTTGGCCACCAACCTATCTCCACATAACGATAAGATTCGCTCTTTTGTGAGGGACATGGAGCCCATTATTGCTATGAAGCCGGATGCCTTAATCATGTCCGATCCCGGCTTGATTATGCTGATTCGCGAAAATTGGCCTGACCAAGAAATCCATTTATCAGTTCAGTCTAATGCCGTGAATTGGGCCACCGTTAAGTTTTGGCAGCAACAAGGGTTGTCTCGGGTGATTCTATCTCGTGAGTTATCTATTGAGGAAATCGGTGAAATCAAACAGAAAGTTCCTGAAATGGAGCTAGAGGTTTTTGTACATGGTGCCTTGTGTATCGCCTACTCTGGCCGCTGTCTGTTGTCAGGCTATATGACTCACCGCGACTCTAACCAAGGCGCCTGCACCAACTCCTGCCGCTGGAAATATGATGCTCATGAGGCAAAAGAAACGCCTGAAGGCGATATAGTAGCGGTTAACCCTCCAGTAGAAAATTGGCAACCAGAGCAACAAAATCAAGGCAAGCTAGGGCAAGCTGAAGAAATTGAGAACAAGATTTTTCTGCTTCAAGAGGAAGGTCGCCCCGGTGAATACATGCCTGCCTACGAGGATGAGCACGGCACCTATATTATGAATTCCAAGGATCTTCGTGCCATACAGCACATGAATAAGCTTTATAAAATGGGCGTGGATTCTTTCAAAATCGAAGGCCGAACTAAATCCCATTTTTATGTGGCACGAACAGCTCAGCTTTACCGTGAAGCCCTAGACGACGCCATCGCTGGAAACGATTTCAATATGCAGTTAATGGACAAGCTGGAAGGCCTAGCTAATCGTGGCTACACGGAAGGCTTTTACCGTCGTCACTTACCGGCTGAGTATCAAAACTATGAGAACGGAAATTCCAAAAGCCTAACCCAACAATTTGTGGGCGAGATTTTGGAAGTTGATAAAGCCAAAAACCAGATGACGATCGATGTAAAAAATCGATTTGTGGTGGGCGATGATATCGAGCTAATGACACCACAAGGCAACGTGCCTTTTAAGTTAGAGCATATTGAATCAGCGAAAAACGGCGAAGCTATGGACATCGCCCCCGGATCTGGACATATCGTTAACATCCCAATGCCGATAGAAAACGTACCAGAACAATCAATGCTAATTCGAAATCTACCTGTGTAGACAAGCAAACTCTTGTTTTGGATTAATAGTATTTTACGTCAATACGCTGGGCGCCACTTGCATTTACCTCTATGCTTAGCGGTATTGATAAATCGCACATGCTCCAGCAAAGATTAAAGTGTTAAGGATTAACCATGAGAAAATCTCCTCTTCGCGCTCTTTCTGCGCTTTTTATTAGCCTAAGCTTAGTGACTCTGAGTAGTGGTTGCGGCACCGCAGGATATCAGGAGTCAGCCTCACAAGAACCAAGCTCACAAGAGTTAAACTCAAGCGAACCCGCAAAGATGGAAGCAGCACCACCGATGTTAACTGGATCCTGGGAACTCTCACGAATCAAAACCGACAAAATCATATCCGTTCCAAAGCAAAAGGGTTTTGCCTTTACATTAACGCTTAGCAAACCTGGTAAGGCAAACGGCAAGGTGGCTTGCAACCAATGGCAAGCTGGTTATTCCCTCAAAGATAATAAATTACAGCTTTCCAAAGCAGGCACCACCAGAAAACTCTGTAATTCTCAACAAGCTTTCCTTAAAGAGCTAGAAAGACGCTTTCTCTTGGAACTGCA
>JAKSAW010000457.1 GCA_022361455.1 Pseudomonadales bacterium | reverse complement strand
TTGATTCAGTTTTACTCTTTGGTAAATGTGAGATCTCGGCTTTCCCATTGTTTTTGCCGCTCTATGGCGCAAGCTGATTAATATTTCATCCTTTAAATAAGCGTTTCAACAAATCTCGATAAATTTCAGTGTTTTGTTGCAGCAATCCAAAATATCTCTGCTAGACTGATTTTTGAATGAGGCACCGATCATTGGGGGCCAGTTTGCAAACAATATTTTTTGGTTAGAAAAGGAACGTATGCGATGAAATTGCGTCAATTAACACTTGCGCTTTCACTGGTTGGAGCGTCTTCAATTGGATTGGTGGGTTGCGGTGGTGGAAGCAATAACTACGAAGAGATTGGTGAAGTTACTTTGTCTGGAACGGCAGTAAAAGGCGTTCTGAGTAGTGCAACAGTGGTAGCCTGTTTGGCAAGCTCATCTGACTGCTCTGCAGGGTCGGATGATGTGTTGGCGACCACTCAGACCGGATCTGATGGTTCCTACCGTTTATCACTCGGGGAAATAACCGATGATTCCAGTGTTGCTGGTCAGCCAGTTTTGGTAAAAATCTTTGCCGATACCGATACTTCTCACAATTGCGACTTTAGCGCTTGTGAAGTGAGTGGCCAAAACGATGTTACTGGCTTAGAGCTATCTACATTGGCATTTGTGGATGTCCCAGATGGGGACGCTTCAGTGTCTGCAAATATCAGTGCATTAACTGAGATTGCTACACAGTCTTTTTTAGAAACTTTCGAAGTTTCCGCAGTGCAAAACTCTTCAGCTTTTGAGTCAGCTCAGCAGTCCGCCTCGAATGCGGTTGCTTCATTATTGGGCCTAGATTTATCTGTAGATACCTCTGTAGGTACCTCTGTGGTTAACTTGTTTGACGTACAAATCCCCCAAGCTGTTCCAGCTGAGTTGGGCGATGTTACATCTCAGGATGTTGGAGATGTGACAATTCCTGTTTCTTTAATTCAAGAGCTGTCAGTAATCAATGCTTCATTTGGAGCAACAGTAGATGCTGATACTTCAATTTCTGATGCTATCTCTGAGGTTGCCAATTTGGTCTCTACAGTTGTGGGGGACACTGCTGATGGTGAAGATGTTGATAGTGGCGTTATAACGACGCTTACGACTATTGTAACAGCAGTTAATACTGAGGTGACAACAATATCAACAGATGTTTCTGCGGAGGTTGATGGCTTTGAGGAGCCACAGATTGTGGATGCTTCTGATGTTGAAGACAATGTGGATAATCTGGAAGTTGATACTGACCTTGATGATGGTGGTGACGGTGGTACACAACCTTCAGGCGGATCCGGTGGTTCAGGTGGATCTGGTGTTCAGTAACATTTAGCGCTAAAAAAGAGCCTCGCATGTCGAGGCTTTTTTATCGACAGCTAAATACAAAAAAGCCCGATCATTTCTGATCGGGCTTTTTCATAATATGGCTCCTCGAGCAGGGCTCGAACCTGCGACAAAGCGGTTAACAGCCGCTTGCTCTACCAACTGAGCTATCGAGGAATCTCATCAATTGAGGCCGCGTATATTAAATTGGCCGTCATATAAGGTCAATACCTTTTTAATACTTTTTTATCAGATAGTTAGCGGTCTATATAAGGGTTATAAACCGCCAAATATTTCAAAAAGTTAGGCGCCTTCGATACCTTTCTTGAGCCTGCCAAGAGCGTCTTGAAGAACTTCCATACTTGTAGCAAATGATAGTCTAGCATGGTTGGGAGTGCCAAATGCTGAACCGGGAACAATGGCAACGCCGGCTTCGCCAAGTAGCTTCTCTGCTAATTCAACGTCGTCACTCACGTCATCTCTTTTTGCAATAGCTTCAGATAGATCCGGGAATGCGTAAAAGGTGCCATCTCCTGGCAAGCACGATACGCCTTCAATTTTGTTCAATTCCGCAACCACATAATCGTGACGTTCTTTAAATGCTTTAACCATTTCAGTAACGCAGTCCTGTGACCCATCCAAGGCGGCTTGAGCAGCAGCTTGGGCGATGGAGCAGGGGTTGGATGTGCTCTGTGATTGGATCTTTTTCATGGCGCCGATCAGTTTTGCTGGGCCAGCGGCATAACCAATTCGCCAGCCTGTCATGGAGTAGGCTTTTGAAACACCGTTTAACACCATGGTGCGATCATACAGTTCAGGGCAAACAGTTAGGATGTTATTAAAGGGCTCGTCTGCCCAAAGGATATGCTCATACATATCGTCTGTGGCGACCAAAATATTAGGATGTTTTAGAAGCACTGCAGCTAGACTTTCCAATTCCGCTTTGGTGTAAGCCATACCAGAAGGGTTGGAAGGGCTGTTTAATACAAGCAATCTGGTTTTGTCGGTAATCGCTGCTTCTAGTTGTTCTGCAGTAATTTTGTAGCGTTGCGAGGCATCTGTTTCAATGACAACAGGTACACCTTCAGCGACAGTGACCATGTCGGGGTAGCTGACCCAATAAGGTGCAGGGATGATCACTTCATCGCCTTGATTGAGTAGAGCAAGGCTAAGATTAAAGAAGCTCTGCTTGCCACCGCATGACACCAAAATTTGGTTGGGTTGGTACTCGAGATTGTTGTCACGAGCAAATTTTTCAATAATGGCTTTCTTTAAATCGGGGGTACCGTCAACTGCCGTATATTTGGTCTTGCCATCTGCAATTGCTTGGTTGGCTGCTGCCTTAATGTGATCAGGCGTATCGAAGTCTGGTTCGCCTGCGCCAAGGCCAATAATGTCGTTGCCGGCGGCACGTAATTCCGCGGCGCGATTGGTAACGGCTAAAGTAGGGGATGGCTTGATGGCTTGCGCGCGATCAGATAATTGTATATCCAATTTATAACTCCTGAATTTACGACTGCAAAGTTGTGGCATAATGCGGCTGTCAAACCCGGCAATCATACAGTATTCGTGGACAAGGTTGAATGTCTCAAGCACGCAAATTCAAAGTTCATTCCAAGTATCAGCCCGCAGGGGATCAACCAACCGCTATTGCAGGCCTGGTGGAAGGCTTGGAGGATGGTCTGTCCCATCAAACGCTTCTCGGGGTTACCGGATCTGGTAAAACCTTCACCATGGCCAAGGTTATAGAGGCCGCTCAGCGGCCCACACTGGTGATGGCTCATAACAAAACCTTGGCGGCGCAATTGTACGGCGAGTTCAAAGAATTCTTTCCCGACAATGCGGTCGAATATTTTGTTTCTTACTATGACTATTATCAGCCGGAAGCCTATGTGCCGTCTTCCGATACCTTTATCGAGAAAGATGCGTCCGTAAACGATCATATCGAGCAAATGCGCCTATCCGCCACCAAGGCGATTATGGAGCGCAAGGACACTATTATCGTCGCCACCGTGTCTGCTATTTATGGTTTGGGTGATCCAGAATCCTACCTAAAAATGATGTTGCACGTGGTTCGTGGTGATCAAGTGGATCAACGGGCCATTTTGCGTCGCTTGGCGGAACTGCAATACACCCGAAATGATGCGGATTTCCATCGCAGTACTTATCGAGTTCGTGGTGATGTTATTGATATCTTTCCGGCAGAATCAGAACGCGATGCCGTGCGCCTTGAGCTCTTTGATGATGAAGTCGAAAGCATTTGCCTGTTTGATCCGCTGACGGGCGAGGTATTACAAAAGCTTTCTCGCGTGTCTATCTATCCCAAATCTCACTACGTTACTCCTCGGCAAACTATTCTCGAAGCCATTGAAATGATTAAAGAGGAGTTGGTTGTCCGATTGGAGCAGTTGTCTGAGGCCGGCAAATTATTAGAGCATCAACGTCTAAGTGAGCGCACCCGTTTTGATATCGAAATGATGCAAGAGCTAGGTTACTGCAACGGTATCGAAAACTATTCTCGGTTGTTGTCGGGTCGTCAACCTGGAGAACCGCCACCAACATTATTTGATTATCTGCCTGATGATGCTTTGTTGTTAATCGATGAATCTCACGTCACTGTGCCTCAGGTTGGTGGCATGTTTAAAGGCGATCGCTCCAGAAAGGAAACACTCGTTGAGTTTGGTTTTCGCTTGCCTTCAGCCTTGGATAATCGCCCTCTTAAATTTGAGGAGTGGGAGCGCCTTTCGCCCCAGGTTATTTTTGTGTCAGCAACACCGGGGCCATACGAGGCTGAGCATGCTGGGGCAGTGGTGGAACAGGTTGTTCGACCTACCGGTTTGGTAGATCCGGAAGTAGAAGTGCGTCCGGCAACCACTCAGGTCGACGACTTGCTAGGTGAAATAAAGAAAACAGTCGTTAACGATGAGCGAGTATTGGTAACTACATTAACCAAGCGTATGGCCGAGGATTTAACAGAGTATCTACTTGATCATGGTGTGAGAGTCCGTTATTTGCATTCTGATATTGATACCGTGGAGCGGGTTGAGATTATTCGAGATTTGCGCCTTGGCGAGTTCGATGTGCTAGTGGGAATAAACCTGCTGCGTGAAGGTTTAGACATGCCCGAAGTATCGTTGGTAACTATTCTTGATGCAGATAAAGAAGGCTTCCTACGTTCTGATCGTTCGTTGATTCAAACCATCGGTAGAGCTGCAAGGAATCTAAATGGGCGTGCAATCCTTTATGCAGACAAAATTACCGGCTCTATGCAGCGCGCAATGGATGAAACTGAACGGCGCCGCGATAAGCAAATAGCCTTTAACGAAGAGCATGGGATAACTCCCGAAGGCGTTAAAAAGTCAGTTGAGGATATACTAGAGGCCTCCTATGCCCCAGGTTCTAAGCGAACCAATGATCGTAAGCGCGGTGGTTCAGTGAAAGAGAAGGCTCCGGCGGATTATCATTCTTTGAATCCTAAGGAAATGGCGCAAGAAATAGCCAAGCTCGAAGAGCAAATGTATCAGCATGCTAAGAACTTGGAGTTCGAAGAGGCGGCTCGTTTAAGAGATCAGATAGAGAAGATGCGTGATCAGGCACTTATTCAGTAACTGCCTTAAATTAAAGATGAAATTGTTATCATTGGTTGGCAGAATGCTAAGCTATTTTGTAAGAAGGCACTAACAAGGAAGCAACTTGTGAAAGTATTGGTAACTGGCGTCGCTGGCTTTATAGGTTTTCATGTCACTCAACGCTTATTGGCCAGAGGTGATGAAGTAATCGGTATCGATATCGTTAACGATTACTATGATGTGAATTTGAAATATGCGCGTTTGGATCAAATCAAAGATCATGAGCGCTTCACTTTTATCAAGTGCGCACTGGAAGATAAGGCTGCGATCGATCAGGCGTTTGCAGAGCATCAGCCCCAGCGCGTGGTAAACTTAGCAGCCCAGGCGGGAGTTCGTTATTCTCTGGAGAATCCACAAGCTTATATCGATGCAAATATTGTCGGCTTCACCAATATTCTAGAAGGTTGTCGCCACAATAATGTTGAGCATTTGGTTTATGCTTCTAGCAGCTCGGTTTACGGTGCAAATACCAATATGCCGTTTTCCGTATACAACAATGTGGACCACCCGGTTAGCCTTTACGCTGCTTCCAAAAAAGCCAATGAGTTGATGGCCCATACCTATAGCCATTTGTTTGATTTGCCCACTACAGGTTTGCGCTTCTTCACAGTGTATGGCCCGTGGGGTAGACCTGATATGGCGCTATTTATCTTTACCAAAGCTATTTTGGAAGGAAAGCCCATCAAGGTCTTTAACTATGGTAAGCATCGCCGTGATTTCACTTATATAGATGATATTGTTGAAGGGATACTTCGTACCCTCGACCACGTTGCTCAACCCAATCCGGACTGGAGTGGTGATAACCCGCAACCTGGCACCAGTAAAGCACCGTTCCGTGTCTACAATATTGGTAGTAATCGCCCGGTTGAATTGATGCGTTACATCGAAATTTTGGAAGAGAATCTAGGGAAAGAGGCTGAGAAAGAGCTTCTACCGCTTCAGCCTGGGGATGTTCCAGACACCTATGCTGATGTGGATGCACTCATTAATGATGTTGGCTACAAGCCTGACACGCCGCTGGAGACTGGTGTCGCGAATTTCGTCAATTGGTATCGCGACTACTATAATGCCTAGCTAGCGGTTTTCAGGCCTCTAGCTGCTCTTGAGGCTATACTGATATTCTTCAGGCGCAACTTGCACTTAGCGTAACACGATGGTAATGTTGCGCGCCTGATTTAGGCACGTAGCTCAGTTGGTTAGAGCACCACCTTGACATGGTGGGGGTCGTTGGTTCGAATCCGATCGTGCCTACCAAATATAGCAAAAAAGGCATCTCTCAGAGATGCCTTTTTTGCGTGACTAATTTTTTTTGGGAATTTCTTGAGAATTCCGTGGGTGGCGATTAGAATTGCCAGCCTGGGCCCCGTATATCGGGGCTGAGTACGTTTAAGCCCAAGGTAAATTGTTGTTGTAGGCCTTTGGTGTCGCGGGTTTCCGGGCATTGCTAAGGATTTCAACCATCAGTAGGCTTTGGGGATCCATTATAAATAGACAGGAGAAAGCACTATTAAGCGAAGCAAGCAAGATGCGCAAAGTAAGAAAAATCGTATTAACGATGATATCGTTGCGCCAGAAGTTCGCCTAATTGGTCAGGATGGTGAGCAGGTTGGAATCGTCAGTATTGCTGATGCCAGAACCGCTGCCACAGAAGCAGGATTAGATCTCGTAGAGATTGCCTCTACTTCAGAGCCTCCTGTATGTCGAATAATGGATTATGGTAAGCACCTTTTTGAAGAAAAGAAAAAGCGTGCAGAAGCCAAGAAGAAGCAAAAGCAGACTCAGGTTAAGGAAATCAAATTCCGTCCTGGGACTGAAGAAGGGGACTACCAGGTCAAACTTCGCAACCTGAAGCGGTTCCTTTCGGACGGCGACAAAGCCAAGGTCACCTTGCGCTTCCGTGGTCGAGAAATGGCTCACCAAGAGTTGGGTATGGATTTACTCAAGCGAGTTGAGCAAGATCTCGACGAATTAGGATCTGTTGAGCAGCATCCTAAAATGGAAGGTCGGCAAATGGTCATGGTATTGGGGCCAAAGAAAAAGAAATAGCGGTCGTTGATCTGACCTGTCTATTTTATTCATTCATTAAGGTAACAATGCGGAGCAGTAAAATGCCTAAGATCAAAACTAACAGTGGCGCAGCCAAGCGTTTCAAGAAAACTGCTAACGGCTTTAAGCGCAAGCGTGCCTTCAAAAACCACATCTTAACTAAGAAAAGCTCTAAGCGTATTCGTCAATTGAAGCCTAAGAGTCAAGTTGCAAAAGCTGATGTAGCGCTAGTGCGCCGCATGATGCCAAGCGTTTAGTTCAACAGGTTTTTGGAGATTAAGTCATGGCACGAGTAAAACGCGGTGTTCAAGCGCGAGCTAGACACAAGAAAGTTCTTAAACAAGCTAGAGGCTATTATGGTGCACGCAGTCGTGTGTATCGTGTAGCTAAACAAGCTGTCATCAAAGCGGGACAATACGCTTATCGCGACCGTCGTCAAAGAAAGCGTCAGTTCCGTCAATTATGGATCACACGTATTAACGCAGCAGCACGTTTAAACGGCCTTTCTTACAGCCGTTTTATTAACGGACTGAAAAAAGCGTCTATCGAAATCGATCGTAAAGTGCTTGCAGATATTGCAGTTCACGATGCGAACGCTTTTGCGGTATTAGCTGAAAAGGCCAAAGCTAGCCTTTCCAACTAGTCGCCACGCGCTGTGTTGTCATAAAGCGAATAGGGGAAGGGTTTTAAGCTCTTCCCCTATTTTGTTTTCAGAAGCTAAAAATAGTTAAACTTGCCTAACAACAATGATTGGTTAATTGGATGGAAGATCTTGAGAAACTCGTGGAGCAAGCACAATCTGCCATAGCAGCAGCGGCAGATAACCAAGCGCTTGACGAAGTCCGCGTACAGTATTTAGGAAAGAAAGGCGAAATCACTGGCCTTTTGAAGAATCTAGGTAAGCTTTCCAAAGAAGAGCGCCCTGAAGCAGGCGCTAAGATAAACCGTGCAAAAGAAGCGCTGCAGTCTTCTATCAATGAGCAAAAAGAAAAGCTAGCCGCTGCAGAACTGGAAGCACAGTTGGCATCACAAAGGGTGGACGTTACCTTACCGGGTCGTAATGCAGAAGTTGGCGGTTTGCACCCAGTCACTCGCACTATGAAGCGCATTGAAGCCTTCTTCGCTAATGTTGGTTTTAAGGTGGTTCAAGGTCCTGAGATCGAAGATGACTACCATAACTTTGAGGCACTAAATATTCCTTCGCACCATCCAGCGAGGGCAATGCACGATACCTTCTATTTTAATGCGAACACTTTGTTAAGAACGCACACGTCGCCAGTTCAGATTCGTACCATGGAATCTAGCGATGCTCCTTACCGTGTAATTTGTCCTGGGCGAGTTTATCGTTGCGACTCTGACTTAACTCACACACCAATGTTCCATCAAGTGGAAGGCTTGCTAGTTGATGAGAATGTCACCTTCGCGGATTTGAAAGGTGTGCTGGAGCTGTTCTTAAGGGAGTTCTTTGAAAAAGAACTCTCTGTTCGATTCCGACCTTCCTATTTCCCATTCACAGAGCCGTCGGCGGAAGTGGATATCGAATGTGTAATCTGCGGTGGGGAAGGTTGCCGTGTTTGCTCGCACACCGGTTGGTTAGAAGTGCTGGGTTGCGGCATGGTGCATCCTCGTGTGTTTGAGCACGTTAATGTAGATACAGAGAAATTTACTGGTTTTGCCTTTGGTATGGGGGTGGAGCGTTTAGCAATGCTCCGTTACGGCGTGAACGATTTACGTCTGTTCTTTGAGAACGATCTCAAGTTCCTCAGCCAATTTCGATAAACCCTTGGGCAAATTAAAAAACGGATTAAGAAACAATGCGAATCAGTGAATCTTGGTTAAAAGAGTGGGTCAAGAGTGACAGTTCTACCGAAGAACTGGCAGCAAAACTTACCATGGCAGGCTTAGAAGTCGACGGTGTTGAGCCAGTTGCTGGCGAATTTAATGGTGTAGTCGTGGGTGAAATTCTTCACTGCGAACAGCATCCAGATGCCGACAAGTTACGTGTATGTACCGTTGCTGCCGGTGAAGAAGAGCCTTTGTCTATTGTTTGCGGTGCACCCAATGCTCGCGTAGGTATTAAAATTCCTTGCGCTAAAGTTGGTGCTGTTTTACCGGGTGATTTTAAGATTAAAAAGGCCAAGCTGCGCGGTGTGCCTTCATTCGGTATGTTGTGTGCTGAGCAAGAACTAGGTTTAGCAGAATCTTCTGATGGTTTAATGGAGTTGCCTTCGGATGCTCCCGTCGGCGTGGATATTCGTGAATATCTTAGTCTCAATGATTCCATTATCGATGTTGATCTAACTCCCAATCGAAGTGATTGTTTAAGTATCGCGGGTGTTGCCAGAGAAATTGGAGTTGTTCAAAGGGCAGAATATAGTCCTCTCCATATAGATGAAGTCGCTGCAACCATTAATGATACCTTCGACATCGCTATCACTGCTAAAAAGCATTGTCCTCGCTATGTGGGGCGCGTTATTAAAGGCGTTAATGTTGCCGCAGAAACACCACTATGGATGGTAGAAAAACTCCGTCGCAGTGATATTCGAAGTATTGATCCTATTGTTGACGTCACTAATTATGTGTTGATCGAATTAGGTCAGCCCATGCATGCTTTTGATTTAGAAAAGCTCAGCAACGGTATCAATGTGCGCTTAGCTAACGAAGGTGAAAAACTGGTTATTCTTAGTGGACAAGAGCTGGAATTATCGGCTGAAACTTTGGTAATTGCGGACCAGGATAAAGCGCTGGCCTTGGCTGGTGTTATGGGTGGAGCTGAATCCGGTGTTGCCGAAGGCACTAAAGATATTCTTTTAGAAAGCGCTTTCTTTGATCCTATTGCTATTGCGGGTAAAGCTCGTAACTATGGCTTGCATACTGATTCATCTCACCGCTTTGAGCGTGGAGTTGATTTTGAATTACAAAGGAAGGCTATTGAGAGAGCAACGGCTTTATTGTTAGAAATTGCTGGTGGTGAGCCGGGGCCCGTGGTTGAAGTCGCTAGCGATGAACATTTACCAAAACTAGAGCCGATTGTATTGCGTAGAGCACAGATAAAGCGGGTTCTTGGTTTTGAGATGGCCGATAGTGATGTAGAAGATATTTTGGGCCGTTTAGGTATGGATCTAGTTTCTACAGAATCTGGTTGGCATATTGTGCCGCCTCCTTATCGCTTTGATATTCGCATCGAAGTTGATTTGATCGAAGAATTGGGTCGAGTCTGGGGCTATAACAATCTGCCTACTCAATTGCCAGCAATGAACTTCGAGGTGGTTTCTCAACCAGAAGAAACCATTGGCGAAGATGCTATTAAGCAGTTATTAGTTAGTCGTGGCTACCAAGAAGCCATTACTTATACCTTCGTTGATCAGGAACTGCTGAGCATCATTGAGCCAAATCGTAAGCCTGTAGAGCTTGCTAATCCTATCTCAGCGGATATGTCCCATATGCGAACCAGCATCTGGGCCGGCTTGTTAAAGGCTGCGCAGCACAATATTAATCGCCAGCAGCATCGTGTGCGTATTTTCGAGACAGGTTTAGTTTTCGAAGACGACAACGGTATTCAGCAAGCACCACATTTGGGTGGCTTGATTTATGGTGATGTGGCAGGTGAATCTTGGAGCGGCAAAAGTCGTCCAGTCGATTTCTTTGATGTTAAAGGTGACCTCGAATCGGTGTTGGCGCTGGCTGTGGATAGTGAGCGCTTCGAGTTTCATGCTGGAGAACACCCTGCACTGCATCCGGGTCAGTCAGCTCAAATCGTGAGCAATGGCGCTGTAGTTGGTTATGTTGGTGCATTGCATCCAGTTATTCAGAAAAAGCTAGATATACCTGGCGCCCTATATGTTTTCGATATAAAAATGGAGGCCATCAGCGCGCGAACTATTCCTTCATTCAAAGAGTTATCACGTTTTCCTGAAGTAAGACGTGATTTAGCTGTAATCATAGAGGAAAAGATTCCAGCAGAGTCTATACTGAAGATTGTGCGCAAAGAGTCTGGTGAATGGTTAACCAATTCCGTGATTTTCGATGTGTATCAAGGTGATAACCTGGAAGAAGGTCACAAGAGTGTGGCATTTGGGTTGACCCTGCAGCATCCATCGCGCACTCTTAAAGATGAAGAGGTTAATGAGGTTGTAGATCGAGTAGTGGCCTCATTGAAAGAGCAACTGAATGTGACATTGAGGGAATAGCCATGACTGCGTTGACCAAGGCTGATCTAGCAGAAAAGCTATTTGAAGAGCTTGGTTTGAACAAGCGTGAGGCCAAAGAGATGGTTGAGCTCTTCTTTGAAGAGATTCGCGCGTCTCTCCAGTGTAATGAACATGTTAAGTTATCGGGCTTTGGTAACTTTGACCTCCGAAATAAGCGTGAGCGCCCCGGAAGAAACCCCAAAACGGGTGAAGAGATTCCGATTTGTGCCCGTCGAGTGGTGACTTTTAGACCAGGTCAAAAACTCAAGCAACGAGTAGAGGCGTATGCTGGAACCAAGCCACAATAACGAATTACCAGCAATACCAGGGAAGCGGTATTTTACAATTGGGGAAGTGAGTGAGCTCTGTGATGTAAAACCACACGTTTTACGTTATTGGGAGCAAGAATTTCCCCAATTAAAGCCCGTTAAGCGGCGAGGGAACCGGCGCTACTATCAACGTCAGGATGTGATCATGATTCGTCAGATTCGCAGCCTCCTATACGATCAAGGTTACACCATCGGTGGTGCTAGGTTGCAGATGTCTGGTGCTGGTGCAGCCGAGGATGAATCTAAATCTGGTCAGCTAGTTCGACAGATGATCTCTGAATTGGAAGAAGTTCTCCAAGTCTTGAAAGATTAAAAACAGTTTACGCTCTCCTCAGAGCGCGCGAATATCCCCGTTTTTTCAGTTCCCGTACCACATTTCTATTCACACCATGCTTTTTTGCATGGTGGTGTGTGTCTAATTCGCTTGCAGCGATTTGCTTCGGGCTTGAATCACTTTGGTGAACAACCATTGATAACTCGATGGTGCCGCTCTCACAATCCAATCATAAACGTGCGCGTCTGGCCCAACTAACACTCTGCGCTTGTTCTTCTTCACCGCTTTAATAATGGTTTTGGCTGCTGAATCCGCTGTATTAATAAAAGTGCGTTCAAATTCTTTTACTGACTCCGAACCGCTTATTCCAGTGACATCACTAACTCCAGCGGTCATTCTTGCCGATTTAGCAATATTAGTTTTGATCCCACCGGGATGTACACAAGTGGCACTGACGTTAGAGCCGGTGATCTCTAAATCTTGTCGCAGTGATTCGGTAAATCCGCGCACTGCGAATTTGCTAGCGTTGTAGCCACTCATTAAAGGTTGTGACGTTAAACCAAACACACTGGAGATGTTAACGATATGCCCGTCACCCGATTTCTCTAAGTAGGGGAGAAAGGCTTTGCTACCGTAAATGGTTCCCCAAAAGTTGATATCCATAATCCATTGAATATCTTCTAGAGCAAGTTGATCAACGGTGCCTGATAAGGCGACGCCTGCGTTATTGAAGATGAGATTCACCGCACCGTGATCATTCACTACTTGATCTGCCCATGCATAAACCGCAGCTTTGTCGGCGACATCGACGGCATGGGTAGTGACCTCCACTGGATACGAAGCCAAGAGCCTGGTGGTTTCATCTAACCTACTTAAACTAATATCGCTTAGCGCTAGGTCACAGCCTTGCTGCGCTAGATTAATGGCAAGTGCTTGACCAATACCGGATCCGGCGCCGGTAATTGCGGCGACTTTTTTATTTAAATTCTTCATGACTTCCCTACAGCAATTACAGATTATTTAAAAATGATAGGTATAGTTCAGCCGATCTGGTCGGTGCTTCCAGCATCGGCATATGGCCTAAGTCTTCCCAGATCTTGGTTTTTAGGTGGGGGATTTTTGCTTGCCAAACTTTCGCGCTACTAACATGAATAAGCTGATCTTTGGCCCCGAAGATTAATAAAGTTGGAACGGAAAGTTCACTCAAATGTTCTTCCAGCAAATTCTTTTGAGCGAAATCATGATGGATTTTTTCATAATCACTTCTGCGTTGTTGATAGTTATCGGCAATAGCGTCTAATACAAAGCCCGGCAGCCAAGGTGGTTCTGCCATGGTCATCGGGTAGAAAATCTCAAAATCCTTTTGGTTGGAAATGAAGAAAGGATTCTGGCCCATGCTCACCATTTTATCCATATCGCTTGGGGAGGGTGAAGAGACTCCGGCAGGATCAACGAGGCCCGCAGAAAGTGTCATGTTAGGGTGGGTTAATGCAAAGTCAGCTGTAATAAAACCACCCATAGAGTTGCCAATGATATGAGCTTGCTCAATACCAAGCTCTTTCATGAATTCGCTAAGTCGAGCAGTTTGCGAGGGAATGCTATAGTTTTCACTCTCAATATAATTTGATTTTCCATGACCTGCTAAGTCAGGAATAATAACTCGATAGTTATCGGTAAAATATTTTGCGAACCTCAACCAAACTACTTTGTCCGCGGTATAACCATGTAGCATCACGATAGTTTCTTTTCTCGATGATGGCGCGCTATCGTAGTAGCTATAGTTGAATTCCTCGATTTGAATGTTGTGTTCTTCGATTCCGTAAATTCTGGACTCTGCTTCTGCTGCCAAGCTGTAGGTTAGTTGGCCAACTTTGGGGTATGTCCAATAGCACCAACCTAAGAACATCAGCGCTAAGGCAAGACTAATTCTTAAAATCATGTGTAAAACCCTTTAAGCGTTTTTAGAGCTGGTTGCTTGTTGGTAATGGTTACGATCGACAACATTTTTCATCTGGTGCCAAATGATTTTGGAAAGTAGCCCCAAAGGAACGATTCTCGCGCCAAGCCAAGTGCTTTGGGCTCGATTTCCATAAACAATGCGAGCTCGGTTCTTTCGAATCGATTGAATGACGTGCTGGACAATTTTCTCTGGCGGAGTACTTAAGAAATGATCTGAAAACGCTTGTGACTTGTCTTGCTGAGAAATGTTAGTAGCGATACCGCCAGGATGAAGTAAGTGTACTTGAACATGGGAATCACTTAATTCAGCCATCATTGCTTCCGTATAACCCCTTACTGCAAATTTACTAGCACAATAGTCGCTATGGTTTGGCGTGCCGATTAATCCAAAAATGCTGGAGACATTCACTAGCGCTGCTTCTTCGCTCTGCTGTAATTGTGGTAAGAAAGCTTGAGTGCCATTAACCACGCCATAGAAATTAACAGCCATTACTTTTTCGATATCCGAAATTGAAGTGGCCCAGGAGGGAGCGGCGCAGCCTTCTATACCGGCATTATTGATAACAACCGCTGCATTACCTAAATCTTGCTGAGTGTTATTGGCAAAACCTAGAACTTCATCTCTGTTGGACATATCCACTATTTGAGCGTGAAATGCTTGAACGCCTTGCCCTCTTAACAGGCCTACAGTTTCTTTTAGGCCGTGTTGGTTGCGGTCGCAAATAGCTAGCTTAGCCCCTAACTTAGCGAAAGCTAAGGTATAAGCTTGCCCCATACCAGAACCCGCACCTGTCACCACAACTACTTTATCTTTGAAGTTTTTCATTGCGTTCCTCCTAGCTAAATTGGTGGTCTTGCTGCTTAAAGTTTTCCGCCCAACGCCGAAAGGTAAAACTAAATCCTGGGAACATTGCGATAACATGGCCACTTTTACTTTGGTACCAACTGTTACAGCCACCGGTTTTCCATACAGTTTTGTTCATTTCGTTATGGATATTGTGTGTGTACAGATTCTCCGCCTCAGCTTTCACCTCGATAGATTGCTTGCCAGTATCGATGACAGATTTAATCGCACGAGTGATGTATTCCATTTGTGATTCAATGATGAAGATCGCCGATGTGTGACCGATACCTGTGTTCGGTCCCGTCACGATAAAAAGGTTGGGGAAATTAGGAATGGTGGTTCCTAGATAAGCACGTGGATAATCATGCCAAAAATCACCGATAGTGCTTCCGGTTTTCCCAATCACTGGATAGGAAATCACACCGTCTGTTGCATCATAACCAGTGGAATAAATAATAAGATCCAATGGCACTTCTTTACCTTCAGTCGTGATAATACCGGTCTCTGTTATTTCTTGGATGCCGTCTTCTTTACTATGCAGTTCAACATTGTCTCTGCAGTAGGCAGGGTAAAGCGTGTCTGACAAAATAATGCGTTTGCAACCAATGGTGTAATCTGGCGTGACTTTACGTCTTATTTCCGGATCTTGAATTTGGTTTTCAATATGTTGCATGGCTTTTTTCTGTGCCATTTTTTCTAGCATGTAGCCTGAATATTTAAAACCGATCACCCTTGTTTCTAGGCTCCAATAGATCATGGTTCTCAGCGCTTTGTAGAGTGGTTTAACTTTTAGCAAAGAACGCTGCCATGGTTTAAAAACGTAATCGGGGCGGGGCATAACCCAGTGTGGTGTGCGCTGAAAAATATCTAGTTGTTTGACTTCAGGAGCGATGGTCGGAATAACTTGGGCTGCGCTGGCGCCACTGCCAATAATGGCCACACGTTTTCCAGAATAGTCGTAGCTATGATCCCAATTGTTAGTATGAAATGATTTTCCTTTGAAAGTGTCTTTACCTTTAAAGCTTGGGATGACAGGGGTGCTTAAAGGTCC
The DNA here is from genome assembly GCA_022361455.1 of Pseudomonadales bacterium. GTDB lineage: Bacteria > Pseudomonadota > Gammaproteobacteria > Pseudomonadales > Ketobacteraceae. The sequence goes on along the minus strand of JAKSAW010000457.1, from coordinate 11,245 downwards.
GGAGGCATTAATTAAAAACTGTGATTCGAAAGTGCCCTGGCGTTCCGTTTCAATCATCCAGCGTTTTTGATTTTCATCCCATTGAACTTTTTTAACGTCAGCGTTTAACTGAGTTTTGCTTTCTAGCTGATGCTTTTTAATAACGTGATGGGTGTACTCTTCAAGTTCATCCTGCTCAGCGAACATCTGTGACCAGTCATAGGGTTCTGAAGCGATAGAGTAAAGAGGGGATTGCACATCTACAGCGGCACCAGGATAGGTGTTTTGACACCAGGTTCCACCAACGAAATCTCGCCGTTCCAGGATTAGGAAATCCTCGATTCCCATCTTCTTTAAATTAATGGCTGCACACTGGCCACCGAATCCGCTGCCGATAATGATGACCTGATGGTAGGTGTTACTGGACTGCATACTCTTTCCTCTATCTGACGACGATTGTCATCACTTTACATTTGACGACAGGTGTTGTCAAATATGCGCATGACAAAAAAACAATCATCTGGTCGCGTCTATGGCGGCCTTAGTAAAGAAGAAAGAACTGCTCAGCGTCGACAGAAGTTTATTGATGCCGGATTGGAGATCTTTGGTACCGATGGTTATCAATCGGCGACTGTGCGACGCCTTTGTCGCGAGGCCGGGCTAACTGATCGCTACTACTACGAGTCATTTGCCAGCACTGAAGAGTTGCTGATGGCTGTGTATGATCAGTGCATGGATCAGATTAAAGAGACTCTCATGGAGGCGCTAAGCGAGGCTGCGCCCGGCGCAGATGCGGTTGCACTGATCCATCGATCACTAGAGGCCTATTTTAAATTCATGGAAGATGAAAGGGTTGCTAGGGTTGTTATGCTCGAAGTTGTCGGGGTGAGTGAGGCGGTTGATAAACTTTATAACGAACGCATGCTAGTCCTCGCCGATATGTTTTTAGCCTTAACCCGTCGAGTCTACCCTGACTTTTCCATCAGTGATGAAGAGGGGCAATTATTGGGTACGTCAATATTGGGGGCAATGAGGCAGGCAGTGATCCATTGGTTTATTCAAGGATACGAGCTGAAGCGGGAAACCATGGTGAATACCAGTGCCAAGCTATTTTTGGGGCTATTAGAGCTTGTAGAAAAAGAATCTAAACAGCATCAGGACAGGGCTAAATCAACTGACGAGTAATGGAAAAAATAAACTGAGGGAAGAAAAATTAGAAATGCTGGTCGGGACAGGAGGATTTGAACCTCCGACCCCCACAACCCCATTGTGGTGCGCTACCAGGCTGCGCTATGCCCCGACACTATAACTACCGTTACTTAACAGCTATTCGATTAATACCTACTTGAGCTACTTGAATGAAAAGCTTGGGGTTCACTGCTCTTTGAGTGTGAGTTGTTCCTCATTCAAGGGAGCGCAATAATACTAAAGAATGCCTTTGTAGGGAACCACTTGCAGCGATTTTCCTAGATTCTAACAGCTGTAAATCATTACCAATCGACTCTAGAGAAGCCCTGGTTATTAAAAACAGTGACCAGGTTCCGTTTTGATTTTTCTTCATGATAGCTATCACAGTTTGCGTGATTGTGCCTTTTAACCCTCGCTCCAGTATCTACACTTGGTTACATAATATACAAAACTTAACATTTCGAAGGAGTGTCACAATGGGCTTTGCGAGACATCTAAATCTTGTAGTCGCAATCAGTGTTCTATTTTTCGCAAAGTTGAGCTGGGCATCGAGTTTGTCGGATGCTGAGATTTTGAATCGGGCTGCGGAGCAGCGTACTTTAGTGCTTAGTGTGGCTAAGAACTACGTGCTAGCAGCAGCTAATATCGATGTTAAGTCGTCACAAAAAGAGCAGTCGAAAAGTCTCTCTCAATTTACCCATAACCTCCAAGTGCTTAAGTTTAATACCCCTAATACTTATATCCGAGAGTCCCTAAAAACGCTTAATAAAGACTGGAATGACTTTACTGCGCTCACTACACAAAAAGCTTCTCCAGAAAACGTGGAAGCAGTGATTGAAGCGACTAACAAGTTAGTGTTCGTCGCAGATTTAATTACAGCCAATTGGCGTGGTTTGTCCTCGGATAGGGAATTAGAAGCGCTTAATTTAGCGCATATGCAGGCCATGCTTTCGGAGCGAATTGGATTGCTTTATGCAGCGCATTATTACGGATTGAAAGATGACTGGGTGGTAATGGAGCTAAATGAAACCCTACAAGCTTATGAGTCTAGCCTGGCTTTTCTTAAGCGCTTTACTGGTAAGGATAGTGAAGTGGCAAAAAACTTAGAGCAAGTAGGGCATCAATGGACCTACGCTAAACAGGGATTTGCGAAATTTAATCAAGGTCATTATTTGCCCAAGGTGATTGCCGTAACCATGGGAACGATGCAGCAAGAAATGAACACAGTTGCCAGGCATTACTCACAAAGTTACTCATCTCAAGAACCTTCATTCTCTTCATTGTCAGTACCAGGTTTAGCAGCGAATATGGAGTAGTATTAATAAAACCCTCAAACGATCTTTTCTCCGCCAAGGCTTTTGCCTTGGCATTTTTTTATTGACCTCTCAGTGACCTATCTTTGGCTTAGTTGCAATTCAGAAGATATCTGCAAGAATTAAACTCGCAGCTTTTTATATTTTTATTTTTTTCATTGCTTTATTTTTGCTTATAAAAACAATTAAGGGTTTCTCGATGCAGAGTCTTAATCAGGGTGGTTGGGTATCATCATTAAATGATGTTGCTGTGCCGAAGGCGCGGCTTGTTTGTTTTTGTCACGAAGGCGGGAGTGCCGATTATTTTGCTTCATGGGTGGAAGCGCTAAGGGATGATGTAGAAATCGTTGCGGTGCAATTGCCAGGTCGTGCAGATAGGGCAAATGAAACACCATTGGATAATGTGCATGATGTTGTGGAAGAGCTAGTAAATAGCGAATCTTTACCAATCGATAAGCCATACTTATTATTCGGTCACAGTTTGGGGGCAACACTCGCATTTGAAACCCTTACCAAATTGAATGAGTTGGGTTTGCCAATGCCGAAGCGCATCATATTATCAGGCCGCCAAGCTCCCAGTGATGTGGGTGATTATTTTCAGAAAATGGCGCATCTAGACGATCAGGATTTTTTCGAAGATTTAGTTAATGATGATTGCCTCAGCCAGTGGGTGTTGAAAGCGCCGGAGGAAGTGGCAAAGGCGCTTCCTTACATTCGCGCTGATTTCCAGATGTTAGAGGATTATATCCCTTCACCAATAGTTCAATTCAATATTCCCATCGAGGTTTTTGCAGGTAGCAGGGATTCGATACCTTTGGGGAATTTATTAGAATGGCAGAAGGCGTCGCGCCACCCTGTTCATGTATGTGTATTTAAAGGAGCGCATGGCTTTATTGATGAAGATAGGGCTAGCGTGTTAAATCATATCAAAGAATTGTTTAACGAGCTGATTGTCTCATCGGCCTACGCTTAGTGGTCGCGTTCGACTTTTAACAGAGCAAGGTAAGTGGAGTGATTCCCATAACAAGACTTACCTTGCTCTCTCGCTACTGAACTATTCCTCGACGTAAATCTTTTCATCCAATACTTTCGAACCATTTAACTTAACAACAAAGCGCCATTCACCGGGTTGATCAATACTCGGACGAAAATGGTAGCGGGTCCAGCTATCCCACGATGCTTTATCTGGTTTAAAACCATAGGTTGAGTAGCCAACAAGATTGTTGTCGCCATCGTAAATAATGGCTTCAACTTCATAGAAGGTAATGTCGAGTTCTTCCCAGCGGGTATAGATATAAATATCTTTTTTCGACATTTGGCTCATGGTTAGTTCATTGACTGGGTTGGAATCGACGATCTGATCCGTGAACGCCCAGTTAGAAAGAGTGGCTGTGTTTGCAAAACTCTTGCTTACAGAAAAAAGAGTTAGTGCGGCAATGATAAGTAAACGGCTACGCTGAAACATTTTTGATAATCCTTATGGCTTAGCGAAAACAGAATTACTTTAACAAAGCCTTTAAAGCATAACCTTCGGGTAAAATTTGAATTCTTAACCCGTTCACAACTTATTGATATGCATCAGAAAAACTGAGAGGTCTTTCGCACCGAAAACGGAATTGGTTATCCCACATACTGTGAGGCAGTGCGCATGTCAATACCCCCATTAGTGGCTGTCGCTGACAAATCGAAATATCTATTATTCATGCTGTCGAATGACCTAAAGTTTAATTCTGCACGGAGAGCGGTTTATGAAAACTAATGTTGTTGATCACCCTACCAAAAAACATTCCCCAGTCATGGAATCTTTGGCTGTTGGACCACGTTTAGTGGCATGCTCTTCTGTTATTCGCGGTAAAGTGATTCCGGTGGGTGAGGGTATTGGTCTTCCATTTGTAATTGGTTCGAACCAGGCATGTGATTATGTTATCTCAGGTTCTACCATGGAAGAATTTCATGTTTCAGTGGAATTGGTGGAAGGAGATTGGTTATTAACAAGTGTGGATCGCAACGCGCAAGTTTGGGTTAACAATGAGCCTGTTTCGGTAGCAGTGATTGAACATGGAGATCAAGTTCAGCTGGGGCGTCACTTGCTAGTATTCTTGGCAAATTACTCCGAAGACACAGTTTCCGATGCGATTCATGTCGCTCGAATTAAACTTCAGAATCGTAGCCACTGAGATAAAGTGAAGCGATTACCTGCCGGTATGATATATCCCTGACTCCATATATTGAGCCGCATCTTTTGCATAGATGCGGCGAATTCCGCTGACAGAGCCATTATCATTTTGCTCTATTAAGAAGAAATACTCACGGTCCTTTTTGAGCGCCATAGGTACAGTAACCCCTTTAACAGATACTTGATGAATCCCAGGTCTATATTCAAGGGTGAGATGTTCGCCAGGAGCTAAGGTGCCGATAATCCAATCGTTAATACTAATAGATGTGACAACAGTGCTGCCAAATTGATTTTGATTACGCACAAATGTAATGCGGGGATTCTTCCCTGGAATATCCTGGTAGCTATATCTATTTTGATTTGTGCCCGTCTGAGCACAGGCTGACACAAGCATGACAACCATCAATTGGATTAGTAGTTGCTGTAACCGCATGGTTTTTATTCTTTTTTCGCGAGGACAGGCACAGTGTGCCTAATCTTTCGGTATATGACAAGTTTGTTAAATGCGGAAAAATAACAGAAATGCTAACAGGCCCCGAATTAACGGGGCCTAATAGATTGATCAGGCGGCTGCGGTTTGGAAGTTTAAATTGAAAAGCTGTAGGCGCTTTTGCTGCATCTTCAGCATGTATTCCATTTCTTTGAACTTAGTGGATAAAACAGCTTTCTCCCATTTACCCTGAAGTTCTGCTCGCTTTTCATTAAGCGTATTATTGAGAGCTTCACGCTTGCCTTGATACCATTCTGAACGCAGCTCTTTCCATTCTGAAAGCGTTTCCAAGAATTGCTGATACTCTTTTTCCAAGGTCTCTCGCCATACCTCGATGTTCTTCAAAGAGCTATTGACTAATTGATTGTTAGCGCGCTCAAATTGCATTTTTACTAAGGCTTCTTGGATCTTAAAGTTTGGTACTCGCCTTAAGTCTGTTGCTAGCTTCAACCAAGAGAGCACACTGATCATCCATTTGGTTGGATCGAACTGCCACCAGCGAACACCATTGCGGTAGTCATTTTGAAAATAATGGTGGAAGTTATGATAACCCTCGCCATAGGTAAAGAACGCAAGTAAATCGTTATCTTTGGCTGTGTTGCTGTCGGTGTAAGGTTGGCGACCCCACATGTGAGCCAGGCTGTTGATGAAAAAGGTGACGTGATGATTCACCACCAATCTGAGTACACCAGCTAATAGCGCCATGCCAAGAATATCGCCATTGAGATAGCCAAGAAGGATTGGCACACCAACTGCTGAAGCTAAAACCCAAGCCACATAATATTTGTGTTGAATCATTACGATCGGATCCCGCTGAAGATCTTTCACATTGGAAAAATCGATCTTGCTGCTGGGGTAGTCTTTTAACATCCAACCAATGTGAGCAAACCAAAACCCGCGCTTAATTGAATATGGGTCTTGATAGTTGTCGTCGATGTGGCGATGGTGGCGTCGATGTCCGGAAGACCAGATTAAAATACTGTTTTGGATAGCTGCTGCGCCCCAGAAGGCGAAGAATGCGCGAACTACCGGATGAGCGTTGTATGCCTTATGCGACCAAAGGCGATGGTAACCTCCGGTGATAGAAATACCTGAGAAGATTAGCAAGGTGAAGAACATGCTGATTTCGAACCAGTCATAGCCTTCAAGGAAACCGTAGAGCGGCACTGCGGTAATAGCCAAGACGAAGGTGACACTGAATAAAATGGTGGTAATCCAGTTTCTGGGTGGTTCCTGCCACTGCTTATCGGACATGTTTTGCTGGTCTGTCATGCAAACCCTCGTGCTCGCAAAAGGTTGGATATGGGTCGTTATCTAATTATAGGTTGGATAACATTTCACCGTTATGATCCCTTTTCATATACAAGGGTCATTACGATCGAGGGAGGATATTACAGGAAAACAAGTGTTTGGTATATGACAGTGGTCGCCAATACAAAAACAGGGGCTCGGAAATATAATCCCGTCCCCTGTTTTAAGCTCTGAAAAGAGGTTTGCTATTACTCAGCAGTCTCTTCTTCAGTTTCTTCCTTTTGGCCTAACTCAACAAGCTCACTGAAGTATTCTTCACTAGAGCTGCGAGCCTTAACAACTAGGCCAACAGAAGCGTTTTTGATTTGCTCGATAGAACCTTTGATGTCTTCAAAAGGACCAGTAACGTCGTTACGGATTTGAGAAATAATGTCTTCGCCGCTTTCTGACTGAGCTACGCCAGTGTCAACAAGCTCTTTGAATTGCTTGTTGCCTTCTTCAACAGCCTTAAGATAAAGGCCTTTAGAAGCGTTCAAAATTTGGTCGATAGTAGAGTTGAATTGATCAAGTTGATCTTTAACGCGATCTTTAAGTTCGGTCATCATGATATTCCTCGCACGCTGAAAATAAAAAAAGTAAAAAGGTAAAGGCTGATTCAAGCACATTCCCAAAGTTGAAAGAGCCTGGTGTGTCCTTGTTAAAAAAACCACCAAAGGCGTTTACAGCACTTTACGAGGGAAGGATGTTAGGCTGAAAAATTAGAATAATAACCCTAAAACCTGCCACTTATTTGTCACAAGTTGAGTTAGGTTTAAAATTAGCCAGCATGATAAACACTTGTTTACCGTGCTTTTTGAGGATAAGTAGATTAAAACGCAGGCGAATCTGAACGGCGTCGTTTAGGTAAAACACCATTTACCAAGCGTTTTGCGGTGCCATAGTGAGTTCTGCGATCGCGGGGGAAGAAGGGTCCGATACCTCGGATCTCTTCTTGGTGAGCATGAAGATAGCGCTTTTCCGCGCAGCGGATAATTGACGAAGATAAATTCATGATACGTGAGTCACCAAATGGCGTTCCCACACCGCTGTTAAGAGTGTAACCAACGGAGAGACCTCGCATGGGATCCGCCCAAGCCCCAGAACCTCCAAAACCAAAATGGCCGAAACAGGTGGAGGTGTTATGACCAAAGGTGAATACTCGGTGATAGCCTAGACGCCAATGCATAGGTACTGGAATAACATGTCCACGGGAGCGGTTTTGAATCTGCAGCATGTTATGAATCGCTGCGCGGGAAATAATACGGGTACCATCTAGTTCACCGCCATTTGCGAGAGTGGCATAGAGTTTAGCCAAAGAGCGAGCTGTGAACATGCCATTGGCAGAGGGGATGCAAGCGGAGACAAAATCTTTATGGTTAAAATCTAAATACACAGCACCTCGGGGGACTAACGCTGCTATCGTTTGATCGAGATTGATATTGGCAAGCTTTAAGCCTTGGTTCACCGTTTTGAATAGCGCTTTTTGAACATTGCGCTCGATGTTGACTCCTTTGCCGTTGCCGATGCTGTTGACCAGTTGAGCTCTGCGACCGAAGTCTTCTTCAGGAAGACCAACATACATTCCATCTAGCCCGAGGGGGCGAGCTATTTTCTCTTCGAGGACTTCAGAAAAGGGTTTGTTGGTAACCCGATGTACAAGTTCGCCCACTAACCATCCAAATGTAAGGGCATGATAGCCATGAGTCTCGCTTGGCTTATGGACAGGGCGTGCACGCTCTAGAGCGCCCACCATATAGTCCCAGTCCATCATTTGTTCGGCATCCTCAATCATATTGCGAATATGGTAGAGGCCAGCTTCGTGACAGAGTAGCTGTCTTACAGTGATGTCTTGCTTGGATTTCTGCCCGAACTCAGGCCAGTGCTTTGATACAGGATCGTCGTAATCCAATAAGCCTTCGTCGACAAGGATATGTATTAGAGTAGAAGCGACACCCTTGGTGGTGGAAAAGGACATTGCCAAGGTATCAGACCGCCAAGGATCACCGTCTTTATTACGGGTGCCTCCCCAGATATCGACTACGCATTGTCCTCGGTGGTATACCGTCAGCGCGGCTCCGCCGGGCTTATGTCGGGGTATCTGGTTCGATAAGGCTTCAGCAACTTTACCAAAGTCGGGGTGGACGTACCCTTGCAGCATACTTTTTCCTTATTATTTTTGTAGTTACAACTTATTTATAGCACTAAAAACCCAATATGACATGAATTTGACAGTTACAAACCGATAAAAACTTTTACACAACGCAATATTCGTGTAGATTTTGCAAACGAATATTGGGTAATCCAACCGTATGTTTCTGATTCTGTTGGATTCGTTTGCTTTGCTTTGGAGAAGTGTTTGGTATTGCTACCAGCACTGGCAGGAGAGGGAATTGCCTGGTTAAATGCCGGCCACCTATTTATCACTACAAGTACAGGGCATTCAGTTGCCTCGGCCAATTTATCTAGCTCGAGACTAGGCGAGAATTTCTGTTTTTGAACATTCACTAGGATTTGGAAGGGATTAGCATGACAGCACAGCGTTACTCCGCGTTTGCCGCATCAAAACAGCTAAGTGATATTAATCACCGCTTTTTAACGGCAATGGAAAGTGGTCACTCACAACCACAAGCCCCCGTTTTTATTGAACTGCTTCATCTGTTCATGGATGAAGTATTGGATTCTTATTTTGTTGGCCCTATGGAAATGGTTCGTCTAAATAATATGGGGCGTAAGGTGGTAACCGGTGGCGTTAATGCCATACGGAAAACATCAAAGATGGCCATTACTAAAGTGGTCAAAAAAATGAGCAATGATGAGCTACAGCCGATTGCTGCTTACATCGATAGCATTATGATTCGTCCGGAAGAGGGATCGGATGATCCTACCTACGTTGCGGTACCGATTTCCCAAGATTTATATGAGCGTTTAACCGTTGCGACTACACGCGGTCGTGACGTTGGGCCTAAAACAGTAACCGATGATTTCTCTCAAGCGTTAAGTGATTTGATCGACGAATCCATTAATCAATATTTCGAAGTGCCGGTATCGATGCTGAAGCTAGGCTTTGTTACTGAGAAAGTTGCAAGAGTAGCAATGGAGTCTGGTCGCGCTGCTTCGCAAACCGTTGTTAAGAAAGTACCTAATACCATGAATGAAAAAGAGCTTTTAGCCTTTTTTGATTTCGCAGAATCTATAGTGATCGAAAGGCAGCTTGCAGCTTAATGTAAGTTGATTATAGGTTGCTATTTTATATTTAAGTTAGGAGCATGGGTTTTACAACCCATGCTCTTTTTTTGGTTAAGCGAGTAAACCATTTAAACGAGCTTTAATAACTTCTTCTGCGTCAGCCATAATTCGGTTGATTAAGGTTTCACAGGTAGGGATGTCGTTGATTAATCCAACCACCATACCGGCAGTCCATACTCCGTGTTCAAGATCACCTTTTTCCAACACTTCTCTGCCTTTAACGCCTGCAACTAGCGGTGCTAAATCTTCAAAGTTGGTGTCGCCTGGTTGAGCTTCTATTTCAATTACCTTTTCCGCAACACTGTTTTTATAGATGCGCGCGGTATTGCGTAGTGTTCTAAATACCAGCGCAGTGTCGCGTTCGTTGGCTTTTACCATTTGCTGCTTCACATTCTCGTGAACAGGCGCTTCTTGTGTGGCAACAAAACGGGTACCCATATTGATACCGTCTGCTCCTAGAGCAAGAGCGGCTGCTAAACCACGACCATCACCAAAGCCACCAGACGCAATCATGGGAATAGAAAGCGCATCACGGGTGACAGGGATTAAAAGTAGTCCTGGAATATCGTCTTCCCCTGGGTGACCAGCACACTCGAAACCATCAATACTCACTGCGTCACAGCCGATTTTTTCAGCTTTTATGGCATGTCTTACGGAAGTGCATTTGTGCACAACTTTTACATCGTTTTCTTTAAACATCGGCATAAACTGCTCGGGGCTGCGGCCAGCAGTTTCAATCACTTTAATACCGGCTTCTACTGCTGCCTGCGCATATTCATCATAAGGAACGGGTTTAATGGTAGGGAGAATAGTTATGTTCACACCGAACGGTTTGTCGGTCATCTCGCGGCAGCGAGCGATTTCTTTAGTGAGGTCTTCTGGAGTAGGTTGGGTTAAGGCAGTAAGAATTCCAAGACCACCTGCATTAGACACTGCTGCAGTTAGCTCAGCTCTGCCAACCCACTGCATGCCACCTTGAACAATAGGGTGTTCAATACCCACCAATTCAGTGAAAGAAGTTTTTATCATTATGTGCTCCGATTTATCTAAAACCCGTAAAAATCTGCGAAAAAATTAACTGAAAGAACCAGTAGGTTCGCAGTTCATCAAAAATGAACCGGGTGAGCAATCAGAGTTGTGCGCGCAGGCAGCTGAAGTGAATACTTAGTTAGACTGGGTGAATTTGGGTGAAATTAGAAAACTCCGCATTTCTGCCAAAATGAGTTTTTTCTAATAATGTGGGCATAAAGTCATAGACTTGATAAATATCAACGACGTTGCCTTGTAGCATCTTATCCATGGGGGCGAGGTCTTTAAAGGCTTTGTGGGGGGCCTGCAGCCACTCGAGTATCTCAATATCGGAACCGTGCAACAGTTTTAGGGTTTCGTCGATTTTTAATAAATAAGATATGCGTTCGATGGTGTCTCGAGGAATAGTGCTAGTTTTACAATTTTTCCAGTTAGCGTAAGTTGAAGTGGCGGTTAAGCCTAAAAGATTCATGGCTTGTGGTCGGGTGAGTTGCCAGCGTTTCGCGATTGTAAAAAAACCTTTTAGCGCCAGTT
>JAKSAW010000580.1 GCA_022361455.1 Pseudomonadales bacterium | reverse complement strand
TCAGGTCTTGAATGCTGTTAACCTACCTGTACCTGTTGAGCTGGACAGACATTGCCAAACCCAAACTTCTTTCATTACAGGCAATGTGTTGATCGGTGCTGCTGAAGGCGGCCGTATGATGGATGTCATTAGCAAAACTCTTGCTCACAGCAACGCTAATGCTCAGGTTGGTCAAGACGCTGCCACTAAAGATAATTTAATGGCCGCTGGTGATAAGAACGAGCTTAAATTAACCATTATCGATCCTAATGCCGATGCGGCTCGTTACAAAGGTTTAGTGTTTGATGCCACTGGTATTGAGAACAGTGATCAACTTCGCGCACTTTACGATTTCTTTCACCCAGTAATTAAAAAGATGCAAGATTCCGGTCGCATTGTTGTGATTGGTCTTCCACCAGAATCTTGCAAATCCAATCCAGCGCAACAAATCGCGCAACGCGCGCTAGAAGGATTCACTCGCAGCGTAGCAAAAGAAGTGGGCAAAAAAGGTGCTACTTGTAACCTACTCTACGTCGCTAAAACCGCTGAAAAGCAAGCCGAGGGTTCCCTACGCTTCTTGCTATCACCACGCTCTGCTTTTGTTGATGCGCAAATTTTACGCGCTAGCAAAGCCAAGTTTAATAGCGATGAGTTTAACTGGTCACTACCACTCAAAGATAAAGTAGCACTTGTAACCGGTGCGTCTCGCGGAATTGGTGAAGCGATTGCTGAAACCATGGCTCGCGATGGCGCTCACGTTATCTGCTTGGATATTCCGGCAGCAGAGAAAGATCTAGCCACTGTTGCTTCTCACATTGGTGGCTCTTACATCACCTTAGATATCACCGACGAAGAAGCACCACAGAAAATCGCAGAGCACTTAAAAGAAAAGCACGGCGGTGTTGATATCGTAGTTCACAACGCAGGTGTAACTCGCGATAAGACGCTAGGTGGCATGCCTGATCATTTCTGGGATATGGTAATTAACATTAACCTATCGGCTGAAGAGCGCATCAACGATGCATTACTAGATGGCGAAGTGATTCGCGCAGGTGGCCGTATCGTTTGTGTTTCTTCCATGAGCGGCATTGCTGGTAACTTCGGCCAAAGCAACTATGCAACATCAAAAGCGGGTGTTGTCGGCATGGTTGATGCTTTTGCGCCTATCTTGGCCAAGAAAGAAATCACCATTAACGCTGTGGCACCCGGCTTTATTGAAACAGCGATGACAGCTGCAATGCCTATGGGTACTCGCGAAGTTGGTCGCCGCTTAAATTCACTTAAGCAAGGTGGTCAACCAGTGGATGTTGCTGAAGCAATTGCGTTCTTCTCTAGCCCTGCTCAAGCAGGTGTCAATGGCAACACTATCCGCGTTTGTGGTCAAAATCTATTGGGAGCTTAAATGCTTGCACTAGAGTTCACATAAGTTTGACTCAAATAAAAAAGGGGAAGCATGCTTCCCCTTTTTTATTTCTTTAATACACCTGTAACTACAGGTCCTTCAGTAGCCGCTTCGCATATCCATATTCAATAAAATTGTAGGCTTTCAAATCCAAGGTTTTCTTCAAATATGGCTTTGCTGAATTGAAATCCCCATTGATAAGCAAATCCAGACCAACATAAAAGTTCGCTTCAGATTCCTCACACACATCACCAGCTTTAGCTAACAGCGAATCAGCAGCAAGCTCACCCCGCCAAAAAGCATCCAGATTCGAATCCCATTGACCCAATTCCACTCCGGCGATTAGCTCAGCATAGCTTTTGTTATTAGATACACCGCTCTTATATTCCGCAAATTCTAACGAAACAACATCATAGAAACTAAGATCAGGGTTAGACTTTAGAAACTCAGCACCATAAGAAACTGCATCATCCCATTGACCGAAATACAAAGAAAACTCCAAGAGAGCCATATTTACATCATCTGCGCCATTAGCAGTCATTTCCTCGAAAAGCTTTTTCGAATCCTGCCACTTTCCAGAATCGCCTAAGGCAGTTGCTAACGTGCGTTTAAACCTTTCACTATTTTCAGTCTCGTAAGCTGATTGAGCAGCCTTGAGTTGCAAAGGGCGCATATTGACCAAATCATAAAAATAAGACAATTCATCGTTAACAAAGGGCGATGGCTTCTCTCGATTCAATCCTAACTGCATATACTTGATAGCCTTTCTGATTTCCTTTTGATGGGCATAAGTACATGTTTGGCGTTGTACGTATTCCGAATAGTAAAAGCCTAAATCTGCATAAATAGACTTACTCTCGGGACTAAGACGAAGCGCCTGATGAGCAAATGGAATAGAAGCTCCTGGCCCTCTTTTTAGAAACATATATCGCCCGAGTTCAATGTGCCCAGCAGGATTCAAAGGGGCTTCACTTAAAATATCTAGTATCACCGCTTGTAATTGAGAAGCTGGCACCCCCTTCTGCCTCTGCAAATGCTTTAATTTCGCTAGACTAGGCGGGGAAACTTCATACTTGATTGATTCAGGAAATCCCGAATAAACAGACTTCGCCTTCCAGAAATACTCTAACAACCCAACATACACAAGCCGATAATAAAGATCATAGGACTTGTATCTTAAGCTTTGTGAATCAGGAGCCTTTTTCATAGCACTTTCAAGTAGCTCAAGAGCAGCGACATATTGTGGCAAGCTAGGTTTTTGGATCGCTTGATTATAAGCTTCTGTAGCAATGGCTTCCTTGTTGATCGAATCAGCCGGAGTTTGAAGCCCAGAAGGTGTCTGACATGCCAATAAAACAACGGAAAAACAAGCAAGGCATATATATCTTCCGATAGT
>JAKSAW010000452.1 GCA_022361455.1 Pseudomonadales bacterium | reverse complement strand
TCTCCAGACGGGCCAGTTGCGGTCCTCTCCCTCGTTGCTGAAGAAGATGTACTGCATACGTGGCAGTTGGCCTGGTTGTCCTGGTTGCGCGCGACCCGGGGGCTGCAGGACGGCGCGATGCACCAGATCCCGCACACCGAGTCTGATGTCTCGTAGTCCTCCAACCAATGCCTCAATTGCTTGGTTAGGCATGGCTGTTGCTTGGACATTACCTGGATTGGTAAGAGGTCTCTGTGCCTGTGCTTGAGCTTGAGCACCGGCTTGCTGCCCTGGAACTTGCATTCCAGGTGGTGGTCCATGGTCCATGTCTTGGTCGTCGTCCAGCAGAGGTTCAGCTTCTTCTTCGTCTCCGTCGTCGACTTCTACGGCGCGTAGCAGTCGTCGTCCTCGGCGTTCGTCGCGAGCACGCTGCTCTCGCCAGTCGTCGAGTTGCACCTCAAGTCTCTCTCTTCTTCCAGGACGAGGATTTCGAAATGGAAACGCTGCTTGAATTGGCGAAGTCCTCCGCGGCTCCTCTCTCTCTCCTGGTCGCCGGAGAGATCCCTCGCGTTGAGTCGGAGGAGGGATCGTGACCAAGGTTGGCACTAAGTGCCACTGGTCTGGCCAATCCTCCTGGCTGGGCAAGGATCTCCTCCCAGCTAGAAGGTCACTAGAGTGGTCCCACTCCAGTGAGTCACTGTGGACAACTGGTCAGTCCTGAGTGAATGCTGCTTAATTTTATGCCTCTGTTTCAGGAAGCAATTAAGAAAGCAACCAAAAAGGTCCGCACACGGAAGTGATTAGCAAGGTCCGTACACGGAAGCATTCACTTCACAGCCTTTTGTCTCAATCGGGTGTGTCATCAAGATATTAGGAGTAAGTAATGATGTGAGTGGACCACAAAGCACTAATGGACCCGGAAGTGTCCACTGAGAAATGGTCTTTTCTAGCATCGTCCTTGCTTACTCACTGTGGAAGCCACGTTCACCATGCTCGTCATTAGCTGGCAGTCCAAGGCCTAGGCGCAAACGTTCGCGTCGAGCGTCGCCTACCCTCATGGTTTCAGCCTCGGGCAGCAGCGCTGGCAAGGTGTGTTGCCTGAGCCGCTGGTCTGGCTCAAGGCCCTGCTTCAAGCGCCACCAGTCGAGCGAGCCCTCCACCAGGTCGGCGATCCATCGCACGTCCTTCTGGAAGGTACTCCATCCCGATGACCTTCTCCAGGTCTCCAGTGACCTTGAGTCGTAGGAATCGTAGCCTGTTGCCTCCACTCTTGACACCTTCTTCGAGGTACGCCTTCTCGACCTCAAGGACATCCCAGAAGTAAGCCTGGCGCAGGCCCTTCATGGCCAAGACGGCGCTGTCCTCTCTGATGGCGTTAGTCCTCAGCCCGTCCACGATCAAGCTG
>JAKSAW010000192.1 GCA_022361455.1 Pseudomonadales bacterium | reverse complement strand
CGCCATAGGCTCGCCATTTGTAACAAAGTAGGCTTGCCCAGATACCGCTGAATTTGGCTCAAGCTTTTCTTCTGCCATTAATATCGCATCGATTAGATTTGAAACATAAGTAAAGTCCGACAATTTATCCCTATCACCGATAGCTCGCTTCAACTTGCCTTGAGAAGCCTTCTCGAGGATCGCAGGCAAAAAACGATTATCACCCTCACCAAAAACAACGTGAGGCCTAATTGCACAGCATTGAGTCACGCCCGTTCCACTGAACGCTAAAATATCTTTCTCGGCTGCTATTTTACTGTCCGCATAGGGTGCTTGTGATATACGTGAGTAAGGTAAAGTTTCGTCGCCATTCTCGATATCATTACCCTCATAAACTGCACTTGCAGAGCTTATGTAGACTAGTTTTGGGATTTTATGAATCTTGCAAGCTTCAATAATATTCTTGCTGCCGTCGTAGTTCACAGCCCAAACGATGTCTTCCTTGCTGTGTTTGGTGTGCACGATTGATGCATTATGCACAATCGTGTCCATACCTTTACAAGCTTCAACAACAGCCTTTGTGTCACAGATATCGACATTAAGGAAAGTCACATCATCACGAAAGGGTTTACCACCCAGATCTAGAACAGTCACATCGCATCCCTGATCAGCAAACCCATTTACGATATTGCCACCTATAAACCCGCAACCACCCGTTACTAATACCTTCTTTTTATGTTCTTTCATTTCAATTCTCCAACCACGCTAAATTCTTATCTCTATTATTGTGTTTAGTTCAAGTTACTACGCATAGGTTCCAAAAAGCAGATCCCAAAAAGGTGTGAGTGACGCATAGTTTTTATTAAGGTGCTTTCCATGGTGTAAATCATGCTTTAACGCCAAGAAGTTAAAAAACTTAAATGCAGGATGTGGCAGCATGAGATTTGAATGCACCAAAATATTAAAAGTCGAATGAATAAAGAACACGATGCAAAATGCTTCCATACTGATAGGCCCAAGTACGGCGATGCTTCCCATCAACAAACCCAAGCCGGCAAGATTCTCCACTGGATGCAGGTAGATGCTTTCCATCGATGTTGGAAAGCGTACATAATGATGGACTCCATGCACGAACTTCATTGCTTTCGGGTGATGCATTCCACGGTGCATAAAGTAATAGCAGAAATCATATAACAATAACGCAGCAATCACTTCGCCAAATATGGTTACGCCTTTAACCTCACCAAAATGAAACAAAGACCCATGAAAGGTTTGAATAATTGCAAACAGAAAAACCAACGATAATGTACTATTTAAAACCACGTTAATGACTTTACGCGATTGTGGAATTCGATAGGTTTTTGGTGTTCTAATTCGATATTTTCCATAAGCCTTAGAATTTACTGCCCACATTAACAATCCCATTAGCAAACCAGCGAACACTAAAATAACGCCCAGTATTTTGTAAACGTCCAGCAACATATGCCTAACCTCTTATTAATCTTATTAATATCTCTTGAAAACTCTTACTAAGCTATTGGCGTGTAGCTCCTTTATTGTTTTAATCTAAGTTTTCCTGCCTCTGGCTGCCAACTCATTTCCTGACATTAGCACCCTCTTTTTCAGACTGACGCCTGATGGGTTTTAAAATCTTTTGTTCTGAATTCAGATGGTGGTTTACCTGTCCACTTTTTGAAAGCACGACCAAAGTTTGCAGCCGAGCTGTAACCCAGCATGTCTGCAATCTCATCGATAGTCCAAGAAGAGGTTCCAAGATATTCAAAAGCCAACTCCTGACGAAGTTTATCTACAATTTCTTGGTAACTGGTATTCTGCCTTTGTAGGTATCTCGCCATTGTTCTGCTAGTGATATTTAATTTACTAGCCACCTCTTCCTGTTTTGGAAAACGTTCAGGATTTTTAAGAATAAGTTCACGAATACGACTAGTTAGACTATCCATGTCTTTCATCTTATCTAGCGCTTCATCCAGATTCTTCTGCGCGATTTTGGCTATCATCGGATCGCCATAGTTCCAATATTTTTTGAACTCTAACGTACTAAACTCAATCGCATTCTCAGCACAGCCAAAATGACAATAATCACCTATATATTCCTTATATAGATCGGCATGAGCCGGTCGCTTATATTTAAAATAAACACCCTTGATCACCGAAGGATGGTTCGGTATCAAGCTTAGCGCTTTATGAAGAGCCGAGATCATTTGCTCCATTTCAGAAACATAAAGATCTTGCGACGGCAATATAGTGTCCATGGTTAAACGGGCCAGATCGCCTTTTAAATGCGCATCCAAAGAATACATACGATTCAAGATCTTGATGTATTTAACCGTATTCTTCAGAGCCTCTTCGAAACTAGCGCAACTGAATGCTAGGTGCCCAAGCTTGCCATGCTCAGTCAGATTGATACTAGTACCATACTTCAGGTAGAAAGCCGGATCATCGATATAATGATTGGCATTCTCCTTCATTTTTCGATACTGAGCGTAGGTTAAGTAGGTATCAGGCTGCACTAAATACGTTTCATCAATGCCCGTATTCTCAAGCATCTTTTGTTTCGACACACCCATACTCTCTGCCACCATCACAAAGATATGCATATAGTTAACGGGTAGTATGGGAGTATGAGCCTGAATAAGCATGACTACTTAGAAAACTTGGCCTTAAGATTTACCCAGATCAAACTGGCCAACGTTTTTAGCTTATTAGCAAAACCGTCTTGGAACATTAAACGTATACCCAGCTTGGCGGATTCATAATCATGCTTACCTACGGGATATAATTTTGGTGGAATTTCAAAACCAAAGCGATCCTGAAGCACTGCCTTATGATTGGTATAAGAACGCAACCCATCGCGGCCATTCATACGGCCGAAACCTGAATACTTGACGCCACCAAAAGGTAAGTCTTGGTTAAGATAGCAAAGCCCAAAATCGTTAACACAGGCTGCTCCAGCATGCAGCTGATCAGCTATGCGTTTACCCTTTTCTTTATCTTTAGTAATCACCGATGAATGAAGACCAAAATCGGTGCTATTTGCGACTTGAATAGCTTCTTCTTCACTGGCCATTTTCATGATTAACATCACTGGGCCAAATACCTCCGTATAGGTAATCTTCATTTCAGGTGTCACATTTACTAATACGGTTGGTGGATAAAAAGTAGTGTTGCTCGATCCTATTGTTTTAATTTCGCCGCCAGTGATAACCGTTGCACCCTTAGCGATTGCATCTTGTACCAGATCATCAATCACCTTTATCTGCATCGGAGTAGTGATAGCTCCAACATCAACTGCTCCAGGATTAGTTGGAACGCCCTGTCTTAGCTGTTTTGCATAGTCAGAAACCTTGGCCACGAACTGATCGTACACGCCTTCTAAAACTAAAATTCTTTCAGATGCAATGCAGTTTTGCCCAAGGTTTATAAAGCAACCACCAAGAGCAGAGTGAACAGCTTTATCTAAATCAGCATCGTCACAAACGATCATAGGGTCTTTACCGCCAAGCTCCATAATAACCGGAGTCAGATGTTCTGCACTGCCCTCAATAATTCGACGTCCATTTTCCACTGAGCCAATAAATAAAATCTTATCCACGCCGGAACGCACTAAAGCAGCTCCGGTATCGCCGAATCCATTAACAATTTGCACAATGTCGGTAGAGAAACCTTCGCGGCGGAGCGCCTCATCGGTAATCATCTGAAAACGCTCCGAAGACCAAGCCACCGCTTCGGACGGTTTTAACACCACGGCATTACCAGCCATTAAAGGTGTTACCAAAGAACTGATAATGTTTTGTAAGGGGTAATTCCAAGGAATAATGCAAGCAACAACACCGAGAGGGACATATTCAATATGTGCCTTCTTGTGTGGAAACATGCCTGCCCCTACTTTCTCTGGCTTAAGATGCTTTTCACCATTCTTTATGGTCCATTTTATTTTGGTACAGATAGGCAGCACTTCGCCCATCATTGCATTTTCATAGGTCTTGCCAGAATCCTTAACAATCAAATCACAGAGTTCATCGGCATGCTCTAGTATGTGATTCATTATGTGCTTAAGGACCGCACGACGTTGATTAAAGCTACTCTTGGCCCAATCCTTTTGTGCTTCTCTCGCTTTATCCACAGCTTGCTGTACTTCAGCGGGCGTTCTGGCTACGACATCACCTAGTTTTTCACCAGTCGAAGGACTAAAGCACTCAATAACTTTAATTGATTTTCCATCTTCCACTGTTTCTTCAATTGCATTTACTTTGGTATTCATATTAACCCCTGTTAGCCTACTTTCTCAGTGGATTTATCCGTTTGGTGAAGGCTGTTTATGTTCTTTACTTTCGACTTTTGGGCGTTGCCATAATCCTCAGCAATCATGCTAGCTGCTCGGTAGCCAATCATCATACTTGGTGCGTTTAGCGCAGATACCGGTGTCGTCGGGATGACTGAAGCATCTGCTACTCTTAGACCTTTAACACCTCGGACCTTAAGTTCTAAATCCACTGGGTCTTGAAGGTCTGCACCCATTTTACAGGTGCCACAGTAATGGAAGGTGGTCATCGTAGCGTCTTTAATCCACTTCGCGATTTTATTAGTTTGATCAGTTCGAGCGCCCGCCACTAACGGAACATTACCCCACTCTTTCAAAGGGCCTTGTTCGGCAATTGCTTTAGCAAGCTGCACACCTTTCACCATTGTTTCCATATCTTGAGAATTACCGTAGTAATTTGGATCTAAAATGGCTTGATCTTCAATATTTGCAGAACGCAATGTCAAACGACCGCGCGACTCGGGTTTACCCAATATCACCACTACGCCATAAAGCTGGGAGAGAAATTTATTTAAGATAGGTAGCGCATAGGCAATATCAACACAGCGACGCAAGAATCTACGAAGTAAACCGTTTTTAAATAAAGAAGGTGGCAGTAAAACAGCAGGAAGCATTCTCTTCATAGATTGCTTTAACGAAGCTGGCGCAGAATAAAAAACAAAGCAAGTATCTGCCTGGTCCTGTTGCAATGTCGATCGCTGATTAACACGGTTAAAGCCATATAGTTGGGGATATTTACTGTCTGGTGTATTCCTACCTTTAAAAAATACGCATACATTCGGATGGTCATGAAGGTTACTTCCAATCATTGGAGATTCAGCAACTTTCTCGATATTAAATTTACCAAGCTGATCAGCAGGTCCGACACCAGACACCATTAGTAGCTTTGGTGTTTCCAATGCACCGCTGCAAAGAACAATCTCTTTAGAAGCTTTTGCATACCGAGTACTGTCGCCATCTGAATAAACAATACCTGTAGCTCGCTTACTTTTATTAAATGTAATTTGCCTAACTTTGCACTTGGTTTTGATCGTTAAGTTATCTAGAAACTTATCTTTTAGAAAAGATACGTAGGAACTGCGACGTTGTGATTCGTCATAGTTCATAGTTTGATAGCCAAGGTAGCCGCACAAATCACCATCTAGCAATTCGTCTTTTTGTTTAAATCCAGCATCCTTTGCGGCTGCAATACAGGTTTCTGTATAACGTGTTGGATCTCTTGGTTTAACCTTCAGTACTTTCTCAACCTCGTTAAAAGCTGGCTCTACATCATCCCAATGCCAACCTGCAGGCCATTGCTCATAGTCTTTTTTATCACCTCGGGTATAGACCATTCCATTTACCGAGCCGCTGCCCCCCATTCCCGTACCGGACCCCATATATAGATGGCGATTACCACAACTAGCTTGCTTTGCAGAAAGCCTGTCCCACATCACCTGATCATTAGCAAATGCATGAATAAAGCCATCGGCAGATAAAGTCTCTGGATTCTTCTCCGCCCAATCACCGGCTTCCAACAATAGTACCTTGCCCAAATTAGCTTTAGCTAACTGTGCTGCTACAATACAGCCTGAAGAACCACCGCCAATCACGATAAAATCAAAACTTTCTTCAAAACTCATTTCTTTATCATCTCTATTTGTTTTATTAGAGTCTTTTTCTGCAATGCTTAACTGTGATAAAGCAAGTTAAGATTTTTAAGCCAATCAGAACAACTCATTTAGCGACAATGAGGTTTTCCATTTAAGCCAATCCAACTGAAGGCAGCAGTCTTCTTTGTAAAAATTCACGCATTTCCTTATCAGAACGCTTTTTGGGTCCTTCCAATACCAACAGCGACAACATCAAACGAGTAGTCACTTCAATAACTTCATCTAACTCTGCTTCCGGCATGACATGATCTTTGAAGATTACTTTGAACAGCCCTCTACTAATTTCCATACCTGCAGGAGTATTGAGCGCATGTTCATTGAGAATCTGTGACAACCCGGTATCGGTGACCAACTCCAGATAAGGTTCTTTAGGAAGATGCTTTAGCGCATAAAGAAAAGACTCCAACAATCTATCTGCCGGCGTCTCATACTTATTAATTTGTTTCATCAGTTTTTCAGCAAAGCCATAAGCTGACTGCAATAACGCATATCGAATGACTTCATCGCGGGTTTTAAAATAGCTATAAACCGTAGGCCGAGTCACTCCAGCCTCTTTAGCAATATCATTTAGGGTAACTTTTTCCACACCCCACTTTTTCACACAGAATAGTGCCGCTTCGATAATTTTAGTTTGCGTATCAACAACTTGCGCTTTACCCATAACAACTTCTCGGTAATCTTTTTAGCAAAAACAGGCGTTTATGGCGATTAAGCCATCAATATTTTTAAAATATAGCGACTTTACATATTGACGTAAAGTGTAAAGTGGTAAATATTTATTGGCGTCCAGATCGATATTCATAACAACAATGCAGACCGGACAAAGAGGCAGCGAGATGAGTGCAGAACATTTCTCAAATGTAGCGCAACTCCATACTGGAGGATTTGAACCACCAGAGCTTAAAGGCGGATTACCCTTACTAGGCCAAATCATTCGCTTTGCTAAGAACCCCTATCAATTTATGCAAGATGCCGCTGATGAGCTGGGAGAAATTGCTCAGTTTAAGATGTTCAATCAGCGCATCATTTTACTGACCGGTTCAGAAGCCAGTCGCCTGTTTTACCGCGCCAGCGACGAGCAGCTCGATCAATCGGCTGCCTACAAACTGATGACACCCATATTTGGCGAAGGCATTATCTTTGACGCTCCCAATGAGCGTAAAAACCAACAGCTTCGCATGTTAATGCCTGCCCTACGCATGGAAGCTATGAAGCTTCACGCTGACAAGATCATGGAAGAAGTAGAAGCCATGATGGAAGCCTGGGGTAACCAGGGTGAGATTGATTTAGTAGCAGAGATGAAACAGCTCACCATCAATACCGCCAGTCACTGCCTATTAGGAAAAGAGTTTCGCTACGAATTAACCCACGAGTTTGCAGAGATATATCACGATCTAGAAAGAGGCGTTAACCCTCTCGCTTATCACTTCCCTAACCTACCAATCCCAGCCTTTAGAGCGAGAGACAAAGCCAGAAAGCGACTGCAACAATTGGTGGGAGAGATAGTAAAAAAACGGAATTCTCAAAAAGACAAGCCTAGCGATATGTTTCAAACGCTTATCGATACGCGCTATGAAGACGGCAGCCAACTGACTCATAACGAAATCACCGGCATGCTAGTTGGTGCTATCTTTGCTGGACATCACACTAGCTCAGGTACAGCTGCATGGGTTTTACTAGAGCTACTTAAACAACCAAACCTACTCAAAAAAGTTCGGGAAGAATTTAAGCCGATCTTTATCCAGCGAGAAGATATTAATTTCCACTCTTTAAAAGAAATTCCCTTTTTTGAAGCCGTACTAAAGGAAGTTCTTAGGCTGCACCCACCTCTTATTGTGCTGATGAGGCAAGTCACAGAAGATATTCATTTCAAGCAATACACGCTGAAGAAAGGTGATATGGTTTGGGCAAGCCCACCTGTCACACATCGCTTGGCGACACACTTCAAGAATCCTAACGCGTTTGACCCCTATCGCTTTTTAAAAGCTGACCCAGAAGATAGAGATTTGATGGCCTACCAACCTTTTGGAGGGGGCAAACATAAGTGTTCCGGGAATGCTTTCGCCATGTTTCAAATCAAAGCGATTTTTGCCTTGCTACTACAGAAATATGACTTTGAGTTGGCTGACTCACCCAATAACTATGTTGATGATTATGGGGAAATGATTGTTCAACCAAAATCCCCTTGTTTGGTACGCTACCAACGTCGAAATGATGCTACTGCAATACAACCAATTAAAGTTGCAGCCTCTGCCCGCCCTGCAGATCAAGCTGCTGCCCCAGCTAGCGTTAAGGTGAAAGTTGATACCCAGCTTTGCCAAGGGCATGCCATGTGTATGGGTGAATGTCCTGGAGTCTTTAACGTTGATAGCCATGGCGAACTAACTATTCAGCATGACCCAATTAACTCGCAACAATTAGATTCTTTAAGAGCAGCGATTAACGCATGCCCCAACCAAGCCCTAACACTAGAAGAACAATAAGGAAAATACGATGACTGGCTACCCAAGAGAAGAACTTGAGGAAATGGTACAACGCTGGCTACAAGCTAATAAAGACGCAGAAAAACATGGAGATTGGTCTACTCACCTTGGCAAGATGTACACAGAAGACGCCGAGTATTCATGGAACATTGGCCCCAATGAAGAGTTTATTGCCCATGGCCGCGACGAGATATGTGACTTAGCACTAGGCTATCAGATGAAAGGATTTGAAAAATGGCAGTACCCCTATCACGACATTATTATTGATGAAAAACGAGGTACAGTGATTGGTTTTTGGAAACAGTTAGCGCCTTATCAACGGGAAGATGGGACCCCATACCAGATTGCAGGGGTTGGTGGCTCTTGGTTTGAATACGCAGGCGACTATAAATGGCGCTGGCAAAAAGACTTTTTTGATCTAGGTAATGCCAAGGCAATCTTCTTCGAACTAGCTGGGGCAGGCCTATTAGAACCAGTAGTAAAAGAAAAGATCCATCGGCAGGCTAGAGGCGCCTTATTGCCAGGCCACCGCAAGCTAAGACCTGAACCTAAAAGCTGGCAAAAAGCAAAAAACATGATGGCCATGGTAAAGATCGCCATGACCGGCAGCTGATCTTAACTTAACGCATAGTTCTTATGTTTTTTGCAGGCAATTGGCTTTCTGATCAACCTGAAAAACGCCGGGCTGAAATTTTCTTTCTAGCTTACAGCCCCGTTTGGATGGTTTTGATGGCTGTGATGGTATTCACAGGCTGGGATAAGACGTTTACCAACACTCAGCTGCTAATTCATAGCCTAATCGTGGCTTTGCCGCTGCTATTAGTACCTGCTGCTATTGAAATCAAAGGCGCGTCAAAATCCAATATAAAGCGAAGCTGGTTAAACAGTTACTGGCTTAAGGCCAATCTTTTTATCGGTATTTTTGGTTTCTTTGGTAACTATTTTGGCAGCTACTACTTTTTTGACGTGCTCGGCATGGTCTACAACTACCCTAACGCAACCACGAACTTAGATTCAGCATTGCTTAACCAGCGCGAGCAACCGGTGCCTGTCATTATGTATTTATATACACATGCCTACTTTATGACATACCACACTACAGCCAATCTGGTTTTGCGAAAAATTAACGTCATCGACAAGCGTTTGTTTTTTTTACCGATCGCTTTCTTAGTGGGCTATGTATGGGCATGGATTGAAACCAAAGCAATGGCAAATCCGCTGATGGCGAGTAGCTTTTACTATAAGAATATGCCAGCAATGCTAGCTTATGGTTCCGCTATCTATGCCTGCTATTTTATAGTGAGCTTTCCGATCTTCTTTTTAATTGACGAAAGAAAAAACCATAAATGGTCTCTACAAACGGTTTGCATGAGTGCGCTAGCAGCAAGCATGATGGTGTTTTATCTACTAGATATAGCTGCCCATATCGTGAAAGCACTCTATTAATGAGAATCAGAAAAACCATCAGCTACTAATTCATGTAGCGAACTCAACTTGATTTTTCCAGTAGGCGTACGTGGAATCTCATCGACAAATCTAAAATCTCTTGGGATCTTATATTTTGCAATACGCTCTTTCAGGTAATTTTTTAAATCACCCTCTGTTAACTCAGACTCTTTTAAGCTTGGCCGAAGCTGTATAATAGCATTTACGCGCTCGCCCCATTCTTTATCCTGAGAGCCAAACACCACACAATCTAATATCGACGGATGTGCCATCAGAGCCTGCTCTACTTCTGCCGGATAGATATTCACCCCGCCAGAAATAATCATATTGGATTCTCGATCCGACAGATAAACGAAGCCATCCTCCCCGACCCAACCAATATCACCAATACAGAACGTATAAGGCATTGGATGCGCTTTTTGCGTTTTAGCTGGATCTTTATAGTACTCGAACACCTGACTCAACTGCTTATGGCGGCAAAATAATAGGCCTTTGAGTGGCTCAGCAATGCCACCTTTTTCCTCACTAAGCGCATTCCCCTGCTCGTCACCGACGTAAACTTCAAAGTGATCTAATGGTTTACCTACGGTACCAGGATGATTGCGCCAATCAGCACTATTAACTAGTGTGGTTACGCCAGCTTCAGATCCACCCCAATATTCAACTAGAACGTCGCCCCACCAGGCTAACATATCTTCTTTAGTTGATTTCGCTATGGGAGCAGCACCATGTAACACCAACCGTAAACTTGATAAATCATAATGGAATTCCTGGTTCTTATAGGCATCCAACAAGCGCACAAACATAGTCGGCACTAGGTGTGTGGTACTAATATTTTGTGCTTCTACTAACTCACCAAATAGCTGCGCATCCCATTTCGGCATAATGACAACAGGTGCGCCGTTTAACAAATCATAAATAGCAAACAGCATGGGAGCTGCATGGTACAAAGGACCAGTGACCAAGTGCGGCCCAGCACCGACTAACCCAAATAACTCACCACCTGCTCGCATACGTTTTAGAGATTCACCGAGCGTATCGGGCTTATTGCGTTTAACGCCTTTAGGCCGCCCTGTTGTTCCACTTGTGTAGAGCATTGTTCCTCCCGCTGGGGACTTAGCGGATATCTCAAACTCTGAATTTAAGTCAAGAGATGAAGACAAGGAATCAACTTCGATATAACGTACGTCTTCGAGCGAATCGACTAAATCGCGATGATCGCTGTCATGAAACAGCACCTTAGCATCACAGTTTTCTAAAATATAAGCGGATTCATTCCTGGTAAGATGTGTGTTGATCGGCGTCACCCAAACACCACTAATAATGCCAGCTAACATCACCTCGATAAATTCAACTCGATTGCCAATCTGCAGGGCAATATGATCACCCTCTGAAACAAAACACTCTTGTTTTAAGAATGTGGCAATTGCTTGAACTCTCAAATCCAACTCTAGCCAAGTTCTCTCCTGACTGAGGTCATTCAGTGCTATGTTAGCTTTTTCAGATTCTTTAACCGATTCAAACAGCATTATTGGCTCTTATAAAATTTAATACCCAACAGGGTAAAAACAATACATTCGGAGATCGGCACGTAAATCAATTCCCCAAAGGGATCGTGAGGAAAAATCGCTGTACCCAAGCGCATTACACCTAGTAATACTAAGCCAATACCTGTTGCTTGTAGCACCTGCTGCCGACCTATACCCATCTCATTGGTTTTCGAGAGCATTAAACCCCAAGCCATAAAACCTGCCCCTGCAGAAGCCAGGCTATATAAGATTAGTCCAATACTAGCGGTACCTAAATTCTCGAAAACAGCGGGTATCGGAAGATAAACCAGATAGGACACATACATGCTAAATCCAGCAACCATAATAACTATAGCGGTTATCTTTGAGAGTTTTTGATTGGTATCCATGCTTCCCCCCTAAAAATCAAATATTAAAAAACAAATAACCAAAACTAAAAAAGGTGCCCGAAGACACCTTTTCTTACGCCGTTCATATCTATGCTTCTACGGCTTCTTCTTGCTGTTTCGCATACTCTGCGGCCCGTTGTTCATCTAGGGCTGTTTTTTGCGGTGGGATTGGGTTAATAGAATCGACACTATAAACCTTTTCATCATCCCAGGTGTTGGATACGTCTGCACGATCCACATAGAATTGATTGTACCATTGACGTAGCTTGTGAATTGGACCATCGCCATCACACAACACCGGATTATCAACACGAACCTTCGTATGCCAGAAATGTACGTCTTCGAAAAATGCTTGCTGGCTCAATTGTACATAACCGGCAACCATGGCATCACAATCTTCTTGCGACATTCCAGGAAACTTTTTAACAAGAACACCAAAACGTAAATCAAAGCTCTCTGTAGAAGTCGGCACATGAGATACCAACAACTTAGATTCAACGGGCACACCATTCATTTCACCACTCATCTCGGTGATCATATAAGCTGGACCATAGTAAGTTGCTACAGTCTTAAGGATTGAATCGCCAGCTAAACGCGGGCTTTTACCTTCCATTGTTTGCACCGCTATATGTTTATGGAAAGTATTCTCAAAGAACAATGCTTCTGATGAATGTACGGGCCCAAAGTGAGCCTTGTCAGCCATGTTATCGACAAGCTCTCGGCAGTTAGTTTCAATAGGAATTAACGCCACTTCCCAATCAGACCATTCGTCAGTGCCATGCTCTTCAATAACTGGTGGCATCTCTTCTTCTAAAGGGGGATTATCTTCTGGGTCATGGTAAACAAACGCTAAACCATTTCTCTCCAATGCTGGCCAGGGTTTAATACAGGCACGCGGCGGAATTTTCTTAGCATAAGGAATATCATCACAAACGCCATCCTGCCCCCAACGCCACGCATGCATAGAGCAGCGAATAGAATTCCCCTCGACATAACCTTCTGATAAGTCCGCGCCCATGTGAGGACAATAGCCGTCGAGAATAATTAATTGATCTTCTTCACCACGAAAGGCAACTAGATTCTTACCGAAGTAAGCAAGCTTCGTTGGCTCTTTTCCAAAATCACTCGCCTTACCTAAACAGTGCCATCCTCGCGCGTATCTTTCTTCTACTGGTGCAGCTTCTATTTTGGCGTACTTACTCATCAGAATCCCCCTCTATTGTTAGGTTATGTGGCTATACGCTAACAAGGACCTTGTTATTTTGCAACATTAATGCAAATATATCTCATAAATCGATAAACACCTTTATTTACGGTCGATTGAAGGCAAATACACCACACAATAAACCCATAATTTATAAGCACTTTAGGAGATTATTATGGATGCTGCCCACATGCGCGCCACCGTTGAAAAATACATAGAAGCAGTTAGCACAGACAACATTGAGTTAATCCGCGAGATCTACGCAGACAATGCAACTGTAGAAGATCCAGTAGGTTCAGATCCTCATGAAGGCATCGCTGCTATCGAAGCTTTTTATAGCCGCATTCATGGTGTAGGTGTGAAATTAGAACTCACAGGTAACGCACGTTGCGCTGCCAATTCAGTTGCCTTTCCTTTCACCGCAACTACACAAGGTAGAACCCTAGAAATCATTGATGTAT
Organism: Pseudomonadales bacterium; assembly: GCA_022361455.1. Lineage (GTDB taxonomy): Bacteria > Pseudomonadota > Gammaproteobacteria > Pseudomonadales > Ketobacteraceae. The sequence continues at coordinate 6,516 of JAKSAW010000192.1, read as the reverse complement.
TCGAATTTAATGCAGATGGAAAAGTGGTTTCAATGAAAGCTTATTGGGGCGCTTAATACTTCACTCTCTGAAATAAAAAAGGCCGATCTAATCGGCCTTTTTCTTAAGCTGCAGCAGATTCAATACACTGATGAATCTGTTCCACATTTTGTCGCCAAGCTTCAGTCATCGCGCTTTTATGAGGGCCATGAAAGGTTGATGAAATCACTTCGAACAAAGCGTCATACATTCCTTTAAAAACCGTTCTGGGCACACCTATCAATTCGTGATGAACCGTCATATCTTTAATGGTCAAAAGTGCCGTTTCAGGATCATCACCAAAACTCATAAAGTTAGTGATAATTTCTTCGAACATGTAATTTTCCCAATCTTCGTTTTCCTCTTTATAGCCCAAAAGATCAGGATAGCGTTCGTACATTAGAGCGAATACTTTTTCAGTTGGATCACCAAGGGCCTCAACCGTTTGCTCTAAGGATAATTCAATAATTTCAGAAGGATTCATGCATGAGACTCCTAGTTGGTTCTACTTATGCAAACTAGATTAAAACAAACTCAGTTTTAACAAACCTAGCCAAAACACATTTTATTTCAGGGATCCCAAACACTATATCAAGGAGAACTCAGTCTATCCTTTGATTAATCTCAATTAATGCAAGGATAGACTTAGTCCAATATGACTAGTTAGATTACATCGCGGAGCGAGCACCGCCATCGATAAAGATATCTTCACCGCTGATATAACTTGCTTCTGAAGACGCCAAGAAAGCAACTAACGCTGCTACTTCTTCAGGCTCACCCTTACGGCTTAACGGCTGAAGATTCATAAGCAAGCGACGATTCATGCCTTCAGGGAAACGCATTTGCGTAACCATTGGAGTTTCAATACCGCCAGGGCAAATTACATTTGCTCGCACACCATGCTCTTCAAATTCCTGCGCCATACATTTGGTGATTGCTGCCACAGCTGCTTTAGAGGCGCAATATGCTGTTTGGTAAGCAGTCATAGTTTTTGCATTTAATGATGCAAAGTTAACGATATTGCCTTTTGTTGCTTGTAGATGAGGCATTGCTTCACGACAAATAGTGACAACGCTATTCAAGTTAATGGACATAAAGCGGTTGAATACTTCAGGTGTTAATTCGTCTAAGCGATAAAAGCCACCAATGCCCGCTGCGTTAACTACCACATCTAATTGACCAAATGTTTCAACAGCTGCCGCTACTAACGCTTTACAAGATTCTTCTTCCATTGCGTTAAAGGTTACGGCTTTTGCTACACCGCCAGCAGCATCAATATCGGCTGCTGTCTGCTGTAAACCCTCTTCATTGACATCACCTAAAACTATTTTGGCCCCTTCTTGCGCTAAACGAAGCGACGCAGCTTTACCCATACCAGAGGCCGCACCAGTTACTAACGCTACTTTACCTTCGAAACGACTCATTTTTATTCTCCAAGTTGATCCTATTTTTAATTCTATAAACGTCTTTAATTGTCTAAACGCTGTAACCACCGTCAACAAACAATAACTGGCCTGTGACATATTTGGAACGGTTGGAAGCAAAAAAAGCGGCTGCTTCAGCAATATCTTCTGGCACACCAAAGTGTTTAATTGGCAAGGTATTTAACACTGCTTGTTTCCACTCATCGTTAAATACCCCTTCAGCTTCTAAGCGTTTAAAGATACCGGTCTCAATAACACCAACAGCGACACTATTCGCTCGAATGCCATGAACACCCTCTTCCTTAGCTAGATATTTAACCAATGCTTCGTTAGCTGCTTTTGGTGCAACAGACAGCACGTCTTTAGGTGGCGTTCTTCCTAAACCAGCAGATGAGATATGAACTAATGATCCGCCATCGTTAGCTCGAAAGTGGGGAATGATATTCTTAACAATGCGGAAGAAACCATTCAAGTCACCATCGATGACCTCTTCCCACTGTTCATCGGTTACCTCAGCCAGAAAGGGTTGCTTAATATCAGAACCCGCAGCAACGACAACACTATGAATTCGGCCATGATCACTGACTGCACCTTCGATAGCAGCAACAATCTGATCCTTCTTAGCGATATCTACCTGATACGTAGTGCAACGCACACCAAGCTTTTCAATCTCTTCGGCAGTAGCGTCTGCCCTTTCTTTATTGCCACGATAAGTGATAGCAACATCACTGCCACCTTGAGCTATGCGCATTGCAATTGCAGCGCCGATGCCACCGCTGCCACCAAAAACTAAACTGACACCATCATCAAATTCTTGAAGCATGACTTCCCCCAGTATTTGTTATTGTTAAACCGATACTTAAAACTAAGCCGGTTCTGCGCTGGTTTTCTCAGCGGTATTTTTTATCGACGCGGCCTGCTGTGCTGGATCTGACTTGACCATATGTTTCGCAGCTAAGTAGCCAAACGTCATAGCGGGACCTAGTGTTGCACCAGCACCAGGGTACTTACTTCCCATTACGGAGGAAGCGGTATTACCGATTGCATATAGGCCAGGAATTACGTTTCCGTCTTTACTCACTACTTGCCCATTAATGTCCGTTAACATGCCACCCTTAGTACCAATATCACCAGGATAAATAGGCAATGCATAGTAAGGGCCTTCAGAAATTGGCGCTATGCAAGGATTTGGTTTAGTTCCCTGATCCCCATAGTATCGATCGTAATAGCTCTCACCACGGTGAAAATCCGTATCTACACCAGTCTTGGCAAACTCATTATTGCGCTTAACAGTTTCTAGCAATCCATCTTTATCGATACCAACCTTTTCAGCTAGCTCCTCAATCGTGTCGGCTTTTTGTAAGACCGACCAAATACGTTTTGAAAGCGCACTATCAGGCATGGAGTAACCAGGAGCTATAGGTCCAAACGGGAATTTCTTTCTAAACACCGCATCGAAGACAACATAACCTGGAATATCTGGATTTTCTTCTGATTGGGCTTCGTAAAATGCCAAACCTGATTCTAGGTAAGGCGCCGCTTCATTCTGGAAACGCTTACCTTTTTTATTAACGATAACCAAACCTGGCAATGAGCGTTCTGCAAAAATAACAAAAGGTCTATCCCAACCGGGTATTTTTACTGAAGGTGCCCACCAAGCGTGATTCATTTGCTCAAACTGAGCACCCACTTTTTCGCCGGCTAGGTGACCATCACCAGTGTTGTTGATTTGCGAACCACTCCATTCAGGATTAGTTGGCTGTGGTAAATATTTTTCACGCATTGCTTGGTTATGTTCAAACCCACCAACACCAATCACAACTCCTTTCTTAGCGCGTACTTTTATTTCTTTGCCATCTTTTTCGATGACTGCTCCAGTTACCACGCCATCTTCTTCAATAAGTTCTTTGAAGGGAGAATTTAACCAAAGGTCCATACCTTTATCTTTCATAGACCAACGCAAACGCCCCATTAAGGCATTACCCATGGTTAAGCGACGAGAACGCTTGCCTTTCATACGACCGGGAATGTCTAGGTAATAACGCAGGGCCATTAACACGGCAACCCACATCCAACCTTTCGCTTGAGTCAGAAACATGCGCCCTTCTTTCATAGTCATGGTGAATTTACCAGCAACTAAAACTTGTGGCGGCTGTTCGCGTAATGCGGGAAAGTCCTTGCCCAAATGTCTCGCACTCATTGGCGCAGGCTGGTGGGTTCTGTGACCTTCTTTTCCGCCAGGCTTTTCAGGATAGTAATCAGAGTAAGGAACCGTTTCATAAACTAAGCGAGTCTTCTTCGCCATGTATTCCAACATTTCTGAAGCCTTCTCTACATACGTACGCATGCGCTCTTCAGAAACTTCGCTGCCAATAACAGACTTCATGTATTTTAAAGCTTCGTCGGCAGAATCATTGACCCCTTCTGCCCTTGCATAATGACTGTTAGGGATCCAAATTCCACCACCTGACATGGAGGATGTTCCACCATAACGATCGCTTTTTTCCGCAACCAAAACCTCTTTGGCGCCTTCATGCTTGGCCACAAGTGCCGCTGTCAGTGCTCCTGCTCCGGAGCCAACAACTAATACATCAACTTCTCTATCGTAGTTATGGTTGGATGGCATACCAGGTCTTCTCCCACATGGTCCAATTTACCCTATTTGGGCCATCATATATGGGATTCATCCTATTTTGCAACATTATTGCAAATATATTGTTTATTTGATTGCATAATGCGGATACAATCGAAATGAAAGGGTGGAAAGAGCCCGTAACCGTGCCGGAAACGGCTCATTTAAGAACAACAAAAATTGGCTTAAACGCCTATAACACTAAGCTTTTGTAACCGAATTCTGTAACTGAAGTCGCAGTACAAGGACAATATCATGACACTAGCACCTCAAGGCAATCAGAGCTACATCTGCGGCGCAGCAGCGCAGCCACTTTTATTTGAAACTATCGGAAATTGTTTTGATCGTATTGCCGATACCTACCCAGATAAAGAAGCTATTGTAGTTCGCCATCAAGATATTCGCTGGACCTTTAAAGAGTACAACGAGAAAGTGAATGAGCTGGCCACTGGATTACTTAAGCTAGGTATTGAACCTGGTGATCGTGTTGGTATTTGGGCACCAAACCGAATCGAATGGTGTTTAACTCAATTCGCTACAGCAAAGATTGGCGCCATTATGGTGTGCATTAACCCTGCATACCGGCTTTATGAATTAGAGTATGCGCTAAACAAGGTTGAGTGTAAGGCGATCATTGCTGCTGAGAGTTTTAAAACGTCTCAATACCTGAAGATGCTACAAGAATTGGCGCCAGAATTAGCTCGCTGTGAGCCCGGTCAATTAGATGCACACCTATTGCCTCATTTAAAAACTGTGATTCGCATGGGTGAAGAAAAAACTGCTGGCATGTTTAATTTTGAAGATGTTTGCAGTATGGGTGGAGAAACTGAAACACAAACTCTCGAATCGTTAAAAGGTAAATTGCAAGCAGACGATCCTATCAATATTCAGTTCACCAGTGGTACCACTGGCAGCCCCAAAGGTGCAACGCTTACCCATTTCAATATTTTAAATAATGGCAACCAAGTCGCTGAAGGCATGAATTTCTCTTCACAAGATCGCCTCTGTATTCCGGTACCACTTTATCACTGCTTTGGCATGGTGATGGGTAATCTCGCTTGCTTAACTAAAGGTGCTACCGCCGTCTTCCCTAGTGATGCTTTTGAACCTCTAGCAGTGCTGGAGACTGTCGAAGCAGAAAAATGTACTGCGCTACATGGTGTTCCCACCATGTTTATTGGTGAACTCCAACTACCGGAAGTAGATCAATTTGATTTAAGCAGTCTTCGAACAGGCATTATGGCAGGCGCACCCTGCCCTGCAGAAGTGATGCGACAAGTCATGAGCAAAATGCACATGAACGAAGTGACCATTATGTACGGCCAAACAGAAACTAGCCCTGTTAACCATATGACAGGCCTCGATGCACCCGTAGATAAACGCTGCGAAACAGTTGGTAAGGTTGGTCCACACCAAGAGATAAAAATTATTGATTCAGAAGGCCGTGTGGTGCCACTAGGTGAAAAAGGTGAACTTTGTTGTCGTGGTTATTCCGTCATGCAAGGTTATTGGAACGACCCAGATAAAACTAAAGATACCATTGATGCGGCCAACTGGCTGCATTCCGGCGACCTCGCCATCATGGACGAAGAAGGCTACGTTAAGATCGTCGGCCGTATCAAGGATATGATTATTCGCGGTGGTGAAAACGTTTACCCTCGTGAAGTAGAAGAGTTTCTCTACACTCACCCACAAATTCAGGAAGTCCAAGTATTCGGTATTCCCCACGAGAAATATGGTGAGCAAGTCTGTGCATGGGTGCAGCTAAAAGAAGGTGAAATAGCCACTGAAGATGATATTAAGGCATACTGCAAAGACAAAATTACTCACTTTAAGGTTCCGAGCTTGATCCGCTTTGTCAGTGAATTCCCCATGACAGTTACCGGCAAGATTCAAAAATTCAAAATGCGCGAGGCAATGGAGCAAGAACTCGAAGCGCAATCCCAAGCAGAGCCTGCCTAATAATCATTCACAATTGGGAAAATCTCACACAGAGATTTTCCCAAACGTTTCTTTCATCATACTTCTTTCTTATTTTTGTAACATTCGTTTAGTAAACATCCAACCTCGGTTTAGTAAGTCATATAGTTTTATTACACTAGCCCGCCTATTTTGAGCCGAGCTTGGCTCTTCCTTTTTGCGTACGGGTATACATTTCAATTTTAACTGGGGATTTTTAATGCTTAATACATTCCGATCAATCTTGCTGTTGAGTTTCGTATTGGGGGCAATATCACACACAGCCTTTGCTAATAGGTTATTAGAGGGTGTTACACCGCACAAAGCAGGCACCTATCGTTTGTTTACCATTCATGGCTCCAATACCATTGGCGCCAACCTAGGGCCAGAGCTAGTTAAATCATTCCTAAAAACCAATGGAGCTAAGCGTATCCAACAAAAGCATGGCGAAGAAATCAACGAGCATTTGATTAAAGCTGTGAT
>JAKSAW010000303.1 GCA_022361455.1 Pseudomonadales bacterium | reverse complement strand
TAGCTAACCTTCCCAAACTGCCTGATAGGGGTGGGAATGATACGGGCTCGGGATGCTCCTCATTCCTAGGCGACACGGAAGTCGTTACTGATAGTGGGTTGGTGCCAATAAAAGAACTTGATGTAAACGATCTAGTTTTATCTCGTCACGACGCTACTTACACTGATAGCTTCAATCCGATCACTAAGCTTCACTCCCGAAAAGTGTCTTCCTACTACATGATCATAGTGGGTACCAATATTATCTATACCACCGAAGAACATCCGTTTTGGGTACAAGGTGAAGGTTGGGTACCAGCTAGTAAGCTAGAGTTTGGCAATGCTGTAGCCACTATCACAGGCGACACTCTAATTAAAGGTGTTTCCAAGCTCGAAAAGGACGCACAAGTCTACAACCTTACGGTTGCTAACGATCATACCTATTTTATCGAAGAGCAGGGGTTGTGGGTTCATAATTCAGGCGCTTGTGACATCATAACTCAGCGATTTAATCAGTTGCTCGAACGTATCGATGATCCTAATGCCCGTGAGAGACTTTTAAAGGATGCTGAGGTAAGTGATGAATTTCGAGAGGCTTTCATTGACGATCCTTCATTATTAGAAAGCTGGAAAAAGCTCGACGATCTAGAGGAAGCCTCGCTCAGAACGGACGTGGATTGGCTCAAGCGAGTTAATGATTGGGATTCAGCTGGAATACAGCTATCCAAGAATGGAGATAACCTAAGACTTGGTGATGCTTCCGGGAACCCATTAGGTGAGTTTAAGAATGGCAGTTTAATTCCGGAAAATGGTAGATATCAAAGTGTTGGTACGCCTGTAGGTGATATAGTAAATGGCTACCAAATTGTAGATAATGGTGGGCAGCTAGGTATAAAGCGTGTACCTGATGAATCTGCTTATAATGCATCTCAACTTACTGAGTTGACGCAGCACCCAAGCGCTCATGTGCTTGAAAGACACGGGCATGATGTTGCAGATGAAGCTCTTATAAAAAGGGCAAATGAAGGGATTGCACCAGATGGGTCTTATATTGGTAATAATCCCAATAGTCCGCCTAAGCCACCATATAGCTCTAAGTTTGAAACGCCCGATCAATTGAAGCTTGCTTTGGATAATACAAGGCCAGGTAGTGCAGCATTTAATGCGGCCACTACGACAAATGGGGTGCGAGTTGTACGCCATGAGTTAACTGGAGGGGCCAGTTATGGGAAGGGTGTGCCTAGAGATGGCAACACTTTCGTAACGTCAACTAAAGTAAGAGCGGTGTATCGAGAAGTATCGCCTGGTAATTACCAGTTAATAACCATGTTTCCGGATTTTTAGATGTTTGCTACAGAAAACCTCGTTAGAGCTTTAGGCTCGTTTATGGAAGATATCTGGATTCCTTTGGAAGATAGTTATGGGTTGATTGATCAGGATGTAAAAAACAGCATGATCGATCAACTTAAGCTAAAAGCGGAATTCAAAGCTTGTGTGGAGGATCCGGGTTTTGACTGGATCAAATTGGCTTCAGATGCCCAGCTATTAATATCTCCAAATGATTACTCGAATTTAGAAATTTGTAATTATGTGAAATCTCTTTTGCAAGATTATCTGTATCCAGAACATACAATGTCTGAGACAGATATCCAGAAGTTATATGTTGATATCATCAATATCCTAAAAGACTTTTCAGATAGCGAAGGGTGGATGGGGTCCTATCCACTCTATGAAATTCTGATATCAAATAAAGAGTATATGGATTTTGATTACTATAACTTATGGAAGTTGGATTTTGCCAGGGATATAGAGCGGAAACCGATTCCAGGTAAGGATAGAGAAATAGGGTACCTAAGATACAAAGTAAACTAGTAACAAAGCTTATCGTTATTCAAGTTGCTAGCGGGAGTCGATGAGTTAGTTTCACTTATCGACTCCCAGACCTTTTTAGATCAACATCAACTTATCATTAAGAGCCAACCAGCCCGCAGGATCTTTAATGATCTTATCCACATCATACTTACCAAAAATCCTGGTAGCTCCACGACGTGCAAAAATCTCATACATCATGTTAGATGCTGGGCCAACTTTACCTGACTTACCAAGTAAACCACCGCTAATCGCTTGCTCTTGATAAGCACGCCAATGAATATCAGCTGCTGTCGCTAAGCAAGTTTTGGTCATGGTTAATTTAATACCCATGTTCAAAGCAGCTTTGGTGATATCAGTTGCTAATCCAACAGCACCCACTGGTACGGCAGCACCTACCAATTGAGTTCCACGAGAACCAGCTTTAAGAGCTTTCATCTTGATTAGGAGGTCGAACCAGCCAGTTAACGTTTGGCTTTGTTTGTGGCCCGCGGCCATGGAACGTAACTTGTAAATATGACCCGAAGTTGAGCCCACCGCGTTACCATGTTGGATGATACCAGCAACGTCAACTTGAGTTAGCTGACTAGTGGCGGTACCCACTAAGCCAATCGCTGTGCTGCCTTTTTTCTTGTAATCACGATTCTTAAGATATTTCTTAGTGTAAGAAGTGTCACCGTCTTCATGGCCGTTTGCTACAAACCATGGGTTAGGAACTAACGGTGTTGTTTTTTTACCGGTGGCTTTGTTGATGATGGTTTTGGTGACTGTTGACCCTGTGCCAAAGCTGGTGCCTGCGATGGGATCAACAATGCCAGATACGCCTTCTACCACATCCCAAAAAATGGACGCTTTGTCACGGCTTTTTGTAGCTTCCTGGCGAATTGATTTAACTACTGAATCGTAATATGGGTCTGACATGGTGGGCTCCGTAAGTGCTTATTATTATGCTCAAGATTTGAAGTAATAATAGTTTCAGGGCACTCATTTTAGCAATGGAATTCTGCCACCGTTTTTATCGTTAAAATTACCAATAATTTATTTTTGCTGCTGACGTCTTCTTAGCATGATCATGCCGATTAATCCGAGCCCCATTAACCCCATGTTTTGTGGGTCTGGAATGTCTGTAGGATTCACAATAACCGTCATTTCTTTAAGGACAACACCCATCCATGCGGATTCATAATAGGTGAAACCTTTCCCTGCAACGTATTCTTTTTCCTGCCAACTTAGAAATGCGCTGCCGTACGCAGTGATATTGTCATTTAGCCATTCAAAGCTTTGGATCAGACCATCGCCATCAACAATATCATTCAGGCTGTCTGCCACCCATGCATTGCCATAGGTACCGTAGAATTCGTTGGTGAAGCCACCACCGTAAGTGAAGGCGTGATCATAATCGCGCTCATAGATACCGAATACGTCTTGGTTGTAGATGTCATCTCTTAGATAGACCTGTTGTAAATCATAACCGTCGTAGCGGCTCTGAATGCCGTTGCTAGAGATATTGAAGTCATTGCCATTGATATTAAAGGTTAGACGTAACCATTCTGCATCATTGCCGTATGTGGCATAGTGGCCAACACGGCTGTGACCATTTCTGTCCTGTGGCGCTAGGCCAGTGTCATAGCGAAATGTACCGGTAATAGTTTGACCAACACCCTGGTCGTGTCCGGCCCCATAACCGAAGATGTTGTTGTAGTCGTAACTATCGTGAATCGAACCTGAAAAAGAACCTTCAATAACCACTGCTTGAGCGATTACTGGGGTGGTTGCCATCATGGCTGCTAACACTAGCTTCTTCATTCCTATGCACTCTCTTTGCTTTGTTACGCTAATTAGGTTAGGTCTGTTGATCGATTCGTATACAATTATGAAGGTCAACCAAGTAAGTGTGTGCTGAGTAGTTTGGTTGAAATGTGAACAATATTGGTTTTTTGTAAACCGATGCTCCTTCCCTGTAACGAAACACAACATTTCCCGTGTTTGTTAGCAAAAAGTATAGGGATACAGCCTTAAATCGCCTTTGAACAAATACCACTCAAAATGCGACTTATTTACACAGCAAACTTTTGGATTAGTGCTTATGGGGTGGGCCCAGAGCGAAGATAGAGAATTTAGTCGTGCTGAAAGGTTTTGCTGATAATTGTCCACTTGCCATCCACTCTTAGCAATGACAGAAACTCTTTGTACTGGAGCGATTCGAACAGATAAGCAACTTTGCAACAGGCGATGGAGCCTTCTACATTCATGCTAAGAATGCGCATATTAAAATCTTCGCCTAGCATGGCGGGGGAGGAAATTTTCCGAATGAAGAAAACGTATTCGTTAATAGATTGGTGGATATGCTCGTGTTCATAAAACCCTGATACTCTGGCTTTTGGGTCAAAGAGATTATTTAGGGTTTCATGATCGCATTCATAAAGCGCTTTGAAATAGGTATCAATGACTTTCTCAACTTCAAAAAACGGGGATACCTCATTACTCATAGTGATCTCAAGCCCTTATCCATTATCTATTGTTTGCAGGAAATTGGTTGTATGAAAATGATTCTAGAGCTGAGTACCGACTTGTTGCACGCTATGTTAGCAACAAGTCGGTTTGCGATGGTCGGATTTTATTAACTCAATGCAGACTCATGCTCTTTAATCATTGCGAAAAGCTGATCTTTTAAAGATAGACGTTCTTTCTTTTTTGTTTCTAGATATTCATCGCTGGTGTTTTCTGCACCGGTTTCGATACGATGAATTTCATGATCCACTTCGTGATACTCTTCGAATAGGCGAGCAAAGTGGTTGTTATTCATTTTGAGGGTATGGATCGCTTCTTTTGATTCAGGTAATTCGTGCAATAAATCGTGTTTTTCAAGCGAGTTTAATGACATTCGTAAGTCCTATTTAATTTCAGTGTTTATTGAATCTGGTCTTTATGCTCTCAGGTTAAATGACCAGCCCGAGATTCGTATTGATATTGGTCAAACAAACCTCTGGCCCAGCAAACAAGAGGGCTTATTCAGGCGTCTTAAAGCGCTGTGATCGACATAGAGTCGTGGTATCATGCGCCCCCACAATACCCGGCGACTAGCTTAAGTCGTCATGATGAAATGAAAGAGACAAGTAAGACCATCAGGAAGGATTTTATGCCCATCGACATTGATTTATCTCTAGTTCCCGCAACCCTTGATGCCGTCCATATTGGTTTAGGCGTATTAAGCCTTGTGTTGCTAGTGATTATGCTAGCAGTGTCCACCAAAAATGGCTCTAGTAGTTCAAAAAATGACAAGCCTGTCGAACCTGTAGCGCCCCCCAAGCCTGTAGAAAGTCTTAAGGAAACTAAGCCGGATGCAGCCTTACAATTGCTGAGTCTATTTCAGCAAGAAGCCAGACTGGTGGATTTCCTTAGCGAAGATCTAACTGGCTTTTCCGATGCAGATATCGGCGCCACCGCACGCGTCATTCATGACGGCGGTAGAAAAGTACTAGAAGAATATTTTGATCTGGCTGCTTTGCGCACAGAGGAAGAAGAAACACAGGTTACTTTGCCCGAGGGCTTTAATGCATCTGAAGTGCGCCTAACTGGTAACGTAGTTGGTCAAGCACCATTTAACGGAATTTTGGTTCATAAAGGCTGGAAGGTGACTAATACCAATCTTCCTAAATTAGCTCCTGAGCATGATACGTCCATCATCGCACCAGCGGAGGTGGAGCTATGAGTGAAGAGGTAACGCCTTTTCGCTATGCCATCGGCATTGATTTGGGCACTACTAATAGTGTGATGTCCTATGTGGATCTGCAAAGTGATCCTGACGATCCGCAACATAAGGTATTCTCAATCCCCCAATTGTCTGCACCAGGGGTAGTCGAGGAACATTCCCAGTTACCATCGTTTTTGTACCAAGCCCATGAATCTGAAGTGGCCCAAGGAGATCGAGTGTTGCCTTGGTCTGATTCGACGTCAGCATTGGTTGGGTATGTGGCACGTTCCATGGGGACTAAAACCCCATTAAGACTTGTTGCAAGTGCCAAGAGTTGGTTGTGTCACGGCGCAGTAGATCGTCGCTCAGGCTTTTTACCCTTAAATAGCCCTGATGAAGTTGAAAAAGTGTCGCCATTCGAAGCATCGATGCGTTACTTAGAGCATTTGCGCGATGCCTGGGATCACCAGAATCCCGATTCCCCGATGGCTGCTCAAGATGTCACCATCACCATCCCCGCTAGTTTTGATCCTGCGGCTAGGGAGTTGACCGCCGAAGCTGCAAAAGAGATCGGTTTGCGCAAACTCACCCTGTTGGAAGAGCCGCAAGCAGCGGTTTACAGCTGGGTTAAGGCTCTCGGTGATCAGTGGCGAGAGCATCTTCAAGTAGGTGATATTGTTCTTGTAGTCGATGTAGGCGGTGGTACCACCGACTTATCGCTAGTGGCGGTCACTGATGACGGTGGTAACCTTTCGTTAAATCGTATTGCGGTGGGCGACCATATTCTATTGGGCGGCGACAATATGGATTTGGCCCTAGCATATCGCATCAATGCCAAGTTAAATGCCGAAGGTAAACAATTACAGCCATGGCAAATCCAAGGGTTAACCCATGGCTGTCGCGATGCCAAAGAGCAACTGCTAGCGGATGGCTCTATTGAATCCGTTCCCTTGGTTGTGCCAAGTCGTGGCTCTAAGTTAATGGGTTCTACTCTCAGAACAGAATTAACCCGCCAAGAAGTTGAAGAAACTTTAGTGGATGGATTTTTCCCGCAAGCGGCTGTTAGCGAGCATCCTATGCAGCAGGCACGGGGAGCTTTGACTCAAATGGGCTTACCTTATGCGCAAGATGCGGGAATTACCCGCCACTTGGCTGCCTTTTTGAGTCGTCAGTCTAATGCTGCAGGTGATTTATCTTCACAACAATCTGGCGAGTTTATCCAACCGACAGCGGTGTTGTTAAACGGCGGTGTACTTAAGGCACCAGTTTTATCAAACCGATTGATGGATGTGATCAATGGCTGGTTGCAACAGGCAGGTGCTTCTCAGGCTAGGCTGTTAGAAGGGGCTGACCTAGACCTTGCTGTTGCTAAAGGTGCTGCTTACTTTGGATCAGTTAAGCAGGGTAAAGGTGTTCGTATTCGTGGTGGTATCGCCAATGCCTATTATGTCGGTATTGAGAGTGCGATGCCCGCAGTGCCTGGTATGCCACCTCCCATGCAAGCGCTTTGCGTAGCGCCATTTGGTATGGAAGAGGGCGCAGAGGCTGAGGTTAAGGAAAGAACCTTCGGCTTGGTGGTCGGGGAACCAGTTAACTTCAAATTCTTTGGCTCAGCAGTAAGGCGCGACGACCAACCCGGAACGTTATTGGATTTTTGGCAACCTGAAGAATTAGAAAGTCTGCCTGATATCGAAGTCACTTTGTCGGCTGAAGGGCGTGCTGCTGGACAAGCAGTGCCGGTTTATTTGGCGGCTGGCGTAACCGAGATTGGTACTCTAAAGTTAGAAGCCGTGTCAGTGGAGGATGGCCACCGTTGGCAAGTTGAGTTTGAAGTCCGCACCCAGTAATCGCGTTAGTGATTGATCCGTAATAGATAGAGAATGTGAATGATCCAAGCCCGGTATTTAATCGGCATCGATTTGGGGACCACCAATACGGTGGTCGCCTATGCCGATCTTGAGAATGGAATCGAATCCGCAAAGCCCCAAATTTTTCCTATCGAGCAACTTGTTGCAGCTGGAACTGTAGCTGCCAAGAAACAGCTGCCATCCTTTCGCTATCACCCCGCAGAAAACGAGATTCCTGAAAGCGATATTCAATTACCTTGGTTCGCTGCCCCGATTCGTGGTGATATTGATCCTCACATTGTGGGTGCTTGGGGCCGAGATTTAGGTGCTAAAGTGGACGGCCGCTTGGTAGCTTCTGCTAAAAGTTGGCTTTGTCATAGCGGTGTAGATCGTACTTCAGCTATCTTGCCTTGGGGCAGTGAGGGCGTGGAAAAGATATCACCTATGGTGGCTAGTTCAAGTTACCTAGCTCATGTTAAAGCCGCCTGGAACTGTGCGCATCCTGATTACCCTATGGAGCTTCAGGATGTGGTGATTACCATTCCAGCATCATTCGATGAAGTAGCTCGATCGTTAACCTTAAAAGCTGCCGAAATGGCCGGCTACATGAATGTACATTTGATCGAAGAACCTCAGGCTGCTTGTTACGACTGGTATGCCAAACATCAAGATCAAGCCAAGGAAATGTTGAAAGATATCCACTTGGTTTTAGTGTGTGATGTGGGAGGTGGTACCACAGATTTAAGTTTAATTAAGGTGAGTGAACAGCAAGGTGATCTTAAGCTTGATCGGATTGCCGTAGGCGATCACTTGATGCTAGGCGGTGACAATATTGATCTGGCGTTGGCTCACCAGGCAGAGCAGCAACTTGGTTCCAGGCGCTTGAGTGCAGGGGCTTTGTCACAGTTAATTCAGCAATGCCGCCAGGTAAAAGAAACCTTGCTTGCCGAACAGGCACCGGAATCTGCAAAGGCCACGGTGCTTGGTGCTGGTGCTCGCTTAATTGGCGGAGCAAAGAGTGTGGAGTTCCAGCAGGACAGTGTCAGAGGTTTGGCAATCGACGGCTTTCTACCCATGTCCAGTTGGGGGGAAATGCCGGCTCAACGTTCTGCGGCGGTAGTTGAATTTGGACTTCCTTATGCTGCAGATCCAGCCATAAGTAAGCATATCTGCGAATTCCTAAACCATCATCAATCCTCTTCGAAATTAGCATTTCCAGAGCAGCAGGATGGCCCTTGGCTACCTGACGGTATTCTCTTTAATGGTGGCTTCTTTAGTAGTCATTTGCTTCGCGGTCGCGCTAAGCAATTGCTCAGTGATTGGCGTCAGGGAGATGTAAAGGTTCTTGAAAATGCTCATCCAGATTTGGCAGTTGCCTATGGTGCAGTTGCCTATGGTTTGGCACGGCGCGGTGCATTCCTAAAAATAGGTGGCGGTGCTCCCCGGAGTTATTTCTTAAAAGTCGATGATCAGCAAAGCGAAGAAACCAAAGGGGTTTGTTTGCTACCCAAAGGTACTGAAGAGGGCACCGAGTTAGCCCTTGAAGAATCCAAGTTTTCCTTAACTGTCGGCCAGCCCGTGAGCTTTCAGTTGCTGACTAATAGTGGCGACGAAGGTTATCAACCAGGGCAGGTTGTATCGATAAATCAAAGTGAATTTAAAGAGCTACCGCCTTCAAATGTGAAAATCAGTTCTGGAAAAGAAACCGAAATTCAAGTTCATCTCAATTGTGAATTAACCGAAGTGGGCACGCTAAATTTAAGTTGTGTTAACGAGGCGAATGATCGTCAGCGTTGGCAAGTTGAATTTGATTTGCGTAAACCTATGCAAACGGCCACTTCGGAAAATATTGAAGATGCGCCCATAGAGTTGCCTGATAATTTTGGCAAAGCTCAGCAGGAAATTCGTCAATATTACGGTGGTAAGGGCAAAGCCAATTTAGATGTTAGGCAATTGCGAACCAACTTAGATCGATTGTTGGGTAAGCGGGATGAATGGAATGTAGCGGTTCTTCGAGCGGTGTTTGATACTCTGTTGGAATCCTCTAAACGCCGCCGTCGTTCAGAGCACCATGAAAGAGTCTGGTTCAATATTGCTGGGTTTTGCTTGCGACCAGGAATTGGGGTGAGTGGTGATGAGTTTCGCATCGAAGAACTCTGGGCGCTATATCCACAAGGATTGCAATATGCAAAGGCCACTCGAGCTTGGGCAGAGTGGTGGACATTTTGGCGACGTGTCGCTGCGGGTCTAAACAAAGAACAACAGCAACAACTTTACCAGGATGTGGCCGACTATATCGATCCCAGTAATAGCCGTAATAGCAAGGTAAAAGCACAACTTAAAATTAAGTCCTACGAAGACATGTTGCGCTTGATCGGCAGTTTAGAAAAACTAGATCAAGAAACAAAAAGGCAATTAGGTAGCTGGTTGGTCGAGCGCTTGCAAAAACCTGCTGAGAGTTCAACCGCATGGTGGTCATTAGGTCGCATAGGCTGCCGTGAGCCATTTTATTCGGGTATTGATGCCACTGTTTCTAGCGAATTAGTTTCTACTTGGATTGAATTTGCCTCGAGTCAAGATTGGAGTAAGCATCCTCAAGCTGCTTTGGCTACTGTATTGATGGCACGAAAAACCGATGATCGCGCTAGAGATATCAGTGACGACTTGCGTTCAAAAGTGATTGAGAAGTTAACCGTTGCCAAATGTGCCTCTTCTTGGATTCAATTGGTTCAAGAGCGAGTGGAATTGGAAGGCAAAGATACTCAATCGATGTTGGGAGATGCTTTGCCTCCAGGCATTACTCTTTTAAAGTAATTTGGTGCTTAGAGCTCAATGCCTATCTTGCGGTAAGCGAAACCAATTACCCAAGCTGGGCCAATCATCAAAAACTGTAAGTCTTCAAAAAACGAAGGCTTTTTCCCTTCTGCTATGTGCCCAATAAACTGAAAGATCCAAGAAATTACAAAAATGCTGATACTTGAGATGAGCACGTCTAGGTGTGCGGAATGCTCAATTAGGTTTAGCAGGTAGAAGCAGCCAAAGGAAAATAATGTCATTCCAAAAGCGACTTTTATAGATAGCCTAACGTAAAACAACACCACGAACACTAAGGCTAAAGTTGCGAAATTCAAATAGGGCACCGTCTCAAAGAATGCTGGGGTCGGTATGGCCCACAAAATACCGATAATGGAAAAATAAATTGCCGGTACACAGATGAAATGGATTAGTTTGTTGAGCTTGTTCTGATGGCTTTCGCCGTAAACACTAAACCATTCCTGAATATTTCTGCTTTTAGCCATGATTAATAGCCTCGTTTTATAAAAGCGCAGTTCTTTATGCGCGTATTTGATAGTAGTTGGGATTAGTTTACGGTTTAGATGATCTTTTGGCAGTGACGGCCGGGGTCAATGGAGTGACTCAGTTGGCCATTTGGGGTTTTAAAGGGCCTAAATTCAATTTGTTGCTAAGCTTATTATTAGGTAATTGGATTTTAGGGTTTATCCATGTTGTATCGCTTTAAGTGGTTGTTTCTACCATTCTTTGTGCTGCTTCTCAGCAGCCATGCGGTTGGTAGTATCAATGCTAATTTCTTGTCCTCAAGTATGCCTGTCAATTTAGCGCCTGCTGGAGACTATCTTATTGATCCCGAAGGTGAATTGTCCATCTCCCAAATTCGAGGAGCTGACTCTAGACTGCCTTGGCAGAAGCAGGCAGAAGAAGTGCCTAACTTTGGGTTTAGCGATGTTACCGTGTGGGCCCGATATTATATTAATCCAGAGGATAATCGTTTCTCTCAAGGGTTGATCGAAATAGGTTATCCCTTATTGGATCATGTTGAAGTCTATTTGTTTTTCGACGGCTTAGAGATCAAAAAATATGAGTTTGGTGATGAGCATCCTTTTTCGAAACGACCAGTTAAGCACAGAAACTTTATAGTTCCTGTCAGCCTATTTGAAAATAATAAATACGAACTCTATATCAAGGTTAAAACGACTAGTTCGTTACAGTTCCCTGTGGCCCTATGGGATCAAACTAGCTTTTGGGAATCCGATGCAACTAGCAGCATGTTCAGCGCCCTTTACCTCGGCGCAATGGCTGTAATGGTCTTATATAACTTTGCGCTGTTTATGTATTTGCGTGAGCGAGCCTACATATATTATGTGTCTCTTGTAATAGGTACGATTGGTTTTCAAACCGGTATTGATGGTTATGCGTATCAACTTTTCTTCCCGAATTTGCCATTGCTGCAATCTAAAATTGTAAGCGTGTCGATCACTTTTCAGATGGTGTCGGCGATCTTGTTTGCGAAACACTTTTTAAGTATTGCTACCAGCAAAGCGTCTCTTTTGCATATGGTGAATTTGATGTTTGCTTTGAGTGTGCTGTTGTTTTGTTTTGCTATTTTCTTGCCATACGCGTCGGTGATTCAAACTATATCCGTGGCCGCTGCTTTAATGTGTATGATTTGGTTGGTAGCTGGTATTTACGAATGGTCTCAAGGTAATCGTAGTGCCAAGTTATTTGTTTTAGCTTGGACTTCGATGGTTGTAGGCGTTGTTATTCTATCACTTAACAAAAATGGCATACTGCCTAGATTATTTGTTACCGAGAACGCCATGGTGATCGGCACCCTAGGCCAAGTTGTATTGTTTTCTTTGGCGTTAGCGTCGCGAATAAATCAGGAGCGCGATGAAAAGGCTAAGGCCACAAAAGAAGCTTTAGTTGCCAACCAAAGAGCGGTGGAAAACCTAAGTAAATATCAAACGCTTTATGAAGAATCCCTAGAAGGCATGTTTAAGTGCAATCAGAGGGGTGAGTTTATCCATGCTAATCCGGCGATGGCTCGCATGCTCGGGTTTGAAAGTGTCAAAGAATTAATGAAATCGCGTTTTACTTTTAAAGAGGATCTCTTTGCCGATCATGACCAGCTAACGATGCTGTTTAAGCAACTACGTGATACTGGTTCTTCAAGTGAATTCGATGCGGAGCTTTTTGACCGCAATCGAGATTACTTTTGGGGCGCTCTTTCTTTGCGTATGGTTGATAATGATGAAGGTCAGCGTAAATACTTTGAGGGGACATTAAGGGATATCACCGAACGTCGCGAAAAAGAAAAAGCTCAGATGGAGAAGCAGGCTGCATTTGAGGCTACTCAAGCCAAGAGCTTCTTTCTTGCCAATATGAGCCATGAAATTCGTACACCCTTAACCGCTATCATTGGTTTTGCTGAATCGATTCAGGAAGGTGGTTTAAGTAAATCAGAAGAAGCAGGCTATATTGGAACCATCATAAGAAGTAGCCAGCACTTATTGCATGTAATTAATGAAATCCTGGATTTATCCAAAATTGAAGCCAATAAGTTAGACGTTGAAATTCTTAAGCTGGACCTATTTGCAATCGTGAAGGAAGCTCAATCCTGTTGCGAAATGAAAGCAAGAGAAAAAGGGTTGGACTTCAATATTGTTTATGAATTTCCACTGCCACGGCACATTTATTCTGACCAGACACGGCTAAAGCAAGTGTTACTTAATCTAACGAGTAATGCATTAAAATTCACAGAGCAGGGCAGTATTACTATCACGGTATTCCGCAAGCCTGAAACCGAACAAATCGGTTTTCGTGTGCAAGATACTGGGATTGGTATGACTAAAGACCAGCAAGCTAAGGTGTTTGAAGCGTTCACCCAAGCGGATTCATCAACCACTCGTTTGCATGGTGGCACAGGACTAGGACTAAGTATTGCCAAGCAACTGGCGGAGGTTATGGGTGGAGATATTACCTTAACCAGCGAGTTAGATAAGGGCAGTACCTTTGAAGTCTTAGTCAGTCATGGCGATCTTTCCAATGTCGATTGGGTAAGCGATATTTCACAAGCGGGAGTGCAACAGGAAGATGCTAATGCGCCTGTCGCTATTCCTCGTTTACAGGGTGAAATCCTCTATGCAGAGGATAATACCGATAATCAAGATTTAGTATCGATGTTGATTAAACCGACAGGAGCGTCGTTAAAGATTGTCCAGAACGGTGCCGAGGCTATGGCAGAGGCATTGAAGCATCAATATGATTTGGTGCTTATGGATATTCAAATGCCCATGATGAGTGGTACTACTGCCACTCGTTTATTGCGTGAAAATGGCTATAAAAATCCTATCATAGCCATTACCGCGAATTTAATGGATTATGAAATCAAAGAATACTTATCCGTTGGCTGTAATGGCTATCTGGCTAAGCCCGTTAACAAAAACCGTTTTTACGAAGTACTAAGCCTTTACTTAAAAGTCGCTCAAGAATCTCAATTAAAAGAAGTATCCAAAACTTCCAGTCCCCAGCGGCAACAGTATCGCGGCACAGTATTGGTGGCTGATGATGTAGAAGATAACTGTACTTTGTTTGCTTCTAAACTTGCGAAATATGGTGTTGATTGTGTCACGGTAGAGGATGGCTCTAGAGCCGTTGAAGAGGCATTAGTCGGCGATTTTGATCTTGTATTAATGGATCTAAACATGCCTCGAATGAACGGGGATGAAGCAACAAGTTTACTGCGTAACTCTGGCTTTATGGAGCCTATAGTTGCATTGACTGCTGAAGATGATAGCCAAACCATTCAACTTTTGCTTTCAAATGGATTCGATGGTCATTTAGTTAAGCCGCTTTCGGAAGAAAAGCTGAATACGGTATTAGATCGTTACCTGCTTCCTGCAGAGATTTCACCTTCCGGTTCCGCTAAAGAAACTGAAAATGAAATAGCCACGGATCCAGACTTTCAAGTGTTGATAGATAATTATGTGGCGGGACTTGGCGGATATGTAGAAAAACTCAATTCTGCTCATGATGACAATCAATGGGAAGAATTGAAGGGCCTAGCCCATCAATTAAAAGGCAGTGGTGGTAGCTTTGGCTTTAATGAGATCAGTGCCACTGCGAAAGAGTTAGAGGCAGCACTTAAAGAGAACAATATTGCGGTAGTGCCCGAGAAGTTTTTGGCATTAATTCATGAAATTGGGGCGGTATGTAATCAATCTATCGACGATTCAATCAAGGGACTAGGATAGCGATGAGTAAACCAAGACATGTATTAATCGTGGACGATGTATCGGATATGCGTTCATTGTTGAAAACCACCTTGTACAAGTTTGATGTACACGATATTCATGAAGCGTCTAGTGGTCAGAAGGCTTTGGACACTTACTATGAGCATGGCCATGATATGGTTTTTCTAGATATCAATCTCCCCGATATTTCAGGTTTGGAAGTATTGCAAAAGTTGCTGGAAAGAAATTCAAGAGTTCATGTGGTGATGGTGAGCGGTGAAGCCAGCGCAGATAATGTAAAAGGCGCCTTAGGCAGAGGAGCCAAAGGATTTGTCGTTAAACCTTATAGCCCTAACAAAATTAAAAGTGCTTTGGATCGCTTCGGCGCTTAAATCAAACCTGACCTAAATCAAATGGAGTCTTGTTAAGGCATCTATTCGCTTGCTTTCGCGGCATACCTATGAAGAATTTAACTTTGATTCTTATATGCGAAAGGTAACAGCGTGAATTCAGTAACACTCGCTATTGTCGGCTCCGGTGGCGCCGGGGTAGTTTCCTTAGGGGAACTTGTACTCAAAGCCGCAGCAAACGTTGGTTATTATGGGTTGATGCGCAAAAGTTTTGGCCCGCAAATTCGAGGTGGCGAGTCTGCTGCCATTATCCGATTATCTACTCATCCCGTGGAAAACTTTAGTGGTGATATCCAGTGTGTTGTGGCATTGGATTGGAACAACTTTTCACGCTTCGGAGATGAGATTCCTATTAAATCCGGTACTTTCGTCATACAGGACTTGATGGCTGGATCAACACCCGAAGGCCTTGAATCTGAGAACATTACCACCTTGGATTTTAGTGGTACTGCAGAATCTGTTGGATCCAGCAAGGCCAATATGGCGGCCTTTGGATTGATTGGCGCCTTACTGAAATGCGATGCCAATGTGTTGGAACGTTTAATCAGAGCTCGGCTGGCAAAATTTGACGAGACTATCCAAGCGGTGAGTGTGGCAGCAATGGAGGCAGGCCAGTCGCTATTTGATGATGCCAATTCTTTCCCCGATCTGCTACCTAAGTTAGAACAGTCAAACAGCCAAGGCCGATGGATTGCTACAGGAAATCAATTAGCAGGCTTGGGAGCACTTGAAGCAGGTGTCAAATTCGTTGCAGCCTATCCCATTACTCCAGCGTCTGATTGTTTGGAGTGGATAGCCAATAATATCGAAACCGTTGATGGCCATTTAGTTCAGGCTGAGGATG
>JAKSAW010000608.1 GCA_022361455.1 Pseudomonadales bacterium | reverse complement strand
GTTCTTTAACAACTCTTGTGAGCAGTGCGGTGATTTCGAGGGGAGCGAGACCTTTGCGTCCGTTTTGTGCAACCAGTTCAGGAACTTCCTCAGCGATGAAACCGGTGACCAGTTCATCTTTCTGAGCTTTGTAGTTGTAGGTTACGGGTCTCAGTTTTGCGAAGGCTTTCATGGCTGTTTCGGTATCGATTTCGGAGATGTTTTCTTTCAGTTCGCGGGTTGAAGCATCGACGAACTGGCCGCTGGTGTTGATGGTTGCACCGTTGGTGAAGCTTACGCTGTTGTCTGAGAAGAATTCCGCTTTGTTGGAACCGTTAACCATGATCCGTGTGGGAAAGTCGTTGAGCGAACCGAACAGTGCGGCTGAGCTGTGTCCCACAATGGCAGCCTTGGCGGCGGAACCTCTTTCAGCTACGATACGGGCGTGGTCGCCGGATTTGTAAGCATGGATTTTGTAGGTGCTGTCGGGAGTTTCCAGACCGAAACCAACCTGACCACTGGAACCGATGAAGATTGCGTCATCGCCTGCGCCGGGTTTGATACGGAAGGGAAGTTTTGAACTGTTGGTGACGTCGCGGATGAAGAAGTTGGCTTCGTTACCGGAGATATCCCAGGTCTGGGGGGTGAAACCGTCGGAACCATCCTGTTCGAGACGAACGGTCGGAGAGTTACCGTCTTTGATGTGAAGATCGACAACCGGTGTGGAAGTACCCAGACCGATGCGGTCGGCACTGTCAACGTACAGAGCGTTTGACGGGGTGTTGGCTTCAACTTTGAACGGAACCTTGCTGTTGGTGACATCTTCGATAGCGAAATACTCGGCTCCACCGTTGCTGCTGTCGTTGGCAACCAGCATCCAGTCGTTTTTGGGGAAAGAAGCGCTGGCGCTTGTATCATCAAACTTGATACGCAGGTTGTTTTCTTTCAAACGGATGGTATCGAAACCGAAGCTTTCGCTGCTGGTGCAGTCAACGCCGACACACAGGCTGCCCTGTACGACCTGGTCGGTGGTAACGACGCTTGCCATGATACCGTCCAGGCCTTCGGGGGTGGCGGTTGTAACTTCGGTTTTCGGTTCGGTGATGTTACGGCTGACGATCATGCCGTTTTTAACCATGAATGAACCGGCCTGTGTTTTGGGGCCGTTATTTTGAATTGACAGATTGTTGCGGTCCGTATTGCCGTTAGCCTTAATATTGGGGATAACGGTCAGTTCGAAATTATAGTGACCACAGTTTAACTTCTTCATATCAGTCAATCTATGGGTTCAGTAATGAAAAATGCGGTCGTGCCAAAT
>JAKSAW010000451.1 GCA_022361455.1 Pseudomonadales bacterium | reverse complement strand
GGTATTCGCGCTGCAACCGAGGAAGTTGTTGCATTTATTGATGCTGATGACACCTGGGATCCCCACTTCATTGAAGAAATTGATACTTTAATGATCCATTTTCCTGAAGCTATCTGCTACGCGACAAACTACCAACTCGTTTATTCGGCTGGGGAATACACGGATCCCAAAGTGAGATGGGATATTCCGCCCACAGAACCTGGCTTGCTAAAGAACTTCTTTGAGCTCGGATCTAAAGGTGAATTGCCATTCCAAATGTCCAGCTTTTGCGTGCGTAAAAGCGCTTTCGACTACTTTGGTTATTTCCCAGAAGGTGAACCTATGGGAGAGGATCAGGATTTGTTTATTCGCGCGGCAATAACTGGTGATATCGCTTATAGTCCAAGAATTCTATCCTTCTACCACAAAGGTGCTGAGAATCGTGCATGTATTCGCAATGTCCCTAACAAAGAGTGCCCTTTCAGCCAAAGGCTTTACAAATGGGCAACCATGTACGAAAACAAAGGACAGCGCCAAGAAGCTATGATCGATTTCACTGCGGCTCACTTACTGCATCTAGCCTCTGAAAATGTCAGCAATAACAAGCTTGCAGAAGCGGAGTCCTTGCTTAGTGATAAACGCTGTAAACGCCACTTAAAACGATATCTATGGTGGAAAGTAAGATTACTACTTAAGAAAACCCTAAGCCCATTTCAACAGGTGCCAGCTTAAAGCAAAGACATAAAAACCGGGATACTAAAAGAGGCTAGGTTTTCATACCTAGCCTTTTTTATTGCTAGTAGCCCCACCCTAGAAAATCAGAAAGATGAATCCCCTCAAAAAAATCGATACCGACTACTGCTTTAATGGTATAAAGCACTAACAAGAGCACTGGTAACATCATACAAATAACGGCGTACATTGATGCCAAGGCACTGCCCATGGCCGCTTTTTTACGTCGGAACTCTTCTTTATTCCTAGTTTGAGAGCGTTTATCTCTTCCCATCAATAGGACAAAGTAAACCCGGAGAAAATAGAGCGGAATCACACCTCGCATATCGATGGGGTGTTTTTGGTAGGGCCTACTGGCCCTGATTGCATTTTCGATTGCTGTAACTTGGCTTGGCGTAAAGGTTACCCTTACTTTAGGATCAATCTGTTGGTAAACATGATGAGTAAACGCGTCAGTATATTGATCTATCTTAATCGTCATTAAATCAAACCACCTTATGTATTATGAATTAATAGACTTTGTTGTCTTAGCGTTTTAGCTTGTTTAAAGACACCCCTTATGCTGATTTTTGGACCATGGAAGCTTTAAGAACATAGTGCTTTAGATCAAGTACCATGAGGGCGCATAGTAAGCACCAGATACCACCGACAGCTAACTGCATATTAACAATGGCTGTTAAGCTATCTGGCTGAATAATCAAGAATGCCAGTGCTAGCGTACCACTACAGCATCCCATGAGAACCAAATCCAAACCATGATCGCCACGCGCCCTAAGGTACGTTGACACAAAGTCGGCAATCAAAGTCGGTATTGCTAGCAAGCAAAGCATGCTTGCGATCAGTAATGCAGTATCCCAACGGTTACCGAACAGTAGCGGTATATACCATTCGGCCAACTGGGATTGAACGATAAACCCTAAGCATACTAATGCAGTGACTGCATAGGCCAAGCGCAATTCTTTTACCCAATTGCCAGTG
>JAKSAW010000540.1 GCA_022361455.1 Pseudomonadales bacterium | reverse complement strand
GTTGAAAGATTAGAAAAAGCTCTTGATGTTTGGTATCCAGACCTCGAAAAGCAATTGAACGAGTTGCTAGAGTCAAAGCCTAAAGCTGACTCCTCTGAAGAACCGCAAAAAGCCGAAGTCTATTCAAATGAAATCCTAGAAGAAATCCTCGATTTATCGCGGGTCAATCAAAAGCTATTGAGAAACCCTGATTCCGATGTTCATAAGGACATTGACTCTATTCGCATGATGCTCAAGGAAGTTTTAGATCGATCCATGTTCGAAAAAGAGTCAAGGATGATGAAAAGGAAGCGTAGGGTTCATCCGAAAATGCTTGATGAGCTTTTGCACATGTCGCCAAGATTCGAAAAGAACTTCACTGGCTTTCAAATTGCCATTAGCTTATTCCGATCAGATTTTCCTTGGATATACGATGCAGGCATAGATTTGGTCAGAACTTTGCGTAGTACACAAAATCCAGAAGAAAGACGAGACGCAGTAGAAGCATTTCAAGAGCTCATTGAGTTTTCATTTGAGCATCCATTGATGCGTGATATGTACATGCCAGATAAAGAAATGTGGATGATGGCGCGAGAGTTGCCTCATATACTTCGAAGAACATTGGATCAGTACGTGTAGCAGCTAACAAGTTGCTGCACTCGGAAAAATTACTCGCTGCGCTCCTAATTTTCCGGTGAGCAAGGCGTTAAATCTTAAGAGGTGCTTATGAATTACTTAAAATCAATGCTGCTGGTGCTAAGTGTTGTTATAGCAAATACCTCGATGGCACAGGACTCGTCCAAAGAGAAAGTTCAAGCAGCAAAACGATATATGACTGTAGCTAATTTAGAGGCTATCTGGAATAGTATGGTATCAGAGCATGCTGCAACATTGGATGAGCCTGAGAGAACAAAATATCTTCAAAGTTCACAGAGTAAAATTAATATTGAAAAATTTGAGGCTGTATTGCTGAAGGGGCTCGTTGCCGTCTTTACTACTGAGGAGCTCAATGCGTTAGCTGATTTCTATGGTTCTAAGGCTGGTCAATCGGCTATCGCAAAATATGGAAAATTTTCTGCTTATATCAGCCCTCTAATATCAGATATTGCAATCACTGAAATGCAGGTTGGGGGCGATGAATAGATTTAACAAGAGCATCAAAGAACGCCCAACAAGTTGGGCTGGACCGCCGCTTCGCGTCGGCCCTTTATGCGGGCGTTATATGCAATCGTAAGTAAAACTTTATGAACGAATATTCCCACATTATTGGTGGAGAACCAACAGATGAACCTCGTGACGCAGCCGAGATCGCAAAGCGATCGGTTGTAGTCTTTTCGCTTATCGAACACGCTATGACTGAGCATGATGAAGCTGCAGAAAGGCGAAAGTGGTTAGAGAAGTACCAGTTGGTTAGTCAGCTAACGGATGGAGAAAAGCAGTATCTATATTCGGATGCTCCTTCTGTACAGCAAGACATTGATGCAACATGGTTGGCGGAGTGTCTTTGTGTGCTTTTGTGGGCGATTGGATATGTTGAGGTATTGCCGGAGGAATCTGAAAAGTTCGATACAGAGACAACATTTAACTTAATGCCTGGCTATTGTGATGTATCAGTTCCTGAGTTTATTGAAAATGCGAGACTTCGGCCAATCAGTGAGCTCTATGATATGGCTAAATCTATACAGTGGGCTCACGGAAAAGCGATATCTAGAAATCTGGGCGATGTTACTGAAATACTGAAAGAGCGACATTTAGCAATTAATTGGGTGGTTGGTTACTGCGGTCTATCGTGGGACGAAACTACCACAGATACATAACAAAACGATCAAGAGGGAAAATTTATACCGGCGCCGGCTTTTGCTGCCGTTTCACTCTAGCAAAAGCCACCACCAGTATAAATTTCCCCTTATCTGGGCGTTATGCGAAGGAGAGATAATGAGCTTCCTTGAAGAATCGTGGGAAGAGAGAGAAGAGAAAACATATAAGGAAATTTTTGGTGATACCGGACCAGGCATATTTCCACTATCAAATGAAATCTTTGATCGCATGAATGCCAAAGGCATTGATCCTCGCTGGCTTACTCATGGTGTTTTTAAATGCCCACCTAGTGGCAACAGAAGTACATGGGCTTATGTAACCTCTGGAATGTCTAATCCTTGGGAAACAGAAGAACCAGAAGAATATTCTGGTCTTGGCGTAGAGTTTCTAATGGAAACGGAAAATGAAGAGACTTGGGCAATTGAGGTTCTTCAAACGCTTATGGCTTACAACCTACTGCTTGCAACTGGGCAAATGGGAGATTTTCCTCCCCTTGACTATGGGCATCGCGTACCACTAGCTTTGTCTGAATCAATAAAAACTATGTTATTTACCCAGCCTGTTAATTTTCCAAGTAATTTTTCCATCAAGTCAGGCAGTGTTGATTTGTTGCAGGTTGTAGGTATCACCCCTTCGGAATTGGAGGCTGCTAAACAAACGTCATCCGAAGATATTAAGGAAAAATTAATTAGCAACACCGGTGGGTTGGTTACATGCAAGGAGCGAGCTAGTGTCGCGTAAATCGCATAACAAGCGCAGGTTGTCGGAACGCCTTTCCGCTGCGCTCCAAGTCGTCCGCAACTGCGAGCGTTAGACGCAAAGAATGGAGCAATCTGAAAAGTGGAGATTTACATGCCTATTGTTATGTTCTGCTTCTCTAGCTCAATAACGCCGG
>JAKSAW010000443.1 GCA_022361455.1 Pseudomonadales bacterium | reverse complement strand
TGTTATTTTTATCACCGAGTTAACCAGTAATACTGCTACCGCTGCTTTATTGGTCCCATTGTTCGTCACCATTGCTGAACAAATGGGATTTGAAGTGAGCTACATCGTTATGGGTATTGGTTTTGCTGCCTCTTGCGCTTTTATGCTTCCTGTGGCTACCCCACCTAATGCTATTGTCTATGGTTCAGGAAAGATAACTCAGAAACAGATGATGAAAACAGGCTTATGGCTTAACATAGCAACTGCTGTCGCAATGCCCGCATTATTGTATGCGTTTTTGTAATCAAAATTTTTAGTGCCCCAACTTTGCTAAAGGAAGAGCTTTCATGACTATTCGCAAACAATCGACCCTTCCAAAGATTCTCTGCGGCCCTATGCTGAGAAAAACGACTAAAAAATCAGTCAATATTTGGATTGCTCTTAGTGAAGAAAGAAAAGACATCAAAGTTAACATCTATACCAAGAGTACGGCTAAAGATCCTTTAGAGTCCAAACTTGCAGGTGGGCGTACGCCGGTGCAAATGGGTAAGCATTTATTCCTGTATCTGTTACGAGTTAGTCTAAGTGGTAGTACAGAGTTTGCGCACGATACCCCTTATTTTTATGATGTTTTAATTGGTGATGATAATTTAGAAGACCTCGGTCTTGTTGGGGGAAAAGACCCAATCACCTATGGGCAACAGCAACGTCCTTCATTTTTTATTCCCGAAAATCATCGAGAAATTATTCAGGCCTCATGCCGTAAGCCTCATGCTTCAATAAAAGCAGGAAAGGCGACGGTTGATATGATGCGCCAAGCAGATGCAATCCTTGGGGAAAACATATCGAACCTCTCGAAACGACCATCGCAGCTATTTCTTACTGGTGATCAGATATATGCCGACGATGTAGCATTACCAGCAGGTATAGCCTGTAGTGTCCTTGGCAAGGTGTTGATGGGCTACTCAGAAATACTCCCCGCCAAGACGACAAATGGCAGACCCATTGATCCTTACAAGCGAAAGTTAAGCAGCCGTGACAGTCTTCTTAAACGCCAAGGCTTTACGTCCTCAGAGAAAGATAATCATTTGTTAACTTTTGGTGAATTTGCGGCAATGTATATCTTCACTTTTGGAGGTATGAATTTTGGTAGTTTTATTCCTGACTACGACGAAATCAAAGATAAAATTGAGAGCGATCCAATTGAGATCGCTGGTGTTGATCTCACAAGTTTTCTATCGGGATTGATTGATCCTAAGGAGGTCGATCGCGATGAGTATGATGATTTAACCAAAGTCCTTAAAAACTTCTCGAAATATAGCGCAGCCACTCGTCGCTTAATGGCCAACGTGCCTACTTACATGATATTTGATGATCATGATGTAACAGACGACTGGAACCTAACGGAAGACACACACTGTCGGCTAACTTCAAAAAATATGAGTCGACGTATTGTTACCAATGCACTAGCGGCTTACTGGGGATTTCAATCCTGGGGCAATGCGCCAGACCAGTTTTATTCTAAGTCGTTGAGTGATCTATTCCGTAAGTTTTATGCGAGCCAAGATGATCAAGTGATCGATGGTTTAGAGAAGATGCTAGTCGAGGATACTTATTGGGGTTATGTCGTAGAAGGTAGCCCTTGTGCAATTGTCTTGGATACTCGCACTAAAAGAGAATTTCACGAAGACCATCGGCTTTCACTTATTTCAAAGGCGCAGTTAGAAACATGGCAAGGTTGGAAGCAAGCAGATAAGTGTGTTTCTAATGACGAAGATTCAAATACACTCGTTTTAGTGTCACCCACGCCAGTATTTGGTTTTAAGGCGATTGAGGTGGCTCAGCTTGCTGCGGGCAAAGACTCTGCAAAAAGAGCTGCTTTTGTAGATAGGGAACCATGGATTGCGAACAAAGACTCGATCGATATATTGCGTGACAGAATTGCTAGTTTAGATGGCATTGATAAAGTCGTTATTCTGTCTGGCGATGTGCATTACGCCTACCACCGTTATGAACGTGAATATAGAGCGGGGCGCTTTATAGAATATTACCAGCTGACTAGTAGCGCTGCGTGCAATATGCCGGTTGGGGGCAGAATGACCCGTAAGGCGCTAAAGGCTGTTGGAAAAAGTCCGCTTTTTGATCGTTATACCTCGCCTTACTTGGAGCCTTTACGTAGTGAACCTTTCATCACAGCCGACACCAATGTTGGTAAAGTTACCTTGGATAACAGTGGCCCAGTGCGATCAGTCTTGTATTGTGCTGACAAGACTTTTAAAGGCTATCGGTTGGACTTTGACTTAAGAGACAAGAAGGAGAGGGAGTCGACAGGAAAGCCATAAGGCTCTCCCCACCCTCGATATCTAACAGGCTGATATTGTTAGGTATTTTGATTGTCTTTTCGACCGTTAGCGTGCGTGGTACTGATCTTTACGTATCAAAATTAACTGCCGATGGTCAGGAAATCTGGACCGATCTTTACGACTTTGGTGGTAAGTCTGAAAGTGTTTGGGGCGTGGCAGTCGATCAATCGCAAGGAACCATTTACGCAGCGGGCACGGGTTTTATTGCGGTCATTGATCGATTTGGAAATTTATTATGGTCTTCGAATGGTGTTAGC
>JAKSAW010000239.1 GCA_022361455.1 Pseudomonadales bacterium | reverse complement strand
TTGGATCTATTTAACCTGTGTGGTGAACCCAATGTCACGACGATTGATATCGCTAACGAAATGGATATCAGTCCGGGCAACCTTTACTATCATTTTCGCAACAAAGACGAGATCATCTACGAGCTCTTCCTATTATTTGAAGCGAGCATTCTTGAAGTATTAGAAACACCCCAAACCAGCGACCAAGAAATCGTCGATTATTGGATGTATATCCACATCATTTTCGAAAAGATTTGGGAGTATCGTTTTTTTTATCGCGATCTAGTCAGCATTCTTGAGCGCAACGATAAGCTGCAAAAGCGCTTCAACCGCATCCTTGATAAAAAAGGTGTCGCCTGCGCCGGCATTCTTGCCAGCATGAGCGATGCAGGCATTATTGAATCCACCGATACCAAGCTTCAGCAAGCCATTGCCACCAACGTAGTCATGACTGCCACCTATTGGTTGAACTACCAACAGATCCGTAATTTAGGAAAGGAATTACCGGAAGAAGATTTAGGCCAAGGGGTTTATCAAGTGATGTCCTTAATCGCCCCTTATCTTCCCAGGGAAAGCATTGATGACTTAGACGCTATTGCTAATAGCTATTTGAATTAATTCTCGCACCCTTAAGCAGTGCGGCTTATGCCATAGTGAGATTCTGTTTGATAAACCAGTTTATCAATCTCTGTCATCAAATCTTGAGCAAATACATCTAAAAACTTTAATGATGAATGACACACTTTAAAGCAAAGAGACACGCTCTTTTGTTCGTGATCGATGCCTTTTACGGAGAACCGCAGCACTTCAGCAATAGAAGGCTGTTCCAAACGATCCTTCATACCATGAGGTAACGACAGAGGATAGGCCACTGCGCTTAATACATTTAAAATAGAGTTTAGCTCGACACTGCAGTAATTATGGTAGCGATCAAAGTAATTGCGCAGATCCTCATGCTGCTCCAGCTGACCCGCATTAACTAGTGCACCGAGAGTGTATGTATAGGTGCGCAGACGAGCAACAGACTCATATGCTTTATACATAAAAGAAACACTATCTTTTAAGTAATCAATATATTCATCAAAATCGCGCACCTGGAATGAATCACGGATTTCTGGAGTATCCTTTGCTAGTGACAGAGCTAAAGAAATACGTTGCGAAATAAGCGCTTCATAATACGTTAAATCACCTCGCAATACGCCCTGCTGATTAAGCGTTTTTAACCAACTGGTTTCTGTCTGGCGTAAACCTTGACCACCATCGATCAAGTTTTTATTCGCACTGTCGATACCCACTTCTTGTAAAGTTTTGCTCACATGCAACTGCATCGCTCTGTCATCTGTCTTTCTGTAGCGTGTCGCCATCGAAGACAACTGATCTTCAGTTGCAGAAAGTTTAGATACTAAATCTCGTAAATCTTGACTCTTAGCTGGCACTCCCAAATCATCGTAGCTATGAAATTCATCGAAGCGCAAATACCGGCCACTGTTTTGCCACCCCATAAACGTATAATTTTGATTCTCATAAATTCTCGGTGCAGCCGCTTCCTCTTGCGGTTGGTCTACATGGCTAGAAGATCTTTCTTCAATAAATCCGATTGACTCATAATGCTTACGAGTCACCTCACGACTTAAAGATTCAACACCCGCTAGCAGATCAACTGCAGGACCTAACAAATAGCAACTACCTTCAAACTGATGCTTTTCAACATTAACTATACGACCTAAATCAACCACCCTACTTCGAGTTAGTGGCGTCACTAACTGCTCCATTTCGTTGATGAGCGTTGGCTTAAGTTCGATACGAAGAGCTTCCGCGTAATCAACCACAAATGCAGAATAATTAGGCACCACACTACCAGTATTCATTCGCTTCAAATTCTCAGATCGAGCGTGAAGCTGACCATAATGAAGCGCACGCAAACGAAATTGTGTAGATCTAAATTCGTTTGAGCCAGAAATTTGTGCACTTAAGATATCTGCTTGCATATCCATTTCACGTGAGCGAGCAAAACTAAGGGCACTAGCAAGAACGTAGATTAATTTAAAATAAACCCGTGCCATTAAATCGAACGGTAAAAGTACCGCATAAGAAACAGGATTGATCACACGCTTATGCTTGGAAAAAGTTAGCGTGGTCATATCCAAGGTGTAATTTGAACAGCGATATAACCAACCATTGATTGATGAAACCACTGGATAGCCATAGCGGCAAGCGTCCTGACTAAAACCAGAAAATGCATGAGTAATAACGCCCGCCAATTGCCGTACATTCAGACTGTAAAAAAGCGGTAAGCCAATAATTAATTCGGAACGATATCCTGATATGGGTGAAAAGAATTCTTTCGGACGTAATACCACCCCCACTTCCGCATCCAGCTTTATACTCACTGGAGCTTTCACACCCATTAAATGAGCAATTTTTTCTACAAAGGTATACAACTGGGGATATCGATCTCGATCAAGAGACACATACTTTTTCTCGCGACGCCAATCACCAATCGCCCGATGAATAAGTACGGAGGTAAACCCCAAAATCACAAATACGCCGATCCAAGAAAGAAATGGAAATGGGCCAGGTTCTTTAAACCAGGCAATGGCGTTTTCACTAAGAATAAGCGCACCACCCATGAGCCCGATGATGGTCGCCAAAAATAGAAGAGGTAAAACCAACATAGACACCGCGAGCAACGACATCTGTATTTTTTCACTGAGACTTAAGGTCAAGGTTTGTACATCGTCGCTAAAACCTTCCACTATATCTTCGCGACGATAAGGTGCTGCCTGATCCTTAGCAATACCCGCTAGCTCAGTTTTCGGAACAATCGGTTTTTCTTCATGGACTGTTTCTAATTTTGTTTGAATATTCTGTTCCACGACATGACACTTTAATCCGATCTCACCCATCGCTTCAGCCAATGCTGTAGCGGTCTCACCATCAACTCCTTGCTGAATAATCGTAGGTACACCTTCAAGCACTGCCTGTACTTGAACTGGGGTCATGCCTTTAACTTCAGTGAGAAATTCACGAGCGTTATCGGCCTCATTGGCCCGCTGGCTTCCTCCCACTGAAATGACACTGTATTTCGCTTGACCCAAGGTTACTACTCCGCAATAAACCTAAACAGCTGGATTGTTTGACTGGGTAACACTATAGCAACGGAAACCCCGATACTAAGTGCAGATCCTGAGTGGTTTATGTGAAGAATTGTTGTGGTCTGTAACAGCTGATTGTGATGGGCTAAAACTCATCAGTCGCGTAAAGTTTTACGATTTCAAAACAGCTGGCTTCGTCTAATTCAGGAAATGTTTTTATATGCATTTCAAAGACTTGACGAACACCAGGCAACTTTTGCGAAAGCTGCTCAATACGGGAGTCTGCCACCAAGAGCTGCCCCTCATTTCTTAGATGAGAAAGCACCCATTCCATACCCTCTTCTTCATAACAAATATCGGCTGCTAAGACGAAGTCATTAGGGCTGTTTGATAGCTTTTCGGTGACTTCCATGGCTACCCCGTTGAGCTGCGCGTTGGCTTGAGATGCTTGCAAGGCAATTGGATCAATATCCACTCCAACCACTGTTTTCGCGCCTATTAGAGCAGCTGCGATACCAGCAACCCCGGAGCCAGCGCCAAAATCTATCACCGATTTACCGCTGACATAATGGGGATTATCTAATAGAAACCTAGCCATCGCTTGGCCTCCCCCCCAGCAAAAAGCCCAGTAAGGTGGTGAAGCCATCAACTGGTGATAAGCAGCGGCGCCAAGGCGATCCTGTGGATAATCATCATGCAAAAGCAATAAACGAATCTCTGGCACCAATGGAAGCTCTCTTGGCCCTATCAATGCCTGAGCCAACTCGGGCCCGTATAACTCTTCAAGAGATTCGATAAACGTCATATCTCACATACACTTAGGGGATGTCAGTCGTTGTCACTAGATTTAGCGGCAAAAGCAAAATGGTTGCCTATGATACAGTCGGTCCTGGGACTGTAAACCCAAAATAACGGAGAACGAAAAAATGGCTGAGCCGTTGACGGACAAACAGCTAAAGGTGCTAAGCAATAAATTGGATGAAATGGAAGCACAGCTCAGGGCCGCTTTGGATAACAACGAGAACAGTTCCAATCCAGTGAAACTGGATCAACAGCTCATGGGTCGGGTATCTCGTATCGATGCGATTCAGCAACAGGAAATGGCCTCAGCGAATCGCGCAAACCAAACGCTGTTGCTACGAAAGGTACTCATTGCTAAGAAATTAATCGCGGATGGAGACTACGGCTACTGCCGCCAGTGCGATGAACTGATTGGCTATCAGCGCCTTGCCATCAAGCCTGAAGCAACACTTTGCATTAAATGCCAAAGTGCTGCCGAACAGTCTTAATATCTCTATACCACAGCGGTTGCTTTGGTGGTGAGGTGGTGGCAGTTCGCACTTTGATCTACCAATGCTCGCAGGATATCAGAGCGGGTAATGACTCCTAGCAGCTTACCTTCCCCCACCACGGGATACATTTTGGGCTTGTTCTTGGTCAGCTGTTGAGCCAAATCTGAAATATCCATTTGCGGATCCACCGTGAGCACCTCTGGATGCATCACATCAGCGGCTGTCGCAGTTAGCTCGCAGTGAAACGCGGTATTAAGCATTTCCTTGATACAGTCCTGCTCGGAAACAAACCCAACCACCTTTTTACCATCTAACACTGGCGCTCCCAGAATTCGATTTTCGATCAGGGTCGCAGCGATATCGGCCACATCGTCTCGCACATCAAAGCTAATGACTCGACGGCTCATATAATCCTGTACTAACGCGCTTTTCTCTGTCATTTCCTTCCCTCGTTTACTCCAACAACTGTTGAGATTAGGTTGGTTATAGTTATTAAAAAAACCGCTTCACTTTTCGAATATACGCCCATCAGCAGGCGTCGCTAAATGAAATAAATTCATATACAACTGACCATTTATTTATATACAAACTAGTCAACAGATACGGAAAACCCCAATGAAATCCGTAAATAATGTTGCAATTCAAACTCATACCCCTATCTTAAACACCATGTATAGAAGAGAGGGTTCTTAAATGGCGGATAGACCGTACGATATCGTGGTATTTGGCGCGACAGGATTTACCGGAGAATTGACCGCGCAGCATCTCGCCGGTTGCAACGAACGAGAGCAGCTAAGATGGGCTATCGCAGGTCGCTCCAAGAACAAGTTAGAGACCGTGATCGCTAACCTGCCTGATACCGGAATCGATAAATCATCCATAGGCTTGATTGAAGCAGATATCGGTGACTTCAGAACCCTTAAAGCGATGGCTAGCCAAACCAAGGTTCTGATTACCACCGTTGGCCCCTATCTCAATTTTGGTGAGAATGTTGTTAAAGCCTGCGTAGAAGCTGGCACCCATTATGTGGATCTAACCGGCGAGCCCGAGTTTGTTGATTCAATGATTCATCTTTACGGTGAAGTCGCAGAGAAGAAAAAGCTGAAAATCGTAAATTGCTGCGGCTTCGACAGCATCCCCCATGACTTGGGTGCGCTTTTTACTGTCAACGCCCTCAACCAATTACTGGGGCCTGATAAAGCAGGCAAAACACCGATTTCGTGTGAAGGATTCGTCCAGGCTGGAGGCACATTTTCCGGCGGCACCTGGCATTCGGCAATTAACCAGTTTTCCCGCTTGATACAGTACGAGAAAAAGAAAAAAGCCTGGCGTAGCGCCGGCCCAACGTCAAACCAAGGCAATGCTGAACAAAGTGCCAAACGTAAAGTGTCCGCCATGCCACCCAACCTTAAATACCGAGATGCATTCTCAGCGTGGGCCTGTCCTTTCCCCACGATAGACCCAGTGGTGGTTAGACGCACTGCAAAGGCTAGGGATCAATACGGCCCTAATTTTTCTTATGGCCATTACGTTTTAGTAAAACAACTTCCTAAAATCCTCATTGGTTCACTTGGTCTCGGAGGTATTGTTGCCTTATCGCAGATAGAAAAGACCAAAGATTTACTCTTAAAAGTAAAAGATCCCGGTCAAGGCCCCAGCGAATCAGAACGACAAAAAGCTTGGTTTAAAGTACGTATGATCGCCAATGCGGAAGGGATTTGCGTGTGGAGTGAGATTACCGGTGGCGACCCAGGTTATGGTGAAACATCGAAGATGCTCGCTGAATCTGCACTATGCTTAGCATTCGATGAAGATAAATCACCGCAAAATTATGGTGTCACCACACCCGGTGCAGCCATGGGTGAAGCCCTCATCGAGCGACTCCAAAACAATGGTATTAGCTTTAAAGTTATTTCCTGAGCTCTTAGCCAATTTATCAAGATAGTAAATTAAGGTAATCGATTTATGGCGTTAACAAAGCTCCATATCAAGCACTCATTCAAGGCTCCCGTAGAGACAATTTTTGATGTTCTTAGCGACCATGCTCAATTTGGCGATATCATTTCTGCCAATATTAAGCGCATCGTCGATAGCGACTCAGACAATATCAATGGTTTGGGCAGCATCCGCAGCATTAGCATCTTCCCTACGCCTGCGTTTGAAGAAACCATCACAGCCTTTGAAGAAAACGAATTGATTGAATACCGCATCACCAAAGGCAGCCCACTAAAGAACCACAAAGGCACTATGCAATTCACTCAGGCAGGAGATGTGACCAAACTAGATTACCAAATAGAATTTGAAACCAAAGCGCCGATACCTTTCTTCGGAAATGTGATCAAGTTCGGCTTAGAGAAAGCCTTAGATAAGGGACTTTCCCAACTTGCGAACTCTTTCAACTAAGTGATTTTGCAATTTAAGTAGCAACTGCAATACTTAACGTGAATTCTTTTAGGAGAGACACATGAGAAAATTGCTAGTTTGCGCAGCCACTTGCGGCTTAATGCTCCCTTCCCTAGCCGCCGCCGATACGATTGGCTTCTTTATTGGGGCGGGAACCTTTGACGCCGAGTTTTCCGGCTCCTTTAAAGATGGTGATGCCGATGTCATCGAACGCGAAATCGATATCGAGTCCGATCTTGGATTGGATGATAGCTCCGCTTCCTATCTGTATGTCGCTATAGAGCATCCACTTCCAGCGTTACCCAATATTAAATTAGCGCGCACGGAACTGGACCAAACCGGAAGATCCACCATTGAAGAGAGCATTGAATTCGATGGTAAAGAGTATTCGGCAGATACAGAGATAGAAAGCAAAATCGATTTAAGCCACACCGACTTTACCCTTTACTATGAGCTCCTCGACAACTGGGTAAATTTGGATTTGGGTTTAACCATTCGTCAATTCGATGGTGAAATTAGCCTCTCTGGAGAAATATCTGGCAGCGAAGAAACAGCCCAAGAAGATATTGATTTTCCAGTGCCACTGTTGTATTTCAAAGGCCAGTTTGATCTACCTTTTACTGGTCTTTATGCTGCTGTAGATGGCAACTGGATCGGCTATGGTGGCAATGTGTTCTTTGATGCCGTTGGTAAAATTGGCTATGAAACTTCCATTGGCTTTGGTGTAGAGGCCGGACTTCGCAGCATCACTCTAGAAATTGATGAAGATGATGTTGAAGCAGATATGGATTTTTCTGGTTTGTTTCTAGCGGCTCACTACCACTTCTAAGCAACAACCAAAAATCTGAAATAAAAAAGCCTTCGTAAGAAGGCTTTTTTATTTCGCTTATGAAAAGGCAGTTATCAATCGAAATTAACACCCAAGCGTTGACCTACTTGTTCGTATGCTTCCACAACACCGCCCAAGCCTTGTCTGAATCTATCTTTATCAAGCTTTTCTCGAGTTTCCGAATCCCAAAGGCGACAGCCATCAGGGGAGAACTCATCACCTAAAACAACGCGGCCTTCGAATAAACCAAACTCTAGTTTGTAATCTACCAACAACATTCCCCCATCCAGGAATAATGTTTTTAATACGTCATTAACGGCAAAGGTAAGCTCTTTCATTTTTTCCACATGCTCAGCACTGGCCCAGCCAAAACTCTGAATATGGAAATCATTAATCATTGGATCACCAAGATCATCATTCTTGAGGAAGAACTCGAAGGTTGGTGGATTAAGGTCTTTACCCTCTTCAACACCTAAGCGACGACAAATACTGCCGGCTGAAATATTACGTACTACGCATTCGATCGGGAACATCTCGAGCCTTTTGAACAAAGACTCTTGATCGCTCAATAGCTGAATAAAGTGAGTTTCAATGCCAGCTTCTTCGATTTTTTGCATGATGAACGCGTTGAATTTATTGTTCACCATACCTTTACGATCTAGCTTTTCTTTTTTCTTACCATCAAAAGCTGAGGTATCGTCACGGAATAACAATACTAGCTTATCCGCATCGTCGGTGGTGTAGACAGATTTTGCTTTACCGGAATAAAGCTCTTCACGTTTTTCCATGCTTGTCTCCAAACGTATGGATCAGTATTGAACTGATTAATACTTACTATTAAAGCTATATAACAACTAGGTATCTTTAAACTGAGTTTGAATTTCTAGATGTTAAATTTCATGCCAATCTAAACCTTCCGCTTGATCAGCTGCTTGAATCCAATCAGCATCACAATTAATCGCAGCGACTAAGGCATCCCTTGCTAGTTCGGGGTGATTATTCTTTTGGCTAATATGGGTCATCACCACATGCTGAAGCCCTTGCCAATGGGTCTTCGCTAAAAACTGAGCCGCCTGCTGATTGTTTAAATGCCCAAAGTCACCAGAAACTCGTCGTTGCAACGCTGGTGGATAGGGACCATTACGAAGCATTTCTAGATCATGATTACATTCTAACAATAATGCATCGCAACCCTGATAAGCGCGTTCCATATGTGGGGTGATTGCGCCTGCATCACTCAAAACGCCAAGTTTTTTTTCGCCCTGATGAAAAACGAACTGCGTTGGCTCCCGACAATCATGGGGCACTGCAACTGGCTCAACTTGAATACCTTGAACAGAAAACATTTCGTGGGGCGAAATAACATTTATTAATTCAGCGGGCACTTCACGCTTCTTGTGTCCGTTCGACACACTGGTTCCCCATGTCATATAGACTGGGATATTAAATTTCTCTGCAAGTATTGCCACACCCTTAATATGGTCCGCATGAGCGTGAGTTACCAATATCGCGCTAATAGATTCTGGTTCAATATCCAGATTGATCAAGCGCCTTACCGCCTCTCGAGCAGAGAAGCCACAATCAATGAGCAAACGACATTGTTCATGCTCTACTAGCGTGCCATTTCCTTCGCTGCCACTGCCAATGGAAGCAAATCTCACTGCTATAAATTCTCTTTAACGGTTTCGAGAATTTCGTCACTCACATCCTTCGGTGCTATGTTCTCATCATCCAGTTGCACCGCTACTTGAATACCATTCTCTGCACGATTTAGTTTGAGCTGGAAGATATTCTCATCACCCTCTTCGTTTTTGCCGTACACTACATAATACAGCCCCAAACTGCGGTTACGATCTTCTACTACTAAATCAGACTTATCGAGGGCCTCACCCACATCGATCCACGCCCTATTAAAATCCTTTTGAATCACAAGAACGGGCAGATCATTACCGTCCCGAGTCATCACAAAGGAGGTGCTTGATGCAAGGTTCTGGGAGAACAATGAAGAACGCCTAAAGCGCACTTCTTCATCCGACAGGTAAGCAATAACCTCGTCGTACATTGCTGCTACAAGGCCATCCTCTTCTGCATCAGACTGCCATTCAATTGCGCTTAGTTCTGGCAATTCCTCTTCACTGGTATCAATACGAATATGGTCCACATAAATTTCGTGGCGATCGATACCCGCTGATTCAACAAGCTTCACGCGAAACTTTTCCCGTAAATTTGGTGTGTTATCAAGAGAGAAAAAATCAACGAAACTGTCCCAAAACCCTTCTGGCTCTTTTTTCTTGGGCTGCAGCCAAGCAGTTATGAGTGTTTTAGATTCAGGGTCTATCACTTCCAATTGAATACCTGACGCTTTGAAGAAAAGCTGCAGGTCTTCCCATAACTCAGTCGTTTTACGCTCTGCCACCAGCCAGTTAATACTGCCGTCGGTGCGCATCTCCAAACCAGCATCTTGAATAACACTAAGCAGAGACTCAGGGCGCGGCACGTCATCGATATCTGCTGGCTTGTAATAGTCACCTGCTCGAATATCAGGAATCGGATAGAGCTCCGGTCGAGCCACCACTTCAACATCTGGAGGGAAAACCAACTGTTGGTGTTGTTTTGCCTCTTGATAATCCAGAGACCTTGAGCGGAAATAACCTTCGTTGCCGAACAATAAGCTACAACCACTGAGGGTGACAGACCAACAGCCCAGCACCACCATCAATAAAGCGCGTTTATTCATTGGATAAAAATCAACCTTTAAATCACACTTGCTTGCTGCAAGGCGTCTTTTAATTCTGCTCTCAAGGGTTCGCTCAATGGGGTTAACGGTAAACGAATACCCTCGCCAACGTATCCCATCTCTTTAAGGGCCCATTTCACAGGAATAGGGTTCGCTTCCAAAAAGAGCTTCTGATGGAGAATTTCTAAAGGTTGGTTAATCTGGCTGGCTTTCTCTCGGTCCCCAGCAATGGCTGCAACACACATTTCATGCATCGCTTTTGGCGCCACATTTGCGGTTACCGAAATATTGCCCGTGGCTCCCAACAGCATTAAATCCATGGCTGTTTCATCATCGCCAGAATAGAGTAAAAAGTCGCCACCAGTAAGCTCCAGGATTTGCTTGCCTCGCTCTAGGTCTCCCGTGGCTTCTTTGATTGCAATAACATTATTATGTTCCGCAATACGAGCAACCGTTTCCGGCAACATGTCGCAAGCTGTGCGACCCGGAACGTTATATAGAATTTGGGGAATATCAACGGCATCAGCAATGGCCATGTGATGCAGGTATAAACCTTCTTGAGTTGGCTTGTTGTAGTATGGAGCTACCAACAAACAAGCGTCTGCTCCCACTTCCTTAGCGTGGGTAGTCAGCTCAATCGCTTCAGTCGTTGAATTGGCACCGGTACCGGCGATCACGGGGATTTTGCCCTTCAACTGCTCCACAGTAAAACGAATGACTTTCGTGTGCTCTTCCACGTCCAAAGTAGCTGACTCGCCAGTGGTGCCAACGGAAACCACTGCATCGGTGCCCTGCTCCGCATGCCAGTCTAGCAACTTGGCCAAACTGTCCCAGTCGATGGTGCCATCGATATTCATGGGGGTTACTAATGCGACAATGCTACCTGTAATCATTAATCTAATTTCTCCGGTGGAACAGCAAACGCGTATGGTACTTAGCGAACCCTTGAATAACAAGGTGTAAGCAGCTTTCAGGCCATATTTTTGCACCGAACCAATGCAGCCATTTATAGGAAGCAATATTGTTAACATTTTCAGCTAGTTGTATTGAAAGACCGGTGCTACACTCATTCTCAATAAAAACAGATTAAGCCATGGACAGAACAACTGAACAATTCTTAGGCTAACTAAAGCATGACTGATTATTTAGTAATCTCCGCGCTTGGCACCGATAAGCCCGGAATCATTAATGAACTATCCAAACAAGCAGTGGATCGCAACTGCAACATTCTCGATACCAGAATGACGGTGCTCGGCGGAGAGTTCGCACTGCTCATGCTAGTCAACGGTTCTCCTGAAGATATCGCCGCACTCAAGCCATTGCTAAGCAGCACCGGCGACGATCTTGAGCTAACCATTACCTTTAAAGACACTATCCCTAAAGAAGCTCAAGCGGCTAACTTACCCTATACAGTACAAGTGGTTGCCCTTGACCACCCTGGAATTGTGCACGAGATTGCACGCTTCTTTAGCGAAAAAGCAATTAACATCGAAGAAATGCAAACCGGCACCTATGCCGCTGCTCATACCGGCACACCGATGTTTTCATTAGAAATGACCGTTAACATTCCTAGCAACTTATCCCTCTCAAGCCTCAAAGACGAATTCGTCGGTTTTTGTGACGAAAAGAATCTCGATGCCTCTATTGAAGCCTTGAGAGGAAACAGCTAGGTGAACCAATTTATGAACCCAATAGATAACGATAACAAGGCTTAGGAGGAGTCAATGGCGACTGTCGAGCTGAACAAACCGGTTCCTAATTTTATTGCTCAAGCCACCAGCAAAAAAGACATTCTATTAGAAGGGCTCAAGGGGTGGCGGATCGTTCTCTACTTCTACCCTAAAGACAACACACCCGGCTGCACCACAGAGAGCCAAGACTTCCGTGACTATTACGAGGACTTGCTGAAACTAAAAACCGTGGTGTTTGGTATTTCAAAAGACTCATTGAAATCACACGAAGAATTTAAAGAGGAGCAAAAGCTACCTTTTGAACTGATTTCAGACGCAGATGGCAAGCTATGCGAGCTTTTTGATGTGATCCGTCCGCAAAACATGTATGGCAAGCAGGTCATGTCTCTAGAGCGAAGCACTTTCTTGATCGACGAGAACGGCGTTCTTAAAAAAGAATGGCGCAAAGTTCGTGTTAACGGCCATGCTGACGAAGTAGTGGAAACCATTGAGGAACTAGCTGGCGTTTAATTGCCAGCTTTTTCTAGTCAGATCTCGATCAGAGCTATCTAAGCTTATTCGACAGAATCTAGCCATTCCGCCTTGTTAGACGGCTCCTCCAATCTAGGCCAAGATGACATCATTGCCTTCACGAGGGTCGCCAACGGAATGGCGAAAAACACGCCCCAAACGCCCCACAGGCCTCCAAATACTAGCACTGCAGTGATTATCGCCACTGGATGCAGGTTAACCGCTTCTGAAAAGAGTAGCGGTACCAGCACATTGCCATCTATCGCTTGGATTAGCGCGTAAACAATCATGACCCAAGCAAACTCACTGCCCCAACCGAACTGGAAATAAGCGACCAAAGCCACTGGAATTGTAACAATCGTGGCACCAATATAAGGAATAACTACTGATAAACCGACCAGCAATCCAAGCAATGCAGCGTACTGAACACCCATAATCATCAAGGCGATATAGGTAACACCACCCACGATCAATATTTCAATGGCTTTACCACGAACATAATTGGATATCTGCACATTCATTTCGCTGATAACGGTATCAATAAAGGGTCGCTCATCGGGTAAAAATGAAAGCGCCCATTGGGTCATTTCATCTTTATCTTTGAGGAAGAAAAACACTAATAGCGGCACCAGCACCACAAAGATCAGTAAACCAATAATTAATGGCAAACTAGTCACGGAAAAGGACACGATGGTTTCCACCGCGTCAGACATAGTGGATGATAATAACAGGCTGATCTCATCTACCCGCTCCTGGGACACCAGATCAGGGTATGTTTGCGGCAGCACTTTTAGCATTTTGTTGCCCTCCACAATCATGATGGGGAGCTGCTCTTCTAAAAAGCGATCTGCCTGACTCACTGTTAGTGGCACCAACCCAAACATAAAACCGCCCAACAGCCCCAGGAACAAAGTATAAGCTATACCTATCGCCGCCATATTCGGTACGCCTTTACCCTGCAATACATTGATAACGCCTTGCAATAGATAAGCTAGCACGATCGAAGTTAATACCGGAGCAAGGAACTTGCCCATGGTAAGAATGATGGTGAAACCAACCACCAACAATAAAATGAGAATTACGGCTTCTTCATCTGAGAAGTACTGCTTGTACCACTCTGAAACTAACTTATACATTCATTGGCCTTATCAAATGCAACCGCTTAAGTTGCATAGTGCTATTTCCTTATGACAAAACGATATCCGTTATCCACTTCTGTTTGCTCAATTAACTGAGAATCAACCTGATTCAAAAATGAGGCGAAATCCCTTACCGATCCTGGATCAGTGGTAGCCACGCAAATCACCTGGCCCGCCTCCATCTTATTGAGACCCTGCTTTAATTTTAGCAGCGGCATGGGACATGTGAGGCCACGAGCATCTAATTCGACATCAAA
The DNA here is from genome assembly GCA_022361455.1 of Pseudomonadales bacterium. Lineage (GTDB taxonomy): Bacteria > Pseudomonadota > Gammaproteobacteria > Pseudomonadales > Ketobacteraceae. The sequence continues at coordinate 5,138 of JAKSAW010000239.1, read as the reverse complement.
CTTCATGAAAAGGTTACTCAATTACTTAAATCTGGAAAATCCGCCCCTTTATAGTGTGATTCACACCGTTATTCAATTGCTTCAATCATATATAGAAGGTTTCTAAGGAGAATACTTGAACAATGTCGGGCTTTTTGTTGTTTTTACAATTATTATTTGAACTGCAGGCGCTTTTCGATATCGAAAACCTAGTCAACAAAATACATGCTGGATCACAAACTTAAGCTGTAATTTGTCAGCTGTAAATTGCAAATTGAACGTTGAAAGCAAACGCAGAACGCAGATAGAAACAAGCCAAATGGGAAATTACCCCGCATTGTCATGAAGCATTACGTAGTCTTGATGATCGCTTTTCTAATGATCGCCCCGCAATTGGCAAACGCCTCTAGCAGCGAGTTACCCACCCTAGGCGATCGGTCTTCGGGTATAGTTAGTCCCGATCAAGAATATCGTCTCGGCAGAGCCTGGCTACGCCAGCTTAGGGCCCACGTCCCAACAGTCGAAGACCCACTTATTTATGATTATTTTGAGCACCTACTGTACTTGCTGGCGTCCAATAGCGACCTAACATCACCAAATCTAGCGCTAGCAGTAATCAACAGCCCTCAAATTAATGCGTTTGCAGTGCCTGGCGGAGTGATTGGCCTCAATGCTGGATTACTCATCCACTCAAAAGCTGAAGACGAAGTCGCAGCCGTCATTGCCCACGAACTTGCACACCTTAGCCAACGTCACTTTGCCCGCGGGCAGGAATATAATCAGCGCACCCAATGGACAACAGCAGCAGCGCTATTGGCAAGCGTGGTTTTAATGGCAACCGCCGGCTCTGATGCTGGCATGGCGGCGCTAGCAACCACACAAGCCACCGCAATTGATCAACAACTTAGATTCAGCCGAAACAACGAGCGCGAGGCTGATCGAGTAGGCATGCAGACTTTGGTTAGAGCCAATATGAATCCACAGGCAATGCCCAGCTTCTTTGAACGCTTGTTGAAGAGCAGCCGCTACTCAGGCCGAGTGCCACCTGAATTCTTATTGACTCACCCTATTACTCAATCGCGGATTTCCGATTCACGCAACCGAGCCGATGCTTATCCGCTGAAGAACAATTCCCAGAACCTTGAATTCGAACTGATGCGCATTCGAACATCGGTGGCTTATACCAGAGAGGACACGTCCGCCATCAGCGAGCTGGAAGCCAACTTAAAAAACAGCAAAACGGCCAATGAAGAAGTGACTCGATATGGACTAAGTTATGCCTATTTTCGCGCCAACCGCTTTCAAGATGCCCTGAAAACCCTAGAACCACTATTGAAGAAGCGTCCCAATCGTATTACCTATCAATACACGAAAGCTTCCATCTTAATGGCGCAGAACAATTACCAGCAAGCTATGGAACTTCTTGAGAAAGCACTGGCTTTCAGCCCTAACAATTACCCCCTATCTATGGCCTACGGAGAAGCCCTGTTGCGAAACAAGCAGCCACAAAAGGCACTGCGAATCGTGAGAGAGCAACAGCGTAACAAGCCATTACTGCCTAATCCTTGGTACCTAATGTCGGAATGCTATGGCAAATTGGGAAATAGTATCGGGGTCCACGAATCTAGAGCGGAATATTATTATCTGACAGGAAAGCTTGAAAAAGCGCTGGAGCAATTGAACTATGCTTTGGCGTTAACTGAAGACGACTTTCAATCCCACGCTAGAATCAAAAATCGCCTAAAAGCCATGCAACGTTCTAAAAACGATTTGAAGCTGTAAAAGGTTTATTCGCTGAACGGCAAAGCCCGCCTTTCCAGTGACTAACCTTTTAGTTGCTTGGCAAAATCTAACATGCGATTGAGCGGCACCATGGCTTTTGCACCCAAGGTTTCATCGACAAAAATCTCGTTATCTTTTGCATTAAACACGTTAACTAAAGACTCAAGCTCATTCATTGCCATCCAAGGACAATGAGCACAAGAGCGACAGGTCGCACCATTGCCAGCGGTGGGAGCTTCTAGGAAAGTCTTCTCTGGTGCAAGCTGCTTGAGCTTATAAAAAATGCCTTTATCGGTCGCCACTATGAAAGTGTCGTTAGGCATTTCAACCGCAGCATTAATAATTTGCGTTGTAGAGCCAACTACATCAGCAATTTGCACTACCGAATTAGGGGATTCGGGATGCACCAACACAGCTGCATCTGGATATGCAGCTCTTAGGTCCGTAACACCCTTGGCTTTAAATTCTTCATGAACAATACAAGCACTATCCCAAAGCAACACATCTCCACCAGTTTCACGCTGAACATACTCGCCCAAATGCTTGTCTGGTGCCCATATAATTTTCTTACCCTGATCTGATAGATGCTGAACTAATTCTAAGGCAATACTTGAGGTAACCACCCAATCTGCGCGGGCCTTCACAGCGGCAGATGTATTTGCATACACCACCACCTCACGATCAGGATGCTGGTCACAGAAAGCAGAAAATTCATCCGCAGGGCAACCAAGATCGAGCGAACAGGTTGCTTCTAGAGTTGGCATCAGTACTCGTTTTTCTGGGCTCAGGATCTTAGCGGTCTCGCCCATAAACTTTACGCCGGCAACGATCGTAGTTGTAGCTGGATGCTCTTTGCCAAATCTAGCCATTTCAAGAGAATCAGAGACACAACCGCCAGTTTCTTCTGCGAGAGCTTGTACGTCTGGATGAGTGTAATAGTGAGCAACTAGTACTGCGTTCTCTCTCTTTAATAATTCTTTAAACCGATTGTAATAATCTTGTTTTTCAACGTCGCTATATTGTTTTTCACTAAGATGGGAACCATCTAAATGATGACGAACTATTTCTGTAACTGTCGTATTCATTTAATTGTTTTCATCACGTAGTACTGAATCTTTAGCGTCACATTGACCTTTTTGAGGTTCAGTGAGCGCCCTCGCGAATAGCCTCAGCCCCCTTTAAGGCCTTCAGGTATTACTTAGCCATTCTTAAGATAAGCGGGGCATTTTACACCGCCATACCTAAGCTGTCTCGAAAATTACTAGCTTTGGCCACTAAGATGGCGCTTTTCGTCTCATTTTCAAGGTCTAAATGACTCTTAGGTCTAATGACTGCGAAAAAAAATTCTACGCAGATCACTTACTTAGCTTTACCTAGGTCACGCTTTGAGTAACCCAATTGTTAAATATATTTAAAAGCTACGCACTTAACAAAAACGTTCAAGAGCTCCGTGATAAGATCCGCCTAAAATCCCAGCACCCAAATGGCGATCGTATATAAACGATCAAGGTTTAAGTAAAACTAGTGGAGCGAAGTATGCCTGCTTTTTGCATCAGCAAACTCAAAAAAGCCCTTTCTGCAGCAGTTATTTCCCATTTATCCATATCCACTGCCCTAGCAGCGGACATAACCATCCACACCGGCGACCCTGGCACTTCGTCAACGGGATACTGGTACTCTGCCACCGCAGCTACCATGCCGGTTGAAGGTAACCGAGGCATGTACTCGTCTGTCTCAAGTACTGTTAACACCTATACCTTCCAAGCAGTCATGCCGGAAACCAATGACTACACCATAGAGGTCTACAATACCTGCTACAGCCCGCGTAGCACCCAAGTACAGCACACGATTAGCAGCGACTCTCGTTCAGCCAGCCATACCTTAAATCAAGATTGCCAAACAGACCCTTATGTAGGTCAATGGCGAACATTGGATGAGATGAGTTTTTCTGCTGGTGAGTCAGTGTCAGTCACCATAAGCACCGAAGGAAGCAATAACCGCTACGTTGGCGCCGCTGCAGTCCGATTCACTTATGACGAATCAAGCGCACAAATCAACAATCCTCCCAACCTCAGCGTTTCCACCACCAACATTACTGTTAATCGCGGTGATGTTATTAACTTGAGCGCCAGTGCTATTGATGCTGAAGACGGTGATATTTCATCCTCAGTACGCTGGTATTCAAGCCTACAACAGAGCATTGGCAGCACTTACTCTGTAACAGCACAGAGTGAAGACTTCGTTATACAGGCCTATGTTACTGATAGCGGCGGCCTGGAATCAGACACGGCGAGGATTTCAGTTACCGTAAACAACCCTGCTTCTTCAATGCTGTCTTTCGATTTCAACTGTGTTTTGGTACCCCTTATTAACAGTAGCGGGTTGCAAAACTACAATGCGTCAGCGCTACCCGACGTAGGATCAATGTGTGGACGCTACACAGCCCAAGTGAATGACAACAGTGGGGACAAGACCTTATTCTTCAACGGAGCACAGGGTCGCTTAGATGGCGTCACAGTGAGCTATCCATTTGAAGCAGTGCTGAGAAACGTGGGCATTGCCCCGGTAGATCAACCTACTCAGCCTCACGTGGTATCAGGTTCCGCTTATAACTTTGTTGGCTTGCATGTTCATCACGTTGATTTCAACAACATCAATTCCTCGCACCTTGTGGTTGGCCAACGTGGTAACACCATCAACACCATTGAAGGCAAGATGACCCGTTATGGTAACTCCAACCAGAACGATGCGGGCCACAACGTACTGCCCAATGGCCGAGCTGATCTGCGCCTGACCATGGATGCCGATGGCAATATTCTCGCTTTTTGGCAACTTCCCAATCTGAGCCAAGATCCAGCGGAAGACAACTGGATTCCCTATGGCGGCGATGGCAGGCTTCCAGGCACAAATCCTGAGTGGGGTAATAGCGGTCAAGTGATCGTTGGTATCATCACCTACGCGTACTCTGAAGCAGGCGTACCCTTCTGGGGTGTTGCTGAGCATCTAGAGATTATTCAGCGTTAAAAATTGGTTCAACGAGCTATTTTTAAAAGCCGCACTTGTTGCGGCTTTTTTATGTCGACCGCTCAAGAACATGCAAATTTCAGCAACGCAAAAACGAAAAAAGCTCTTGGCTTTCGCCAAGAGCTCTTCGGGATATGGTGGGCCGTGCTGGACTCGAACCAGCGACCCTCGGCTTAAAAGGCCGGTGCTCTACCACCTGAGCTAACGGCCCACGCGATCAGGCGGGCGAGGAGCATGCCCTCCCGCGGAGCCGGCCGGCAACATCGATCCAGCCGCTCGGACGGCCCTTGGCGCTCGGGGGTAGGGAACCGGCGGCCCTGCGGAGTAGAATCGCCGCCTTCCCGGAGGTCCCC
>JAKSAW010000436.1 GCA_022361455.1 Pseudomonadales bacterium | reverse complement strand
TTGCTGATGCGTTATAAGTGACTGAATATCTATGCCTTTTTAACTAATCAGTCACCTTTATTTTTGTGAGCAAGTTAACGCTTCTGCTGAGGTGCAGAGCGTTGCCGGCAAGAGTTGCGACGGAAACACATTTGTATGAGCGTGCAAATGTGTGATAGTAATGGCTCAAGGGTTAGGTGGGTAATGACACTTCAATGATTCAGCTGGAACGTGCAAAAAAGATTCTCTGGTTATCGATTCCAATTATTGGCGGAATGATTTCGCAAAATCTATTGAATTTAGTGGATACCGCAATGGTGGGGCAATTAGGTGCCTCTGCATTGGCGGCAGTGGGTGTTGCGAGTTTCGCAGTGTTTATGTCGAACGCGATTGTGCTGGGATTATCATCAGGAGTACAGGCGGTAGCTTCGCGACGTGTGGGCGAGGGCAGGTTATCCCATGCGGGAGTGCCGTTGCTATCTGGATTGATCATTGCTCTGTTGCTAGGAGTCTTAATTACCTTGCTGTTGTATCCCATCGTTCCGCAGCTATTTGCCGCATTAAACGACGATGCCAGCGTTCGAGAAATGGGTAGTGCCTACTGGCGCATTCGTTTGTTCGCTACTGTATTTATGGGTATGGCCTATGCCTTTCGAGGTTATTTTAATGGTATTGGCCAGCCGAAATACTATCTGCAGTCTTTAGTGGCTATTCACATTCTGAATGTGTTGCTCAACTATTTGTTTATTTTTGGTAATGCTGGATTTCCAGCGATGGGAACCGATGGTGCTGCATTGGCTAGCACCATCGCGACTGTTGTAGGTACTCTATTTTATTTCTACTTAAGCGCATTCAAATTAAAGCGTTTAAACATCTTTAAAGTGTTGCCATCCCGCTCAGACATTGTGTCGGTGTTAAAGCTGACGCTTCCTTCCGGTGCACAACAGTTTATGATTGCTGCCAGCATGTCGAGTTTGTTCTGGATTGTCGGCCATTTAGGCGTGGTGCAGGTGGCTGCTCTCAATATTTTAATTAATATTCTTATGCTTTGTGTTTTACCAGGCTTTGGTTTTGGTATGGCAGCCGCTACTTTGGTTGGAACAAGTTTGGGTGAACAATCTCCAGCGCAAGCTAAGCGTTGGGCTTATGATGTAGCGTTAATGGGAGGGATGACGACTTTATCATTGAGCTTAATTATCATCATATTTGCGCAACCGATTCTTGAAGTATTCACTCATGATCAAGCAACCATAGAAGCAGCACTAACACCGCTTATGCTAACCGGTGGTTTGGTTTTTCTAGATGTGATGGGGGTGGTGATGATGAATTCATTGCTTGGATCTGGAGATGTGAAAATCGTATTAAAAACGAACTTAATGTCGCAATGGTTGTTGTTTTTCCCCGCTGGTTTAGCCTTAGTGTTTATCGCGGATGCTAGTTTTATTACTGTCTGGCTAATGTTTATATTTTCGCGTTTACTTCAGGGCTTAATTTACTGGAGAGAGTGGCATTTAGAACGTTGGGGAAAGTTAGTCTTATGAACGAGAATCAACTTAACGGCCATGACATTTTTTAAATTTCTTGCCGCTGCCACACCAGCAAATATCATTTCTTCCCAGATTGAAATCTTCTTCCACGTAATACCATTGATCACCCTCTTTTAAAAAACGAGAGCGTTCTTCTAAAACTTGCGGTTGTTGCTGGTTAGCATTTGAATTGCTTTCGCTGAAGCTTGCAGCAAAACTAACAAAGCCTTCGCTATCCTTTTTTAGGCCCTGTTCCGTAGTTAATATCTGCAATCCTAACCACTGGGTTGATGCGAAAGTTTGTTGCAGGCTGCTAGCAGAGTCTAAATGTCGCTTGCTGGGGTGACGGGTATTTAACAAATAGGGCGTTAGTTTTTTTACGAAAGCGCAGTAGCGGGAACGCATCAATTGTTGCGCTGTGTCGGGTTTTGCTGCGAGCGTATGGAACGGCTCGCAGCAATCTGCATAATGTTTTTGACTCCCGCAGGGGCAGAGTTCGTTAGTGGACATCTTTTAAAAACTCGCCCAATACACTAATTAAGGAATCCGAGCGTTCTTCTGAACGGAAGGCTTCTCTTATCACTGGCCCGATTTTTGGTAAGTAAAGTATGTCTCTAAGAATATGATTGAAACCCTGCTGGCCTGCATCGTTTCGAGCAAGTGCCTCTAGAAACTGGAGAGCTAGTTGAGGATCTTCCAGTGCATCCCAGGCTCGCCCGCTAATGGATACCAATACTTCCACACTGTTCTGATGGGGTGAAGTTAAGGCTTCACTGATTAGGGTATGCAGGTAACTTCCTGATGACTGGGACAACGCTCGAATACCAGCCGACAACAATTGCACGCTTTCCCGGATTTCACTAATTCCCAAAATGGCTTCGGCTAATCGGTGTGAAATAGACTCGTTTTCCAAGTGAGGTAAAAGATGTGGTAGGAATGCAATCAATAATTCTGAAGGCATCTTCCCTAAGGCATTGATAACTAAGGCTTCATTGTCGTTTTCATCTAAACGTGCACAAAAATCAGCAATACCTTGTATCCCCAGCGATTGCCATTGGTCGTCTGGATGTTGTAAAAAGCTAAGAACAGGTTCATAAAATTGGCTAGCTGCAAAGCCCATAGCAACGCTGCTCTTAGCGTGAATGGCAGCCATTTTATCCTGGTGTGGTGTGAATCCCCATGGATTATCGCTTTCCGTAGGCGCTGATTGATCCTGGCTTTGACGCTGGGCAATTTCATCGATGGTGCGCTTTATAAAATCATCTCTGCACGCTTGTTTAAGTAGCCCCTGCTCATCAAGGGGAAACTTAACAAACCAAATTTGATGCTCCTGTTTCGCTTGTGGAGACCAAAACAATACGGCGAACCAGGCATGGCCCTGGAATGGATAGGGGTAAGGTACTTCGGCAGCCTCGAATTTCTTGAATAGATCGCGGTCTATTTTGCGGATAGCTCGACCCATATCGTAGATACGGTACTGAGCACCAGATTGTTCGATTAAATTGATCAGGGTATGCATATTTATTGGTTAAAACTCGGTCAATAAAGGAGTAAAATCGGGCGAATCATATCAAATACCAGAGTAGAGCGCCTCTTCCGCTTGGGAAATCGGTTAAGCGGCCTAATTAGATTTGATGCCAAGTGGGTGGCTTGGGAAATCGGTCGGTACTATTCGTAAAAAGTAACAGGCTAGTAAAAAGTAACAGGCCGAATTTGTTAAACAGGTTTACGTATTTCGTTTAGTTTAATTTGTGAGCAGTAGTGGGGTAGAATCCATGGACAGCGATAAGAATGATGGGGAAAACGTTTTGGGGTGGTCACCAATGCTTGAGGTGGATTCGAGCGTTGATGCTAATAAAATAAATGAACTCGATTTAGAGCGAAAGGATCATCGCTATCTTCATGGATTAGCGCAACGCATAAAAGGTATAGAGTCACATTGGTTAGCGTTGTTAGAAAAAAACTTCGCGCCAGAAGTGATGTCGCAATTTAGTCACTTAATTCGTGACGAATCAAGGCTTGCAGAAGCCCATGGCTTTAATGCCATTTTTGAATTAACGGCTGAAATAGAAAGCACGTTAATTGCTATTGGTCGTAATCCTGGCAATTACACCGATTCTATTCGCGCTTACATGGATTCCTGCGTAAGCACTTTAAATCGCACTGTAACTAATTTGATTGATGAAGCTCTCGCTAATATGCGCGCTACTCATCATGAAGCTTCAACGAATACTGGTCGCCATTCTGCGCCCCGGGTTTATATTCTTGATACCCAGAAAGACACAGCTGCTGAGCTGTCCATTGATTTAAAAGGCCAAGGCTTTAAAGTTTTTCCAATTGTTGATTGGAGTGAATTAGAAAGACTTTCCAAACTACAAAAGCCTGCGGCCAATTTAATTATTCTTAATGAAGGCGAAGATCTACAACCTTTCTTAGAGCGCTTAAGAGCGGTCATTACCCAAGATGCAGGGCAGGTGCCTTGTTATGTGCTTTGCCATGATGATACGCCTCAAAATAGAGCGATGGTGGCTACTTCAGGCGCGAATAGCTTTATTCCGTTGCCTTGTTTTGTGCCATCTTTAGCGGCGCAATTGCACAGCCTAAAGCATATCTCGCTAGAGCGGCCTATGTCTTTGTTGTTGGTGGGTGAACCTGGTGCTACGGAAACAAAAAAATTGGTGGGTCAATTTACCGAAGCTGAAGCAGATATCACTTATTGTGAAAAGCTCAGCCAGCTACCTTATTTGCCAAAAGAAAAAGATATTGATGCCATCTTGGTGGCGGATACGGGTGACGAAAAACTGATTACTCGTTGCATGGCACTTGTTGGCCAAGACCAAACGCTAATGTCTTTGCCCATGGCGGTGTTTTTAAAGTCCACCAGTTTATATTCAGAACCTTTAATGCGTTTGATTTCTTCAACTGCATCAGAAGTGTTTGCTCCTAATGTAGATCGCGGCGCATTAGTGATGCGACTGCAATCAAGAACGCTGCAAACCCGTAAAAAGCGCTTTATGGACGATTATATGAAAGCGATCGATCCAGAATCTGGATTGTTGATGCGGCCAGCGTTTTATGAAGAGGTGGAAGCGCGCTCACAGAATCAGTCACGTAATGGGGTGCCCCATGGCATGATATATGTGCGCTTGGATTATCTAAGAGAAATATCCGAAGCCTTAGGTATTGCTCAGATAGGAGCGCTCAAAAAGAAAATCGCTCATCGACTCATTTCGGTCTTAGGGCCTGACGATATAGTGACGATGTTAAGTGACAACGAGTATCTAATATTTGCCAGCAGGGATGAAGCTGCTGCTTACCGCCAAGTGGAATGGTCGGTGAAAAAACAGATCCAACAACTTGGTGAAGATGTTGTTCAGAATTCTAAGTTTTGTGCTCGCATCGGCATTGCACTGTTAAAAGATAAGGACATTTTAAAAACGGTGAATGCAGCCATTGGTGCTATTAATCTTCAGGTGGAAGCACCCACACAAGCAGCAGAACCTGCACCGGTGTTAACCAAGCGATTAAGTGGCAGTACTAACGCTAAGAGCCCGCTGACCCAGCGTATTAAAAAAGCGATGGAAGAAGACCGCTTAACCTTATTGTTCCAACCCATTGTGAGTATGGAAGGCGATGGTTTTGAACGTTATGAAGTTCTTATGCGCATGCGTGAAGCTGGTCAAACGCTCAGCCCGGCAGAGTTCCTTACTAAAGATACACCTGCCAATGTATATCGCTTTTTGGATCGTTGGGTGATTAGTAAAGCCTTAAAGGTTATGACTAAAACCGTTGCCGATCGCAAAGAGCTTAAGTTCTTTATTAAGCTGAACTCAGACACGGTATCCGATGATACTTTTGTCGATTGGCTAAGTCGTATTTTAAAAGCTACGGACGCACCGATTGAACGTTGCGTGTTCGAACTAAAAGAACAAACGGTCATTAACAGCTTTACCGAGTCTCAAGCCTTTATCAATTTTGTTCGTGATCAGGGCGCTTGTGTTTGCATTGAAAACTTTGGTGGCAGCCCGCAATCCCTGAAGCTGCTCGATTATGTTGAGGTAGATTATCTTAAGTTAGATAAGGAATACCTTGGTGCCATTGGTACGCACGATGAAAGAGATTTGCGTTTAGATACGATCATCGATAAAGCGAATCAACTTGAAGTGAGCACCTTGGCTGGGTTTGTCGAAACCACCAGTAATCTTTCCCTTGCCTTGCAGAGAGGGGTAGCCTTGTTCCAAGGTTATTTCTTGCAACCTCCGCAAGAAAACATGGATTTTGATTTTTCAGTTACCATGTAGTTTAAATTGATCATCCTTTCCAAAGCCGCCATCTAATCGTTACTCAACATAGATGGTGGCTGGGGAGGGGCTGTCCTATACTTCTAAGAGTCCTTTGGCCTGCTAAAATTCTCGGAGAAGTTTCTTGTCATCCCCTCAGTCTTCATTTGTATCACATCCCGTTATTCATGAATTAGAGAAGACGGTTGCGGCTCGCTATCCTTTGGTGTTCCTTTATACGCCTGAAGAAGAGCGTTTGATCAATCTACTAACGTGGGTAGCAAATGCTAATTCAGTACCAGTGATTGAGTGGAGCTGCACCGATGGCTTTTCTATGGTGACGGAAGAAGCCATCACAGATCCCATCAAAGCTGTGCAATCTGTTTGTGAGTCTGGCGATGATGTTGAAGCCAGTAATGGTTTTTACGTCTTTAAAGATTTGGCGAGCTATTTAGACGATCCACTATTAATACGTGCGCTGAGAGATGCCTATCAAACGCTGAGAAAAACACCGCTTAAAAAAATCTTTATCTTATCCCCGGAATTAGATATCCCTGCTTCGTTGCGTCATAGCCTTTATGTTATTGATGTACCGCCACCGGATAAACAAGAACTTCATAACCTAGTCAGTGAGCTTGTGAGCGCACAAGGTTGCAAACCGTTACCGGAAGAAGTGATACATGAAATGGTGTTGGCACTGACTGGTCTGACCTTGGATGATAGTTATCATTTGCTAAGTCGTATTCTAAGCTCCGGACATTTATCCAAAAGTCAGTTGTTATATGAGATTCAATCCTCTAAGAAAAACTTATCCGCCGGTGCGGATTGTTTGGAATACATTGCTTACGATCGTGGCTTGGATGAAATAGCAGGCTTTACCAATTTCAAACAATGGATGAATGATCGCAAAGCGATTTTTAATCAAGCGGCTATTTCAGAAGGAATACCGTTACCCAAAGGCATCCTTATTATGGGGGTGAGCGGTTGCGGTAAAAGTCTATGTGCCAAAGCAATTCCTAAGACTTGGCACGTGCCGTTATTTCGTCTGGATATGAATTTGATTTTCTCTGGCACCAATGGAAATCCACAACATGCTTTTCATCAAGCGTTAAAGACAATCGAGTCGATGGCGCCGGTGGTGTTGTGGATCGATGAAATAGAAAATGGTTTGGGCACAGGCGATATGGGTAAGCCTGCGCAATCGCAAATCTTTTCTGCATTCTTAACTTGGATGCAGGAAAAGCCACCGCTGGTGTTTGTGGTTGCCACGGCGAATCGCATTGAACTGTTGCCGGCGGAAATGATTCGTAAGGGTCGTTTTGATCAGGTGTTTTTTGTTGACCTACCTAATGATGCTGAACGAGAAGAAATGATAGATATCGCTTTAAAGAGGAACGGACTATCGACGGCTGACTTCACGATGAAACGCTTAGTGTCAGAAACAAAAGATTGGAACGGCGCAGAAATTGAGCAGTGTATTGAATCTACCAAGATTCATTGCTTGAGTGAAAAGCGCGATGTCACCACCGAAGATATTGTCGAACATGCTCTTAAAATTGTGCCTTTGTCTCACACCATGAAAGAGCAAATAAAGGCATTGAAAGATTGGGCTTGGGATAGGGCAACACCAGCCTCGGTTGATAGTGGCTTGATGATAAGTTTTGATGGTATGTAGATCGATAATGCTAAAGGGCGCTAGTTCGTAGCCATTACGTGATAAGATAAGCCCCCAATTCTATTATCAATATCGAGAACTACGTGAGCGATCAATCTTTCAGTCAATTGAACCTTTCCGAAGCAGAGCTTAGCAACCTTGATAATCTCGGTTATGTCGAGATGACGGAGGTTCAATCCCAAGCACTACCATTGGCTCTACAAGGTAAAGATGTGGTTGCCCAAGCTAAAACGGGTAGTGGTAAAACAGCCGCCTTTGCGATTCCATTATTGCACTCCCTTAATGCGAAAGACTTTGATACTCAAGCTCTAGTGCTGTGTCCCACTCGAGAGCTCGCTTCACAGGTAGCGTCTGAAATAAGGCGGCTCGCTAGATTCCAACACAACGTTAAGGTAGTGACCTTATGTGGTGGACAATCAATGGGGCGACAAATTTCCTCATTAGAACATGGTGCCCATGTGGTCGTGGGTACGCCCGGCAGAATTTCAGATCACCTAAGTAAGAATACGTTAGATATTAGTACGATTAACACGTTGGTTTTAGACGAAGCAGATCGTATGTTGGATATGGGCTTTATTGATGAGATTGAGTCCATTATTTATCAAACGCCAGATGACCGACAAACGTTATTGTTCTCCGCAACCTATCCAGAGGATATTCAAGATACGAGTGCTCGCTTTCAAAAATCCCCTGAATATGTCTCTGTCGAAGCGATTCACGATGAGTCATCGATAAATCAGAAGTTTTTCAGTTGTCCAAAGGGTGAAAAATTATCGAGCTTGATAAAGTTATTGCAGCGATTTCAACCCAGTTCTGTGGTTGTGTTTTGCAACACCAAAATTGAAACAGAGAATGTTAGTCAGTTCTTATCGAATAGCGGCGTGAGCGCTTTAGCATTGCATGGGGATTTAGAGCAGAAAGATCGTGACCAGCTATTGATACAGTTTAAACAGCGCAGCTGTACGGTATTAGCGGCTACTGATGTAGCGGCTCGGGGTTTAGATATAGAAGAGCTTCCGATGGTCATTAACTACGATTTACCACCAGATCCCGAAGTTTACGTGCATAGGATTGGACGAACTGGCCGAGCTGAAAAAGAGGGAGTGGCCATTGCCTTGTTCGCGGATAACGAGCGCCACCGATTACAGCGACTGGGAGAATACCTCGGCCAAGACATCAATTTTGATCCCATTGAGTCGTTAGCCATAAAGAATCAAAGCATACCTTATCCACCTTACATAACGATCTGTATTAATGGTGGGCGCAAGCAAAAGTTAAGACCAGGTGATATCTTGGGGGCGCTAACGGGTGAAGGCGGTATCGAAGGAAAAAGTGTCGGTAAGATCGATGTGTTAGATTTTGCCGCTTACGTCGCCATCGAAAATAAGCACGGTAAGAAAGCACTTAACGCTATTGTTAACGGCAAGATTAAAGGGCGCAAATTCAAAGCTCGGTTTTTGTAATCTTGGCTGGCTGTATTTTGAACGATACCCATAGCTCATAACAAAATGATCTATTAGATTAATTCTTCCTTAATGGATCGACCTATAAAGCCTTATAACCAGATTCGCAGATAGATTAGTTCGACTTTTCAGTCAGTTAACTATGAATGACTTTCGTGTCAGACAAGATGGCAATAACCGCCACTTTTCGCCAAAAAGCTTGCCAAAGTATTTGCGATATCGCAGTATTCCGGACCTCTCCATAAAGGCTGGGCGTGAGAACCCGGCAGTCTAATAATTTCGTCAACCCCAGGAGAACAGTTGATGATCTACGAAGGCAAAGCCGTAACGGTTAAACCGTTAGACGACGGCATCGTCGAACTAAACTTTGACTTGCAAGGCGAGTCAGTAAACAAATTCAATCGTGCAACCATTGATGATTTGCGTGCCGCTGTTGAAGCAGCAGGTGCTGATGATTCTATCAAAGGTATGATCGTAACCAGTGGTAAAGACGTTTTCATCGTCGGCGCAGATATCACTGAATTCACCGATCTTTTCCAACTGCCAGAAGAAGAGCTAGCAGGTTGGGCGCTGAAAGCGAACGAAGTTTTCAACGCATTTGAAGATCTACCTTTCCCAACTGTTGCTGCTATTAACGGTATCGCGTTAGGTGGTGGTTTAGAGATGTGTCTAGCTGCTGACTTCCGCGTGATGTCTACCGCTGCACAAGTTGGTTTGCCTGAAACTAAATTGGGTATCTACCCAGGTTTCGGTGGCACGGTTCGTATGCCGCGTGTAATCGGTGTTGATAATGCCGTTGAGTGGATCGCTGCTGGCGGTCAACATAAGCCAGAGAAAGCACTTAAAGATGGTGTTGTTGACGCAGTTGTTGCGCCAGAAAATCTTGAGTCAGCTGCTCTACAAATGGTGAAAGACGCTGTTGCTGGCAAGCTT
>JAKSAW010000859.1 GCA_022361455.1 Pseudomonadales bacterium | reverse complement strand
ATTAGGGTCTAACGCTCGCCATCAATAAATCTTTTTCCACCCAAAGTTTAATTTCTAGCCCTTTGACAAAATGGACAATGGGTTTTTGGTTGTTTTCAAGAATAGGAATATCGCCGAACTTGCTTGGGTCGTAGCCAACCTCGTAGAGAGTGACAAGCTTGCTTTGGTCATCTTGTAACTGCTCGAAGGCTACAATATTTTGGCGGCGACATTGATCCATAAATTGATTGCGAATGATAGTGCGAGTGTAGCTTAAGCTGTAATTGGGTAGTGATTTAGAAGAAAGTAGCTTTTCTATGGCTTCTACAGTTGGCTTTGTTTGAGTTCTTTCTAGGATGTCACGAATCTGAAATACTCTAGTGTTTTTTGAAAAGTTTTTAATGTTGGACTAACGTGCATCATGCAGCTAGGCAGACTAAACGTTAACTTTAAACCAATCTAAGCTATAACCTTCGGGTTTATAATGCCACTCTTGTTCTTCGTTATTTTTATTATTCAGCACAAGACTTTTATCGACCATATATTTACACAAACAAAACTGACGATTGACTGAACATTCATTTATTTTCTTTGTTTTTTCTGCTGTATTTAAATGTTTAGTTTTGTTGCTATTAGTAAAGCCAAGTAAAAATCTCTTATTGTTCCTAACCTCTAAAAAACATTTTCTCGTACAGATATAAATCAAAAACTAAATTACAAATACATTTAGTGTTATTTTTTTCTTTATTTGTCTTTCATTTTTGTTTATCTCAATGATAACAGGTTCACAAGGCCATTTTAATCCTCAATCAGGGCGTTGACGTCATTGTGTTTTGTCAATAAGATCGCCCCCGTTCAATCAGAGCGTTTTTTAAAGGACTAAGCTAAGGAAAAGAACCAATGGTATCACTTAATATTCTAGGATGGTTCAATTTAATTCAGGCAGTTATTCGAAAGAATTTTTGGTATTTCAATCTTTCAATAAAGCATCAGTGCTTTCATTAGTTGAATAAGAAAATCCTACAATAGTAAATGCATAGCAAAACCTGTGGTTGACGCCGTTAACCGCAAAGGTGTCTTTGCGCCTAAAAAAGAGTGGGTTCGGGTTTCCCATTACCTAGCTTTGGTCTGGTCACCAACCATTTATATATTCAGGACGAATATTATGCTCACTACATCGTTAACACATAGTTCGCTATTCTTTGAGATACTGTCTCGCGAACTAAAGAACTTTTTAGTAGAAGTTCCCTATAACAGCATTAGTCAGTTTTATAAGGCATTCAATAAGCAAGAGACAGACAAAAGGTTTGGAGTATCTTGTGTATGGCAAAGTTATGAGCTCGGAAGGAGATTAACTGAGAAGGGAATCTGCGACGTTTCATACTATGTCGATGGTCGCCATATAGCACTAGTTTGTAGTACAGATGAAGAAGAATATCTTATCGACCCCTATCTGCTGCACACCACACCAATTGAGATATATAGACGCTTTGACCTCGACACTGATAACCCGATCACTCGAGAATCCTATGCCTACCCTTATCGCAAGACTGGGAAGTCAAAATATAAGCCAGCTAAAGTAGTCACTAAATACTATCCAAGCTCGAATGAAATCAGTCTAACCTATAAGCGCTTTAGTCCATCTAAGGAACACTATGTACCTTCTAGATTATTTCGTTTGAAATTAGACAACGAATTCTCAACTACCCCGCCGGATGTTAACGATTTCCGCCACCTCTTACATCATGGCGAGCAAAACAATCTGTCAATTCGCATAGTACATCGCAAGGATTATCGAATGTATGAGTTGATATATCCTGTAGCACTGCATCACAGACAACCTATTTCTGAAAATAATCTAATTGCGCGCGATAACAATGGCAGGATGCTTAGAAACGATAACTCAGAAGCCTATGCCCATCTAGTTAGAAAACTCAGCGACTCCATTCAATGTTCTTCGGAGGAACTGATTTCATTTGTGCTGGGAGGCGTCGAGATTTATGAAGAGCATGCACCAGATCTAATAAAGCATGCAAATTTCTATATTAAGGATGAGTAATGAAACCGACTAGCTTTTTTATAGCGGGCACTATGCAAGGCTCGCGATCTGGAGACCATCAGATTGACCAAAACTATCGGCAAGAGATTGAGTCTATAATCCTTCGGGTATTTCCAGGCGCAAAAATAAACTGTCCTGGAAAGATCATGGTCGAGCGGCTGCAAGACCAAGAGGTTGCCATACGCCGCTCCCACGCGACCTTGGTCGCTCAACCGACCATCGATACAAGTAAGCTTGATGATCCAATGCAGCGATTAACACAAATTTTTCACGACCTAGTGGACCTATCAGCAGGCTCAGATGTTTGTATAGCCTATTTGCCTAATCATGAAGCCTCAATGGGTACAGCAGCCGAGATGTTCGCCGCATATAGAAACCAAAAGCCAGTGATTACGGTGACAGAAATGAAGCAAAATTTAGCGGTTCTTTCGTGTTCTACCGCAATTATTCCGTCTTTAGATTTTCTTTCCGAAGCTCTAGAAAAGCTTAGCAATAAGGGAGAGGAAAAATGCGCATAAATACAAGCGAGTTAACGCATCCAACCATAGCTCATGCACTTAAGGATAATGCGCAGAGTCAACCCGCTGAAACAGCACTAGAAATAGTATCAGGCACTGGTACGCGATCTACCATAACTTACCATGAGCTTTATGTTCAGGCAGCTAAAGTAGCCGACTATTTGTTTGCGCATACGGCACAAGGCGATAGGGTTTTACTTCCGACTAACAATGAAATGGCTTTTTACTCAGCCTTTCTGGGTTGTATGCTATCAAAGCGTATCGCCGTACCAATACAAGTGCCAAGACCCAGACCAAATCTCCCAGATCTAGGGTTAGGGCGTTTCGCATCTGTAATGAGGGATGGCGATATCAAGCTGGTACTGATCGATGAGAATTTTATTCTCTTACTAGAAAAGAACAAAGAGCATACTCATCAGTATCTAAACGGTGCAAATCTCATTTCTGTGCAGTCAATTCTGCGAGAAAAAGCCATTGAATCTACGGAGGATAGAGAGCTTCCAAGCCCAGATGATATTGCGTTCCTACAGTACACATCAGGTTCAACTGCTGCGCCAAAAGGCGTTATCTTAACTCACAAGTGCATCGTCGCGAATCAAAGGAGCATGGTTGAGTGCTATCAATTTTCCTCAAACTCAACATTCGTCTCTTGGCTTCCGCTCTTCCATGATATGGGTTTGAGCTGCGGCCTATTTATGCCCATTTTTCTCGGCAAGAAAGCGATTATCTTTTCGCCGCTTAGTTTTATCGCTAAGCCAGAAATCTGGCTTAAGGAAATTGTCAATCACAGTGATGTGGTTAGTGGTGGGCCAAACTTTTCATATACCCATTGTGTTAATCGAATTTCCGACGACATTATTAAGTCTTTAGACCTAAGCCAATGGAAGGTAATGTTCTGTGGCGCAGAGCCAATTAACCCTAGTGCCATCGATGTTTTCTTTGAGAAGTTTAAAGCCACGGGTATCACAGAAGAGGCATTCTTTCCAAGTTATGGGCTCGCGGAAGCTACCCTGTTTGTATCCGCGAAGTCAGCAGGAGAGAACCCATTAGTAACTGAATTCGATGGTGTATTACTTGGTAAAAACTTAGCGAAAATTCCCTCTGAAAATGGCTCCTCTAAATCAACACGCCTTATGAGTTGCGGTAGGCCGGACAGAGATATCGATGTAAAAATTGTAGACCCGGAAACCCTGACACCACTACCTGAGGGTTCAATCGGTGAGATCGCCGTTAATAGCCAAAGTATGGGCATTGGCTATTGGAAGAATGAAAAAGAAAGCGAGAAAACTTTTAACAAGATTATTTTAAGTGGTTCGGAGTTAAAGTACTTTTTGACAGGCGATTATGGCTTCTTGTTCGAGGGCGAACTCTATATATCTGGGCGGCGCAAGGAAGTCATCATCGTAAACGGCGTAAATCATTATCCTCAAGACATCGAGCTTACAGCACAGCAGCAGCATGAAGCGTTCGAGCGCCACAAAGCAGCTGCCTTCACCGTTGGCGAAAATCAAAATCTAATACTTGCCCTAGAAGCTCGTGAAAACAAGCTTCCGGAAAATACTGAAGACTTAGAGGTCGCTATCAAGCAATCAATACGCGCGGCACATCAAATAATTGTTGATGAAATCACTATTTCGAATCCCGGTACTATACCGCGAACGTCTTCAGGAAAAGTTCAAAGAATCAATTGTGCCAAGCTCTACAGTGAAGGTTTTTTTAAGGAAAATGGAAGCCGCAAGGCACTATCATAGGATAACGAATATGGACCAAACTAAATTACGGGTCTTAGTCATAGAAACTATCAGCGAGCTCACGGAAAAGAACGCAAATGAAATCGCGACTGATGTGGATCTTTCAGAGTATGGGGTGGATTCCATCGTCGCCGCTACTATCTCTGACGAAATAAGCAGAGTGTTTAATATTGAGATTAATGATCTTGAACATTTTGTTGGACTTTCTACCATCGACGATATCGTTGATTACTTCAGCACGGAATTAGCATAGGCCTAATATGAAAATCATAGACAAAAAAGATCTCTATTGTGTCATTGGTGCTGGACCCTCAGGTCTAGTAGCCGCCAAAAACCTACTTCAGAGAAATATCCCTTGCGAGATAATTGAAAAGCATGATGACATCGGTGGGATATGGAATATCAAGAACCCTCAAAGTACGGTTTATGATAATACTTACACGATTACTTCAAGAGAAATAACGGCTTACACCGACTTTCCTTTTCCTGAAGATTCTGGCGATTATATCCATCACACTAAAGTATTAGATTACCTTAGGGATTATGCTGTGAAAAATGACCTAAGCTCTATTATCCGTTTTAATATGGAGGTCAGTAAGCTAGAGAGACAGGGAGAATTTTGGGAGGTTACCTGCGGAGGCACCACCTATCTTTACAAGGGTGTTGTGGTCGCCAATGGGCACAATTGGTATCCAAAGTACCCCGATTATAGCGGTGACTTTACCGGCGAGATAATTCACTCTAGCAGCTATAAGAATCCAGATAATCTCAAGGGTAAAGATGTACTTGTGGTAGGGGCCGGAAATACCGGTTGCGATATAGCCGTTGAAGCTGCGCATTATGCCAAATCGACGAGTATCAGCATGCGTCGTGGCTACTACTTTGTACCTAAATATATTTTTGGTATACCTGCTGATAAACTGGGCCAAAATAGCCAATCAACCGCGATACCACTTTCCTTCATTCGATTTGTTTACAAATTATTACTCAAGCTAACCATGGGTAATCCGCAACGATATGGCCTACCAAAACCAGACCATGAGTTGTTAGAATCTCCACCGATCGTCAACAACCTATTGCCGTATTATGTGGCTCACAAGAGAGTCAATGTCACCAAAGATGTCGATCACTATAAAGGCAATACCGTCCATTTCACAGACGGTACGTCCAAAGACATCGACACTGTCATTTATGCTACAGGCTATCAGATTGTGTTCCCCTTTATCGATAAGAAGTATCTTAATTGGGAAGACGGCAAGCCAAATCTATATCTGATGGCGTTTCATCCGGAATATAATAACTTCTTTGTGGCGGGTTTAACGGATGGTACTGGTGGTCACTTCCCAACAGTAGACTTGCAAACACAAATCATAGCAAATTATCTGCGCGCTAAAGAAGACGGGCATAAATTCGCATCGGAAATCGAAAAACGTAAGTCAAATGGTAACTGGGACTTTAGTCGTGGTATTCGTTTTATCGAATCAAGTCGCAGCCTGACCCAGTTTGAGCTCGTTTCATTCCGTAAACACATGCTAGGTCTCATTGGATCCTACTCACCTGCTTAGTCACTATCTAGGAAGCAATTACTATGAATGCGTTAATACGTTATTCCAATTGGTGTGAATCAAGTAAGTTACCCATCTTACTGGTTCTTTTAGCCACCGTATTCTTTGGCATACAATTTGGCAATTTAGGTATTAACGCTTCGCCTTATATTGTCGAGCAAGGCCATCCGCTACGAAAAGCTCATGAAGTCTTAAGCGACACGTTTACTAATAGTGGTGAACAAGTGATGGTGGTGATCGACTTAGGCGAGAACTTGTTTGAACGATCACAGCTAGAGAAGATCAGCGAGATCACGTCAGCATTCGAAAATTTATCTCTCGTTGATGAAACAGACCTCATGTTCATGGACACGCTTGCTAGCCGCTTTAACCAGCAAACCCTGGTAGACGATATCAAGGTCGATAATGTCAATCCTAGCGACATCGACGCCCTCAAGTTATTGCGTGCTTCTATTATTGCCGCAACAGCGGCAGCGGATGATTTATATCACCTTGACCAAATCATTACGAGAGCAAGTCCCGTGCTGCGGGTTAGGAGCCTGACAACAGTAGAAAACTTGACGGATACGGATGATTTTCTAGCGGCCGATAAATTAATTGATGTGTTACCTAGCTCCACAGAGGAATCCCGCGCGCTAGAAGCTGCCGTATTGGATAACGAGCTATATCATAATATTCTGACCGATAGAGCAGCTCATAAAACCAATGTTCAACTGGAGCTAAACATCACCAGTGATGACTCGCCCAATATGATCCGTACCTATGAGCGTATTCTAGAAACACTGGCAGCTCATAACCTAACAGGACAAGCCCATTTAAGCGGTATACCTGTCGTCAATGCACAGATAGGCGCTGTCATGGAAAACGATAACAAAACGTTTTTCCCATTTGTTATATTGGTTATCATTTTTATCCTTTATTTGACCTTTAAAAAGCTTGCCATTGTGTTCTCCACATTGGGAGTTGCGATTCTTACTATGGTCTGGACGCTTGGCTCAATGGCCTTATTGGGGATAGATCAAAATATCGTTACAGCGATTCTTCCCATCTTCCTAATTTCAATCGCGGTAGCAGATTCTATTCACTACATCAGTGCTTATCTATTCCAGGTAAAGAAATCAGCCGATAATGCAATTTCTGGTACCAATAGTCATTTAATGCAGCCAATGTTTTTAACCACAATCACAACTGTATTTGGGTTCTTGGCTTTATCGTATTCCGACCTAATTTTTATAAAAGAATTTGGTTTATTCGTTGCTCTTGGTGTGGCTTATGCTTTTATTATTACAATCACTCTACTGCCACTAGTGTTACCACGCATGCGCCAGCCATCTCGGCAGGAAACTAGCCAGAATTCAGCGGATGTTTTTTCTAACATTACGACTAAGATATTCGTGGTTACCACAAATAATCCCCGTGCATTTTTCTTGGGTTCTTTAATCGTCATTAGCTCGTTTTGCTATTTTGCTACCGGATTAACCGTTGATAATCATAGCACCGCATCTTTCAATGAAAATACAAAGATACGGCAAGATGAGCGATTTATTACTGATCACCTTGGCGGTATCTACCCAGTTAATTTCTGGATAAAGAGTGAAACTGACCGGGGCTTAATCCGTCCAGATGTTGTTTTAGCAATAGAAGAGCTACAACAGCATATCGACCAATTTGATCAGATTGGCTATACGGTATCAGCCAATGATTTCTTAAAGCGACTAAATCGAGTAGTCGCTAAGGGCGAATATCAATTACCAGAACCCCTTACGCAGGATATTGTTTCACAGTTTTTCCTACTCTATGAAAATAGCAATGGTCAGGATCTACGTGATGTTATAGACCTGTCCTATTCCGAAGGCCGAATCGTTGCATTGTTCAAAACGGATCAAGCGAGCCAATTTAGAGAAGTTATTGAATCGACCCAACAACTGGCAAAGCGCATCCTTCCAGCAGATGTTAGTTTACAAACCACTGGATATGGTGCGGAAATCGTACTGGCAACGGATTTAGTGGTACATGGTCAGGTCACCAGCATTATTATCGCTATTACATTAATTGGCGGCCTCATGGTGCTGTATTACCGATCGTTCTTGTTTGGTCTTATCGGTATTCTCCCGCTTACTTTAACGATTGCGATCAACTTTGGATTAATGTCCCTGACCAATGTGCCTCTCGACATTGGTACGGCACTTATCTCTGGTATAGCTTTTGGAATAGGGATTGATTATTCCATTCATTTCATATCGATTTTTCGTGGATACTGCGAAAATACAAGTTCGGTCAAGGAAGCGATACAGCAAACGATTGACAGCGTATCGCGCCCTATAGTTGTTAATTCGTTATCGCTTGGACTGGGATTCCTCATCTTGTCTATGTCTGATTTTGCATCGCTACGTCAACTCGGATACTTCATATCAACATCTATGATAGTATGTGCAATCTTGACGCTTTTTCTTCTTCCCTTCATTTTTAGCAAGGTGGCAAAATTAGCGACACCCGAGCGGTCAGCTGAATATAATGAAGATACTAAACTAGAATCACTCTGACTAAAGGAGCAGACAAACAATGGCGTTAACTCATTTTGGTTTCATCGTTACCGGTGATAATTTCGAACAAATGCAAGGAACAGAGAAATTTAAGATGCAAGTAGTCGGAGTTTCTCATCCCGAGCAGGGCATAGAAGTTGCCAAAAAAATGGTAGAGTCTGGTGTCCAGCTAATTGAGCTTTGTGGAGGCTTTAGCCCAGTGTGGGCAGGCAAGGTTATTGAAGCCATTAACTACGCAGTTCCCGTGGGCGTTGTCGCGTATGGTCCTGAATCAATCGACTCGATGCATGAGCTATTTTCTTAAGATATAAAGCCCTCCAAGCTGGGGCGTTCGCCCCAGCCTCAAGACTACCGTCACGCAAAGAAAACCGATTTAGGCTTTGTCAAAGCAAAGAAGCAAAATATGCATATGCTTCTTAATATACTTTAAGAGCAAAAAGTTAATCATACCAACGCTACGTATATACGCCCCAACCCTTATTCAATACAATCCTGGAAAAAGCTTCACAAGCAATACATTGCCTGCTGGTATTCGTCACACCCACTCAGTCGTCACAGCAAGCTTGTTGGAAACTTTAATTCGTGCCGAGCATTTAGCCTATTAGGGTCTAACGCTCGCCATCAATAAATCTTTTTCCACCCAAAGTTTAATTTCTAGCCCTTTGACAAAATGGACAATGGGTTTTTGGTTGTTTTCAAGAATAGGAATATCGCCGAACTTGCTTGGGTCGTAGCCAACCT
>JAKSAW010000119.1 GCA_022361455.1 Pseudomonadales bacterium | reverse complement strand
TGTTGAAGAAGAAAACGGCGACAAACGTTTTCAAATTAATGGTCAAAACTGCGTTCACTGTAAGACTTGTGACATTAAAGACCCAAGCCAAAACATTACTTGGGTTGTACCTGAAGGTACCGGTGGACCTAACTATCCGAACATGTAATTCAGGCAAGCCATTGCTCATAACAAAAAACCCGCTAATGCGGGTTTTTTGTTTTTAGTCCAACACATCTCTTAGATCTTAATAGGTACCAAGTACAAATTCTTCACCATCACTTTTCACAACTAATTGCTGTTGCCCCTCCGCTGAACGCTCATCCGCTAATTCGACCAACTGATAAAAAACATTACGATGTATTCTAGCGTAGAGGTTACGGCGAATTCTTACTTGCGGCGCAGGCTCTTCTTGCCCATCAACATAAACAACTTCAATAGGATGCTGCGAATTTGCAATTACGGTATCGCCTAAATTAGTCTCGAGCTTTAATTTTCTAACACCACCTTCTTGCAACTCCTCAACGGATGTCACCACAAACGGCAAATCCTGAACCTTTATCTTAAATTTCTCGACCGGTGATACCAGAAAATATTCATCGCCTTCTTTCTTAAGAATGCTAGCGAACAATTTAACTAAGCTTTCTCGAGTAAACGCATCCCCTTCATGAAACCAATGGCCGCTCCTATCGATAACAATATCAATATCACCACTTAATGGCGGATTCCAAGCTTCTACGGGAGGCAGGCTCCCTTGAGAACCTTTGGTTACTTCATCAGCTAAACCATCAATTTTCAAATCACTAGACACCAACACCATCCTCTTTCTCTTGATTTAACCAACGATAAACTACGGCTTGAAGCTGCTCAGTTCTGAATGGTTTGGCAATGTAATCGTCCATACCAGCTTTGAGACAAGCTTCTCGATCACCGGGCATTACGTGCGCCGTCATGGCTATGATAGGCACACGTTTCTTGGTGAAAGACTCTAATTGCCGGATCTTCTTGGTAGTCTGATATCCATCAAGTACGGGCATTTGGCAATCCATAAATATCAGATCAAAATCAGATGCGTTAAACTGCGTCAATGCCTGCTCACCATTAGATGCCAACGATACGCGACAACCCATTCCGGTTAATCGACCATAAGCCACTTCTTGGTTTATTCGATTATCTTCAACCACGAGTATGTGAGCTTGCCCTTCTGAAGAAATAGGTTCAATACTGTCTAGGGTTTGGCTGGCTACCACACTGCAATCAAAGTACTGACAAATATCCTGAACAGCTCTGTGCCGCAAGGGTTTTACTAAATACTGGAAACAGGATAGTGTCTCGTCTTCGCGAATACTATTACGTTGATGCAACGATCCAGCTATCACAATATGCTCTAGCTTAATACAGCAGCGAACATCTTCGGATTGAACAATTTCTCTTACGCTTTGCAAGCCTAAGTTCAAGTTAACTATCAAACCTTGATAGCTTTCACCATGATTAATCTTGGCTTCTAACAACTCATAAAGCTGACGATAATTGCTGGCACAGAAAACTTTAACCTGCTCTCTTTCAAAGTACTGTTTAAGATTTTCAGAACTTACACCACTGGCATCCAATAACACCACTTCATTTCTTTGACCAGAAGCTGATTTGTTCTCAGTAGATTCTGAATGAGCTTTATCAAAACCAAGCTCAAACCAAAAGGTAGAACCCTCACCATACTCACTCTCCACACCAATATTGCCGTGCAACAACTTGATCAACTGCTTACAAAGCGACAAACCTAAACCTGTGCCACCATACTGCCGCGTGGTTGATGAGTCTGCTTGAGAAAAGGTTCCAAAGATTAACTCAAGAGCATCTTCTTTAATACCAACCCCGGTATCCTCAATTTCAAAGCGAATATTTAAATTCTGTTCATTCTCTTCAATCACTTGATAAGAAATAATCACATGCCCTTGATCAGTAAATTTAATGGCGTTACCAACCAGATTAAATAGCAATTGTTTGAAACGAACCGAATCACCAAATACCCTGGTGGGAACGACATCTGGATGCTGCAGTACTAGCTCCACTTGCTTGGAAAGGGCTGTCTCGCCCACAATTGCCATTACTTCTTCTGTCGCTGCAACAAAATCAAACTCTATATGCTCAAGCTCTAACTTTCCTTGCTCAATCTTAGAAAGGTCCAACACATTGTTTAATAATTCCAACAGCAGGTTTCCTGACTCATATGCCACCTCTACATAATGGTTCTGCGTTTCTTCCAAGGTGGTGTCCTTGAGTAATGACAACATGCCCAGTACGCCGTTCATGGGAGTTCGCAATTCATGACTCATGTTTGCCAAGAATTGAGATTTAGCTTGCGCACTTGCTTCTGCGATGCGTTTATTTTCTTCAGATATTCTCACAGCCCTGTTAGCTTGTTGGAGCGCCTTAACCGTTTCCTCGAGACTAAGATTGGCGTTTTTCAATTCGCTAGTACGCTCCTCAACCTGCGCCTCAAGCTCCAAGTGATGCCGTTGCAGTGCATTATCACGACGACCTATTTCTTCAATCATATTGTTAAAGGCCTCGGTCAAACGCCCCAATTCATCGTCCGTATATGAGGGCACCCTAATGGCGTAATTTTCTTTGGCACGAATGGACTCCACCGCGGTCATTAAACGGGTTATAGGATCCGATACCCAGTGCAATAATCGCGACATAACTACCAATACCAACAAGAAAGTAACGACTAGAACCACCACAACGATCATGGCCGCTCTCTCTTGATAACTATTAAAATACTCAAGATCAGACCGAAGATAGATTGACCCTATGCGCTCCTCATCCAGAGTTACTTCGTTAAAGATATGAATACCATCTTCAGAAAATACCACTGAGGTATCGCTATTCCTGGCCCACTGAAAACCACCGTTGTTAAGCGATGAATACAAGCTAAAAGCATCATCCGCCCCTGCGGGCTGATACCTAGCAAACAGTTTGCCGTTTGCATCTAAGACTACAGCTTCGCGAATTTGTGGTATTGATTTTAAGGAATCTAAAGTGTCAGTAGCTGAGCCGGTATCATTAAATGCCAATGCTGCTGCCACGTTATAAGCAATGATTTCGGACTGACTCTGTAGCTCGCTGATCACTCTCTCTCGAACAGCAGTGCGCTCTAGCACAAAGAACACTGAGAATGAGAGCAACAAGGCGCCCATAAGCACAAACAAATTGATAAGTAATAGTTTTTTAGCAATGGGAAGACGAGCAAAGGATTCAATCATTGATCATCCTCCACAATTTTTGCCAACCGTAAGAGTCTGGAACTTATTTGCACGCCACGTTCTTCTGCATTGGCCAAGCTCACTTCAAAGCGAAGCTTGTCCCCCTCTAGATAAAAATTAATAACACCGCCTTTGGCAATAAACCCGGACCTCTCTCCCACCAAAAGCTGCCCCTCGTAGCCACCATTATTCTGTCGAAACCAAGCATCGCTACGATGCTTATCGACAAACACCACATGGCAAAATGACGCATCACTTTTGATACCCAAGGCGACTACTTGAACTGGGCGGCCGCCAACGGGCTTATCACTAATTTCTATCAATGACTGAGTAAACCCATCGCTAGCCGAGGTACAAATGACCAGCGGCTTGGATTTATCGGAAAGTACCGATTCTGGCCAATAAATTAGCTTTGCAAAGTTGTAGAGGTAGGCCGCTTTGAGGTGATCAGGGGCTGCAGAGGAAGCATTGGACGCCGCGCCAATCAATGTCATCGCGATAATGATCGGCAATAGGCGAAACTTTCGATTCATGAAAGATTTGATGACAAGCATATCCAAGCTTAGAGTTAAACATCCTTTTAAACATTGTAACACCCTCAGCTACTCTCGCTACCTCTCCAGCCACCGATTGGCAACCAGAGCTTACTAGCGTTTCTCGCTAAGGGACTTAATCATCAATGCCACCACATCATCCAGTGGTTGTTGGTGATCCTCATACAAATAGGAAGCTAGACCCCGCTGGGAGCGAATCGTCATCAGATCCACTAATTTTCCCGACATGGTTTCATAGATTGTCACAGCGATACGAGCTTCACCGCTTTGCTCTTCACTACTCGTTACCTTACGGCAATCTGGATCATTATCCTTACATGACTCCAACTTGATTGGTGTAATGTTTGGCCAGCGCTCGATATTGCCATACACCATAAATTGCGCCCCCATTTCCCGAGAGGAATTTAGGGCCTGATTGAATCGCTCTTTACCCAAGCCCACAAACACCTTGGCGAAATGCTGGGAAAGCCCGCCTTTCATCTTGCTCACCAGCATGGAGTTCACGTCAACGCCATCATCAGTCACTATCGCGTTGACCGGATTAGCGATATAGATGGAAGCATCATAGGGTAAAATGAACGAATGGCGACGCTGGACTTCGTAGCTCCCTACAGGTGAAAAATCACCCATCCATTGGGTAGATCGCTGCGCAAGTGGATGCTGAGACTGACAAGCCCCTACTAACATGGCAACTAAGATCAACAAGCAACGATAAGTTTGCATAAGTTCTATCGCTTTAATTTAAACCTTAATCTTCCTGTCTTCGTGGGCGTCGATTGCCCATGCGGATCCCGATTTCAATTAAGAAATTAAAGAAATCGTCCTGATCATCGATAAATTCGCTGTAAAACTTAGAGTGATAAAGAGCCACTGCACCATGAACTAAGGCCCAAGCAGCCAAGATATGGTAACGAGGAGGAACGTCCTCAAGTTTACCTTCCGCAATTCTTGCCTCGATGATTTTGACCAAGCGATCAAGGTTTGAAGCTCGAGTCTGATGAAGCTTCTCCACCAGTTCAGGACAAGAGTTGTTATTGGTTAGCTTGTGCTCAAGGCGATCGAATAACGCATACTTTTCCGGATTCTTCATACGGAACCCAAAATACTCCTTGGCAAGACGGGTACGGTCTTTATCACCACCCTCTTCCAACTGGTCAAACACTTCACCTAGCTGATCTTCGTATCGCAGCATCAAGCGCAGATAGATCTCATCCTTGGTCTCGAAATGCTTGTAGATGGTACCTTTACCAATACCGACACCATCAGCAATCATTTCAACGGTTACCTTGTCTTCACCGTGCTCTATAAACAGCTCCTGAGCCTTCTGTAGGATTTCCTCCTCCCGACGACGAAATTCCTGAGCTTTCTGACTCGCTTTTTGCAAATCGCTCATCGTAACCTCCTAATATGATTATCCCGATAAAGTGCGCAATTATGCTTAATTTTCTAGCACAAGACACGCCAATTTATGTGTGGTTTCCAACATTTATAATTAGTTGTTGAAGAAACTTGTCACGTTAGCGAAACTTAACTTCTAAGGTGAAAGATAACACAGCTATCAGCACCTCAGTACCACACTAGACTTTGACTTTTTAGTCAGTCACTTTAATTTTAGCCAATTTTGGCAAGGTTCAAGCAAACTAAGCTGTGGTTTTTTGTAATTAAAACTAGGCGCCGCCAATGTATGAACATGAATTTCCACTAGATCCCAACATCTGCTATCTCAATCATGCCGCTGTGGCACCCTGGCCACAACGCACAAAAGCAGCTGTTGAAGAGTTTGCTACAGAGAACGTTCATTTGGGTGCCACTCACTATCCACGCTGGATGAGCAAAGAATTCGAGCTCCGCCAACAGCTAAAAGCACTCATAAACGCCCCTTCCACCGATGATATCGCGTTCCAAAAGAACACCTCGGAGGGCTTATCCACCATTGCCTATGGGATATCCTGGAAAGCTGGCGATCAGGTCGTCATCACCAATCAAGAGTTCCCCAGCAACCGCATTGTTTGGGAGTCCCTCAAGCAATTTGGTGTCGATGTCATCGAAGCCGACATCACTGGAGATAATCCAGAACAAGCGATCACAAACGCCATCAGCAAACAGACTCGCCTGCTATCTGTGAGTTCTGTGCAATTTGGGAGTGGTATCCGCCTCAACCTACATGCCTTGGGTGAAACCTGTAAAAAGCGCAACGTCCTCTATTGTATCGATGCCATTCAAAGCGTTGGCGCATTGGAAACCGACGTCGAAGCAGTACACGCAGACTTTTTGGTGGCCGACGCCCACAAATGGATGCTGGGACCTGAGGGTATCGCTGTGATGTTCGTCGCTGAAAGCGCTAGAGACAAGTTAACACTCAATGAGTTTGGCTGGCATATGGTAGCTAAAGTCGGTGATTATGATGAGAAAAGCTGGGAAATCGCTAGAAGTGCACGACGTTTCGAATGTGGTAGCCCCAATATGTTGGGAGTTCATGCAATGTCCGCTAGCCTTTCTTTGCTGTTAGAGGTTGGCGTTGAAACCGTTGAAACCGCTATCGCTGAAAACACTCGCTATCTGATTGAATTATTGAGCAAAAGAGATGATATCGAGCTACTATCCCCTACCGAAAGCCATCGCCGAGCGGGGATTGTGACTTTCAAAGTTCAAAATCAACCAACGGACGAGGTCTTCGAGCATCTCAAGTCGAACCAAGTCATTTGCGCTCATCGGGGAGGCGGCATCCGCTTCTCACCCCATTTCTATACTCAGAAAAGCGTTTTGGAAAACGCAGTGGCGCTGATACCATAAGCCTACACCATACGAAGTGAGAGGAATTGAGATGAATATTTTTAAGCAATTAATTTTGCTTCTCATCTCTTGGTTAAAGCGCAGCTCTGAACCCAAGGACACGGTTTTGTCAGATTTCGAGCGAGTTCGCCAGTCTCTCAAGCCCGGTGATGTCATTCTTGTGGAAGGCCGATCCACCCTAGATAACAAGATCAAGAAACTAACACAGTCGCAATGGTCCCATAGTGCTTTGTATATTGGCAGACTCATTGACATCGAAGATAGCGATATCAAAATGCTAATTCGAACCCACATAGACTGCGAAAGCGATACCCCGTTAATAGTCCATTCCAAGTTAGGTGTCGGTACCTGCATCGAGCACTTGCTAGAACTTGAGCGTGAGCACCTACGAATATGCCGCCCCAAAGGACTTGCCAAAAAAGATACTGAACAAACTATTCGCTATGCTCTTAGTGTCGCGGGCACTGACAAAGAAGAGTATCAGCTATTCGATATCCTGAGATTTTTCTTTCCATGGAGCTTGCTGCCTCAAAGTTGGCGTCTCCCCGCTTTCAAATACAATTTCGGCAAACATGTGGAGCTGGCGAGCAGCAATCTTATCGCCAATGCATTTGGTTTCGTGCAGTTCCCAATCATGCCACTGGTTAAAACCACTCAAGATGGCAGTACACAATTGTTACGGCGTAAGCCTAAGTTATGTCTGCCAGCTGATTTCGACACTTCCCCCTATTTCGAAATTGTTAAATACCCCTTTATTGATTTCGCGAATTACAGTGGTCATAACCTCATTCCTTGGAAGGGTTCTGGGGTACTTTCAGGCGAAGAACCCAACCTACATATTGCCCACGCTAGCAACAACCTAGAAAGCAAGCCCTAAAAACGAGAACCAGTTCTCATTTTTGTGTCGGTTTCCTTAACAAACTGTTACATTCCAAAAATGAAAACATTCCATAAGCCATTGTTTTATTTCTACTTTTTGATCCTGGCCTATTAGTTGCTTATATATCCCTGCAAGCAATAGGGATTTAGAGAGGATTATAAGATGATGAAACAGATCGCGAGAGCAACTGTTATTTCAATGTTATTAGCCACTAGCGCGATGGCGACGCCTGTTTATTATGGCGATACTGACGCCGCCGGTTTCGGCCATGCCGATATGGATACGGGCTACTACATTTGGAATGATGAGTCAGATGACAACAGCTGGCACATCCGCTGGACAAGCACCCATACTGCTCCAGGAAATCTTGTTGATTGGTTTGGCAGCATTGTTTTTGAAGGTGGCGGATTAGTGTCTTCGAGTTCCTTCTTGTTTGAATCCAGAGGCAGGTATGCCGATGATTTTGATGCAGACTTTGGTCTATTCAGCGACGAAATAGAATGGGTTGCTGCCACTAACGATAGGGGTGGTGTTGACGGTATCGACTTCAGAATTGACGACACGCTAGATATTCTAGAATTCAACCTAGGTTCGAGTCTGTTCTCTGACCTAAAAGAAGTCACATCAGGTAGCGGAGTTGAAGGCTTTGATATCTACATTGGAGATTCTCTAGCCACTCCTGACGTATTTATCTTTGAATCTCGAGGCCGCACTTATCAAAGCTTTGAGGTTAGCGTTCCAGAGCCAAACAATATAATA
>JAKSAW010000539.1 GCA_022361455.1 Pseudomonadales bacterium | reverse complement strand
TGGCGGTTAAATTATTAAAAGAGGATGGTTCGGGGTTTACAACCGCAACATTCGGGTTAATCGTTTTGACTGAACCGAAATCAGAGGCGTAAGTATTGAAAACTCCGAAACTAAACCCGTGAGATCCGGCATAGGTGATGCCAAGCTTCCCAAGGGTCCGAGGGATGAGTGTTGGGTTTTCAAGTCCAGAGTCATTTTCACTGCTATTTATTGTGTAGGACCCTGTGATAAAGGTTTTAGAGTTGGGTACGTATTTGCCTTCAATTTCAGTTCCTCTGCTCTCCAAGGAGCCCTTGTTAGCAAATTCCAACCTATAATTGGGGTTGGGTGAGGGAACGCGGGTAATAAGGTCGTTTTGCTCGCTTGAAAAATAAGAAATTGTGGCCTGAGCCTTTTTACTTTCGTAGAAAAGCTGTGCTTCAATGGTTGTAACAGTCTCCGGGCTCAAACCCTCCGTTCCTAGAAGGGTCGTTGGAATGACAATCTGGGTTTCTCCAGGGAATGCAGCCCGAAAAGCTTCACCATAGAGGAGCTTGCCTCCCCAATGCTTATTTAGTCTAAAAATGGAACCGAGCCTGGGTACAAAATCCAGATCGATGCCCTCGGGTTTATTAAATTGGCCTCCACCAATCAGTTTTACTTTGTCATTTACCTCATAGTCAGCTTGGAAATATGCATTCCACCATTCCTGGTCATAACTAGGAACTATGAAGTTATCTTGGAACCGCCACTCTCCGGAGAGCCTATACATAGAGCTACCGACCATGACCTTTGTCCTTTGCCCAATTTCTATATTGTGAGTCATTTCTACTACAAGATCATCTGACTCTGGAAAGGCAGGAATATTAGGGCCATTTGGCAAAACATTTCTTAATTGACATACTGTAGCATTGACTTGCATTTTCCATTTTTTGCTGAAGCTTTTTTCATAACCCAGGTCCAGAAAGAGACGTTGGTTACGGTATGTCGAAGGGAATGTCGCTGAAGTGAAATTTTTCTGAAAATTTTGAGCATAATATGACACTAATTTAAAGTTTCCATAAGTCAATGATAGCCGGCTTCCAATTTTATCCTCTGAATAATCTTGCATTTTTTGATTTTCAGGGGTTAAGTAAGATGAGAACTCCCATCCATCATCTTCCAGGCGATAAAAGTTACCGGCGATCTCTAAACCTTTTATCTTTCCACTAAAAGTAGCCCCACCGAATGCTGCGTCATCGGCACCGGAGCCAATTGAGACTGCAAAACTATTTTCATAAGTGTTTTTGGTTATGATATTCACAACGCCGGCAAACGCGTTGCTGCCATAAAGTACGGACCCGGGACCTCTAATAACCTCGACTCGTTCAATTGCATCAACTGGAAAGGTTGTTAATA
>JAKSAW010000304.1 GCA_022361455.1 Pseudomonadales bacterium | reverse complement strand
CTTGGCCTGCAGCCAGGCGACGATGTGGCAGTCCGCCTGGTAGTGGCGCAGTCCCGAGCGGCCCTCGGGTTCGGCGAAGGTCAGAAAGCCCTGCTTGAGGGTCACTAGAGGCCGCTGGTGAGAGGCGTGGCAGATGCCGCTGCCGTCGCTGTGGAAATTGTAGGTCGAGAGACCGTACTCGGTGTGTTCGGCCGGATTCCAGGGATAGGCATTCCATTCGGCCGCGCGCGACCGCCAGGCGTCGCCGAACTCGGCCCGGGCATGATTGCCGTAGATCACGTAGGTGAAGGTTGGGATGATCACGCAGAGGTCGGCAGACCTTGTGCCGCGCGGCGGGCAGACGATGAAGGGCACGTTGTCCTGATGGTCGCCGCAGGACAGCCGGGCCGCATAGACCCCGGACGGCAGGTCTGCCGGGACCTGAAAGCTGAAATCGGTGTCCCAGCCGAAGTCGTAGACGTCGTCGTCGTGAAAATGAATGGCGGCATACTCTTCAGGGGCGTGGCGCCAGCAGGTCTCGCGGCCGCTCCAGGTCGAGCCGATCATGGCGCGGGCCGGGAGATTCACCAGCTCGCCGTCGAGCCCCTTCGCTCCGGCATCGTAGAACCTGGTCGAGGAGATCTCGCGGGCGAAGTCCCAGCGGGCGACGAGGTCGGCCTGATCCTCGCCGTGCCAGACCCGGTCCCGTTCTTCCGGCGCGAGGCTGCGGCCGTAGAGCGACGGCGCTTCGATCTTGCCGTTGAAATGATGGCTCATGGAGGCGGGGCCTCGGTTGGTTCCGCGCGCCGCGATCGTCAAAGGCCCGCCGCTGTCGAGCGCGAGGCTCTCGGCGGCGATCATCGAGGCGGTTCCGTCCTGGTCGGTCGCGAAGGTGCCGTCGACGGGCGCCTGCCCGACCGAGAGGCTGCCGCTTGCGGCATCGTAGCTCGCCCAGACCCGGTACCAGGCGCGGTTGCGGAAGGGCTTGCCGACGGTGAGGCGGAACGGATCCGCGCCGCCGAGACGGAGTTCGG